>NZ_JAVDUX010000017.1:0-129741 GCF_031456575.1 Ancylobacter sp. 3268
TCTCCGCCCACAAATCATCCGGAAGCAGCTTCTTCACCATGAAGCCAAACTCAAGCCGACATGGTTAACAAACGGTTTTGTTAGGCGCTCTAAGCAGGCGCAAACCGTATCCAAAGCGCTGTTCACTGAGTACCTAAACGACGACTGCTTCCAGGAAGGCACATAATCCGACTGAACGGCCGATTAGGCGGCGCAAAGCAGACGTCGCTGAGGGGAGCCGAGGGTCCGCAAGGGGTCGGAACTGCGTGCGGGCCGCAATCGAGCTGATCGAAAGCAAGTGAACATGCTCGACAGCGGAAAATGGCCGGCTAGACCGGCCGAGCTGACACGTCTCATTCACCCGGCAACCATCGGAAGCCGCGGCGTGCGTAACGGCTATTTCGTGAAGCCCGTCAGCCATCCAGACTGGCGAAATGTCCAAATGCCGTATGCTCCGAAATCGATGTTCCCGCGTGCGTGCGCCCCACGGCACATTGCCGGTGGACCTTTACGCCTATGCGAGAGAGACGCCGGGGCCTTCTGATAATCCGCGCCCCATCGAATCTGACCGTGCTAGAATCCGCGTAACCGATGACTGGCCCCAAGTGCTGCCGATAACGGAAGCCGAGCTGCGGGTCATCGAAGCCCACTTCGCAGAGGTGCTCGACGAGCTGTTCGGCCCTCTTCCGTGAGAGGAGACGCCGGACGTGGCCAGACATGCAGTGGAGCGGAATGTAGGAGCTACAACCGGCATCGCGGAGCGAGCCGCTCTCTATCTCCGCGTCTCAACCGGGCGACAGGCTGATAGCGATCTCTCCATTCCCGATCAGCGCCGGCAGATCGAAAATTACTGCCAAGCGAAGGGTTGGGAGCGGGTCGCGGAGTTCGTTGAGCCCGGCAATACCGCTACCGATGATCGGCGTCCCGCCTTTCAGGCGATGATCGATGCCGCCCTGACGAGGCCCGCACCCTTCGGCGTCATCATCGTTCACAGCTTCTCGCGCTTCTTCCGCGATCAGTTCCAGTTCGAGTTTTATGTCCGCAAGCTCGCGAAGAACGGCGTGCGGCTGATCTCCATCACCCAGGACCTCGGCGACGATCCCATGAGCGTCATGATGCGCCAGATCATGACGCTGTTTGACGAGTACCAGTCGAAGGAAAATGCGAAGCACACCCTGCGGGCGATGAAGGAGAATGCCCGTCAGGGCTATTGGAACGGCTCACGCCCTCCCATCGGCTACCGCATCGTGATTGCCGGCCAGCGCGGCTCCAAGGTCAAGAAGAAGCTGGAGATCGATCCGATCCATGCCGACACGGTCCGGCTGATCTACCGGCTGGCCCTGACGGGTGATCCGCAGCGCAACGGCAGCCCGATGGGGATCAAATCGATCACCGCTTACCTCAATGAGCGCAACATCCGCACCCGCGATGGCGGGCGCTGGGGGATCGCTTCCGTCCATCAGATCCTGACCCGAACCACCTATATCGGGGAGCATCGGTTCAACACGCGGGACCACAAGACCCGAGCCCCCAAACCGGAAGCCGAGCACGCGATCGCCCAGGTCCCTTCGATCATCACCGAAGCTGAATTCCGCGCCGTGCAGGCGAACCTCAAGGTGCGAAGCCCCCAATGGACGCCGCCGCGCGAGGTGAGCGGCCCGACGCTTCTGACCGGCATCTGCTTCTGCGCCAGCTGTGGTGGCGCCATGACGCTCCGGACCGGCAAGGGCAGCTCCGGCGGCATGTATCGCTACTACGCCTGTTCGACGACAGCGCGCATGGGCAAGATCGGCTGCAAGGGGCTTGCCGTCCGTATGGACCGGCTTGACCGAGCCGTCATTGATCATCTGGAGCGGCGCATCCTCGATCCCGAGCGCCTGTCCGTCCTGCTGGAACAGCTTCTCGATCGGCGCGAAGAATGGGTGGAGCGGCGGCGCGGCCACATCACCGAACTCAACAAGCGTGCGACGGAGGCCGAGGCCAAGCTGAAGCGACTCTATGAGGCGATTGAAAACGGCCTCATCAACATGGCCGCTCTCTCATTGAAGGACCGCATCGCCGAACTGACCGCGATTCGCGACCAGGCCCAGGCAGACGCCAAGCGTGCGCAAGCGGCTGTGGAGAGGATCGGACCGAAGGTCACCGTCGAAAGCCTGAAGCGCTTCTCCGAGGTCGCGCGAGCCAAGCTGCGCACAGAAGCCGGTGAATATCACCGCGACCATCTGCGCGCACTCGCTCAGCGCGTCGAGGTGGTGAGCAAATCGGAGATTCGGCTGATGGGAAACAAATCTGAACTGCTGCGCACGCTAGCAGCCGCGTCAAGCGTAGGAGCGGCGGCGAACGGCGTTCGCAGTTTTGTACCGAAGTGGCGCACCCGGCACGATTCGAACGTGCGACCTTTGCCTTCGGAGGGTGACGATTCTGTTTTCCGTATCATTCCTCACCATTCCCCACCATTCCTAATCCTTTGATTTGCATGGGGTGGATCGTGTCCCATGTTTCCGCTAGCTTCCCCATGTTTGATAAAGCGTGGGTCCCAGGTGGGTCCCAGGTGGGTCCCAGAGGCGGGCAGTTTGGGTTCAGCGCGGATTAGCAAACGCATCGTTGACGCGCTCGTACCTGGAGCGGTCGATCAGTATGTCTGGGACACCGAATTGCCGGGCTTCGGCATCCGAGTTAGGCCGTCTGGTGCGGCGACTTACATCATCACGTACCGGGTTGGCTCAGGCCGGCGAGCGTCGAAAAAGCGGCTCGTCATCTCCGTTGTCGGCAAGTGCACCCCTGACGAAGCCCGGAAAATTGCCCGGCAGAAGCTGGCGCTGGTCGTAACAGGCGGAGACCCCGCGGCCGATCGAGCGCGTAAACGTGCTGATCTCACGGTGGCGGAGCTTTGCGATCGCTATCTTGAAGAAGGATGCGCTCTCAAGAAGGCGAGTACAGTCGAGGCAGACAAAAGCCGCGTCCACGCTCACATCAAGCCTCTCCTCGGCAAGAAGTTGATCGGGGAGATTGACCGATCGGACCTCGAGCGTTTCATGCGCGACGTCGCAGATGGGAGAACGCGACGCTCGGAGCTAATTCGGCCTGGCGTCAGGTCGGTGGTCCGGGGAGGGAAGGGGACTGCGACGCGCACGCTTCGCCAGATCGGTGGGATGTTCTCTTGGGCCGTGCGGCAGCGGTTGATGCCGAGCAATCCGGCGGCAGGTCTTGAGAAGTTCCCGGATCGGAAGAGCGAACGCTTCTTGAGTAGTTCAGAGCTAGCCGCTTTGGGCGCTGCCTTGCGCGAGGCGGAAACGACTGGCGTACCTTGGCGCATTGATGCAGCGAAGTCAGGCGTGAAGCACGTCGCGAAACGTCGGCAGTCGACGGTTTCTGACGCTTATGCTGTGGCGGCGATCCGTCTTCTACTTCTAACAGGATGTCGGCTCGGTGAAATTCTCAATCTTCGTTGGGCGGAAATCGATTTCGAGCGCGGCCTGTTGCTACTGCCGGATTCGAAGACAGGTCGAAAATCTGTCATCCTTAACGCACCTGCCGTTGTTATGCTGAGTGAACTCCCGCGGATCGGAATTTATGTCATTGCCAGCAGCTCCGCCGGATTGCCCGGTGAGAAGCCCCGCGCTGACTTGAAGCGGCCTTGGGCGGCCGTATCCCGGCGCGCCGGACTCGAGGGCGTTAGGCTTCATGATCTCCGACATACGCACGCTTCGATTGGTGCTGGTGCAGGTTTGGGATTGCCGGTCATCGGCAAGCTGCTCGGTCATACACAGCCATCGACAACCGCGAGATACGCGCATGTCGACAACGATCCCCTTCGAAAGGCGAGCAACGCGATAGCCAATCGGATCGCGGCGGCCATGGGGGAAGGGAGCGACGAACCGGGCGCCGACGTCATTCTGCTTCCTGCGACCAAGGTACACCGATGACCAAATCCACAGGCACAGCCGCAAGGCATGGCGTTTACGTCGGTGACCTATCGACACCCATCGCCCCTACCGACGTAAAGATGTCGCTGCTCGACGACCCGGTGGTTCGCGATGCCAAGGTGGAGGCGGAGAAGCGCCGCATTGCCGCTGAGTTGGAGCGGCGGCTCGTGCTCCTGATGAAGCATCACGGCGTGCCAGCAGACCAGGGGCTGCTCAGCCTCGCGCTTCTCGCAATCGAATTGGCGCGCGAGCATGTGCCCGGATTGCGGGTCGAAGCTTCGCCGGTCGCTCATCGACCGACGGCATGGACGAGCGACCGGAAGGCTCGTCTGGTGGCCGATATGGTGGAGTTGATGGCCGAAGGCAAAACGAAAGCGGAAGCTGCGCGTGCCTTGGTGAAGAAAGACGCATATCGATCGTTGGGCGGCCGGCCTCGCAGTCTCGAGAATCGCTTTGACGAGGCCAAGGGGGAGCCGTGGGTGGCCGCGCTAGCCAGCATCGCCAAGGAACTGCCGCCCGAGCACTTTGTTTCGGCGGTCCGCGCGCTCACCGCGAAGGAGTAACTTACTTCCCGGTGCACCGAAAACCGTTCCCCTAGTTTTCGGGCGATGACGAGTGGGGAGCGTAGAGGCACGGTCAGATCAGTAAGTAAACACTGATCCACGGTGCCACTATGAACACATCGCTTTCGCCTTCCGAACGAGAGGATTACGAGCGCCTCAAGCGGCTGGAGACCATCTCGTCCGGCACTGGCATTGATCCAGTATTAAATGAGGATGAGGCTGCCCGCTATTGCCGGCAAGCCCGCATTACGCTGGCGAAAGCTCGCCTGAAGGGCGATGGGCCGCCGTTTCTCAAGTTGGGCAAGAGTGTCCGCTACCTGAAATCTGATCTCGACCAGTACCTGGCGAGCAAGCGCCGCCGGTCGACCTCCGACGCCGGCGCGGCGGCGTGAGGTGGGCACGATGAACGCTCCCTCTCCCGCCTTTCCTGTCGAAATCGCGATCCTCCGTAAGAACGCCCGCGAGAGCGTTGCCGTGCGGATCTGTGAGTTCGAGAACGTCGCTTTCGTCGACGTCCGGATCGTGGACATCGCCAGCGGCAGCCGTCCGACCTTCTCGAAGAAGGGCGTCGCTCTTCGCCCCAAACTGCTCGGCGACCTCATCGCCGCGCTTCAGGAAGCCGAGCGCCAGGCCGCCGCCCTCGGGCTGCTGGCGGATGGGGGTGGCCGATGACAGAAATCGTCGAGCCGCGCCTCGTCGTCGAAATCGACGACACCACTGTCCACTATTACGACGCGCCGAGCGGCGAAGACTAGCCTCACCTTGCCCTCCTCGACGTCATCGCGCTCATCCGGTCGCCCTACCCGGAAAGTACTGCTCACAAGATTGAGAACGACCCCGAGGCCGCTGCGACCTACGTCGCCACACCGGAAGGGCTGGTGGTCATCGTCCCCCGCGCGGTCGCTTATGGGTTGGTCCGCGCGGCAGTGAAGGGCGGACTGGTGCATTCGACGGTCTTCGACGCGATCGAGGCCGGTGTGATCCTGGCCGCCGAGATGCAACTTCTCGAGCTTTCGGACGAGGAAAAATCGGCCTGGGCCGCGCGCGTTCATGAGCTCAACGGCGGGCTTCCGACGCCAACGCGGGGGCTGCCGCAATGAAGCGCAGCGCCCTCGTCGAGCCGATTCTCATTGCCGAGGTGAACGAAACCCCGGTCCGCTTCTTCGCGCCCCCCGACGGGCGCCCGTCGTTCGCCTGGGCAGCCATCGCCGATGTGGCGCTTGCCGCTCGTTATCCCGAACCTCGGAACCCGTCGTTCCTGGTCGATCTGCTCCGGGACGCTGGCGACGATGCCGCGCGCATCAACACGCCGGACGGCAGTGAATCGGTCGTGGCCTTCTGGCTCGCGAAGGCATTCTTCGACGGCGCTGTCCTGATCGGTGCCATCGAGCAGAGTGTCGGCCGCGCATTCGTTCGCGAGGCGGCGATCGCGACCTCGACACTGATCGACCCGCGCCGGGCCCCCCTCGAGCGCTATCTCGTTCAGGCACGCATACGACACGACACCAGCATGACGCGGTTCATGCCATGAGCAACGTCATTCCGTTCCATGCTGAGAACTTCACCCTCGCCGAGGCGGCATGGCTTCCCCTGCCGATCCCATTCCGAGAAGAGCTGGCGCTGCTGCGGGCCGAAGGTGCAACGGAGTTTGCCTTGCGCGAGGTGAAGGCTTTCGAGGTCAACTTCTTTTTGGGTAATTTCTTCGAGCTGGCCAAACACCCCGGCGACGGCGAGCGCGCCTTCATCATGCCGATCCGCGACGCGCGCGAAGCGATCATCGACCTCGCTGCCTGGCCGATCAACGCTCCCCATCGCCCAGCGCGACGTGATGGCCGCGGCGCGCTGCTTGGCGAAGGATTGATCGAAAATCCGGCCTCGTTTTATGGCGGAGAGCCGCTCCAGATTTACCGCACAGCGACGCGCTGGCTGGCGAACGATTGCCGCGGCGCGGTCATCATCGATTGGCCGGGCGCAGCTTTGAGGCTCGCCGATGCTCCGGCCATCGCCGGCGAAGATGTCGACCACGCTTTCGAGCTCGCACGTGGGCTCGATCCGCATGTCGCGAAATCGCGGATCTTTGCTCCGCGACCGCAGCGGGGCGCCGCCTGATGCGTGCGACAGAGATGGTGCCAGTTTCGGAATTGGAGCGTGGCGAACGCCAGGCGCAGCGTCGGCGCTTCAAGCTGACGCCGTTCAGCGGAATCGTTCTCTCCAGTGCGCCGACTTACCTGGTGCGGAAGCTTCTGCCGATGACGGGCCTCGCGATCATCTGGGGCGCGGCGAAGTGCGGTAAAAGCTTCTGGTTGTTCGATCTTCTCATGCATGTGGCGCTCGGCTGGTCCTATCGGGGCCGCCGCGTTCGGCAAGGCATCGTCGTGTATGTGTGCCTGGAGGGGCATCTCGGGTTTCGCGCGCGCAAGGCCGCCTTCGAATTCGAGTTTCTGCAGGGTCGTGATGAGGCTGTGCCATTCTTCCTTGTCGAGGCGACGCTTGATCTCATCGGCGACCATCGCGCCCTGATCGCCGACATCCGGGCCGAGCTGCGCGACCACTTCGGAGAGGATGCCTCTCCGGCGGTGGTGGCGATCGACACGCTGAATCGCAGCCTCGTCGGATCGGAATCTGAAGACAAAGCCATGGCCGCCTACATCCGCGCAGCCGGCGCCATCCAGGAGGCATTCGGCTGCCTTGTACCGATCGTCCATCATTCCGGTCTCGATGGCAGCCGGCCGCGCGGCCACACCTCCCTGCTTGGTAGCGCGGACGTGCAGATCGCGGTGAAGCGCGATGCCGCTGATCAGATCGTCACGCTGGTCGAGTACGCAAAGGACGGACCTGACGGCGACACCACCACCAGCCGGCTGCGCGTCGTCGAGGTCGGTCACGACGACGAAGGCGAGACAATTACCTCGTGCGTCGTCGAGCCTGCCGACGGCTCAGCTGTTCCGGAGAAGTCAGCCGGTCCGCGCCTGCCCAAGGGCGCCAAGATCGCCCTCGACGCGCTGCGTGACGCTGTGGCCGAGATGGGCAAATCCGCCCCTGCTTCGAACCATATTCCGCCTCAGGTTCGGGTCGTCAGCACCGAAAATTGGCGCAAGTACTTTTATAGCAAAACTCCGACCGACACTGAGACACCGCGCGCACGCCAACTAGCATTCAAGCGTGCTGCTGAAGCTCTCCAGTCGGCCAACGTGATCGGGGTCTGGGATGACGCCGTGTGGATCGCTCGGGAATGACGGGCGAACAAATCAAAATGTTCGCCTGTTTTACTGGGAGGCGAACATCCCTTCTATTCAAAATGTTTGCCCAAGAGGCCAAAATGTTCGCCATTGTTCGCCATGAATACGCAGAATGTTCGCCGAGGTGTTCGTGCGAACATAGGCGAACACCTTCTTTAGAAGGTGTCGCTTTGTTCGCCACCAATGTTCGCCAGGAAAGCGCTGTGCAGGAGGTGCGTCATGGGTGAGCACCAGAACGACGTGACCGTGCCGAAAGGGCGCCGTCCTCTGGCAAAACGGCCGAGGATTTCCGCTGCAATGCGTCGCGCGGTGGATGCATTTCTCTCGGGAGAGGCACCAACGCAAAAAGCCGCAGCGGAACTGGCGGGATTGAGCCGCGAGCACTTCAATCGTGAGTACCAGAAGGCTCACATACAGGCCCTTGTCCGTCAGCGGAGTGCCGAAATGTTTTCGGCGTTGCTCCCGCGGGCGGTTCGCGCCCTGGCAGAAGTGCTTGATGGCGACAATCGTGCAGCCCAGCTGAACGGCGCCGTTGTGGTGCTGAAACAGACCGGCCTGATCAGCCCGGACAACCCCGCCGTATCGCTGACCTTGCAGGTGCCTGGCTACATCATTGATTTGTCCGGTGGCTCCGGCGGCAGCGCGGCGCGCGTGATCGAGGGCACGGCGGTCGAGCCGCCGGCCGGTGGCCAGGACGACGACGCTGATGGGGATCCGCGGTGACGGCGGGCGCGGCGTCAGGCGGCAGCGACGGCCATCTCCGCCCGAATGCGCTGCACAGTGCCAGTGCCGACGCCGAGCCGGCGCGCGATCTTCTGCATGCCCTCCTCGCCGGTGGCGAGCGCCTCCCGGATGACCCGCTCGGTCTTCGCGTCGACCCTCGGTCGGCCGAGCACCCGGCCCTGGGCACGAGCTCGCGCCAAGCCGGCCTTGGTGCGGTCGCGGATCATGGCGCGCTCGAACTCCGCAAAAACGCCCAACATCTGGAAGAGCGCCTTGCCGGCCGGCGTCGTGGTATCGATGCCCTGCTGCTGGAGGAACAGGTCGACCCTCAGGGCGTGCAGGTCGGACAAGAACCCGACCAGATCCTGCAGCGAACGGCCGAGGCGGTCGACCGACCACGCCATGACGATATCGAAGCGCCGTCGGGCCGCGTCCTTGCACAGCTTGTCGAAGGCGGGCCGCTTGTCCCGGCCCTTGGCGCCGCTGATACCGTGGTCGGCATAGACCTCGACGATCTCCCAGCCGGCGCGCGCGGCGACCTCGCGCAGTTCGCGCTCCTGGTTCTCGACGGTCTGATCGTCAGTGCTGACGCGGACATAGATCGCAGCGCGGCGCATGGTCTTGGCCTCCATGGTGAGGCCGACATCGTAGCGCAGAGCCATACCGAATACGACTGTTTATTGTACAGGCAAGAGGCCACCTGCAAATCATTGCAGTCGCTCGGTCGGAAGAGGCCATTTGCGCCGACGTTTTCCGTACAGCCTCGCCTGTGCGTTGGGCTCGCCCGCCGGCGCCGCGCATCCTGCTCACACGACATCAGCCCGCCCGGCCAGGCGGAATGCGATCTCCGCTCCCCGAATTCTCCTTCGGCCCGGCGATCGTTCCACACGATCCCCGAGCGCATTGGGCCTGGCCGGCCGGTGCCGAAGGAGAACACGATGCCGGACAATCCCGCCAAGCACCTCGCCGACCAGTGGATCGCCATCGCCGTCGCCCATGCGTTCGACCGGCTATCGGGTGCGGCGACCCCGCCCCTGGGGGTGCTCGCAATAGAGCGCGCGCCAGCAGGGGCCGGGGGGTCAAAATCCGCCGCACCATCGTCGTCCGGCCCTCTCGCCCTCGACACCACCCAAATTATTTCGGAGCCTCGCGATACCACTTCGACCGATGCTCCCGCTCTCAATCTGGTCGAGAGCCTCGCCGTTATCGCGGCACATCGTTCGCGCCCTGTGGTCTCTCCGGAGCCGTTCTCCGATCCGCTCGTCGCACTACGGGGCGCGCTGGATCTGCTGGAGCACGGGACGCCGCGCGAGCATGTCGCCGCGCTGATCCGCCATTTTCTTGCTGGCCATGCCGATCGGCTGGATGCGGAACGTCTCGCGGCTTTGCGGCCGGAGGGGAGCGTTCAGTAGATGGAAACGCTGTTTTTGGTCGCCGGCACGGTCCTATCTGCCTCTGGCCAGGCGATGGCGGCACAAGAGCAGTCGCGCGCGGCGAGGTTTGAGCAGGAGCAGCTCAAGCGCGACGAGCAGATCCAGCGGACGGCCGCCGCCCAAGAGGAGGCCCGGCGCCGCGAGGAGTTGACCAGCCAGCTCGGCACCATGCAATCGATCCGCGCGGGCCGCGGCGTCGGCATGTCGTCGCCGACGGGCATGGCGATCCTGACCGACGTGGCGTCGGAGGGCACGCGCGACGCGAAGCAGGCCGGGCTCAACTACCTGCTGAAGGCCGATAGCTCGCGCATGTCGGCGTCGATGGCGGGTCAGAAGGCCAAGTACACGCTTTTGGGCGGCTACATGGACGCCGGGGCGACGCTCGCCGGCGGCGGTTATAAATTAATGCGGGGCGTTTGATGGCCGGGACCGGACTTCCCATTCCTCAAACCGGCGTTCTCGCCCAATCGCCGGGCGTGGTCGACGGTGATCGCTTCTCGTCCGCGAGCGCCTGGATGCAGGTCGCCCGCGCGGGCGAGCGGATCGCCGACATTGGCGAGCGTGAGCAGCATCTGCGGCTGGCGGGCGCACTGGCCGAAGCCGAGACGGAGTCACGTCGCAAGCGGATCGAGCTCGAGGCGAAGAACCAGTTCAACCCCGCCGGCTTCGACGCTGACTGGAAAGGCTATACCGACGGCCGGCTGAGCGCGGCGACGCCGGGGCTGGTGCCGCATCTGCGGAAGAACCTTGCTGACGAGGGCATGGCGGCGTTCTCCTCGTTGTCGAACCAGAAGCTGGTCCGTGATCGGTCCTTGGCCGACGACAATCTGATCGCCCGACAGAAGCTTGCGGAAGACGACGTCGTCGCGATTGCCGCGACAGACGGGATGAGCTCGCCGAAATTCGCCGCGGCGATGCAGGCGTGGGATGGCGTCACCAAAACCCGCGTTGACGGCGGCATGGTGGCGCCGGACGCGGTGATGCTGCAGCGGGAGAACTTGTTCGGCCGCGCTACCGGCGAGGCGATCGTTATCGCGGCGGATCGCTCCTACGAGGCGAAGGGCTTCGAGGGCGCGCTGAAGGAGACGCAGGAGACGCTGGCGAAGTCCGGTCTACGCCCGGCAGAGCAGCGCAAATATCTTGACGTCACCGAGGCCTCGCTACGCAGCAAAGAAGTTTGGCGGCGCGAGAGCGTGAAAGACGTGATCGAGGTCGCCAAGCCGGTCCTCGCGATGCTCGATCGCGGCGTCGCCGGCCTCGACGACGAGGCGCGCTCGGTCATCGATCGCCTCCGCGCATTGAAGGCGCCGCTGGAGGCGTTGCGGGTCGAACGCCAGTTGCAGGTCAACCAGGGCTATCTGCTCGGCGTCGCCCGCGCCGGTCGTGTTGGCCAGGCAACGATGCCGGCCGCCAATGTCGATCAGGCGAAGACCTTCCTGCGCACGCGGTTGTCGGGCGGGCAGGCAGCAGCGGCGGTGGACGGCATGTCGCCCGATATGTCGGTGCGGCTCACCCGCCTGATCCAGGCGGCACCACCCGGCATTGCTGAGAAGCTAGGTGTCTATTCGGGCTTCCGCACCACCGAGCGGCAGCAGCAGCTTTGGAACGCCGAGGTGGCGAAGCGCGGCTCGGAGGCAGAGGCGCGGAAGTGGGTCGCGCCGCCGGGCCGGTCCAACCATAATCACGGCGACGCGGCGGACCTGTCCTATAATGGCGAGAGCCTGAGCAAGGCCCCGAAAGAGGTCGTCGATTGGCTGCACCAGAACGCCGGCGCTCACGGGCTGAAGTTCCCGCTGGCGAACGAAAACTGGCACGTAGAGGTCGCGGAGACGCGCGGCGGCGGGTTGAGTGCGAACATCGGCACCAAGATCACCGGCGTCGAATCCAGCTTCGATCCGACTGCGCAGAACCCGCTCTCGTCGGCTTTCGGCGGCGGACAGTTCATCGATAGCACTTGGCTCGCGACCGTGCGGACTCACCGCCCCGAGCTTTATCAGGGGCGGACGCCGCAGCAGGTGCTGGCGCTGCGTGCCGATCCGGCGCTGTCGCTGGAGATGACCAACGCCTATGCGAAGGATAACGCCGAGTTCCTGACGAACGCCGGCGTGCCTGCGCGGGATGGAACGGTCTACCTCGCTCATTTCGCCGGGCCGGCGGGCGGCGTGCAGATCTTCAAGGCCGATCCGTCGACGCCCATTGAACGGGTGCTGCCGCCGGACAAGATCGCCGCCAATCCTTTCCTGCGCGGGATGACCGCTGGCCAGGTGGTGGCGTGGGCCGATCAGAAGATGGCCGGCGGCAGCGGCAGCGCGGACCTCGCGGCCAACATGGATCCTGCCGTCCTGCAGGGTTACATGAAGGGCCAGCAGGAGCTTTTCGACCGCATCTTCCCCGATATGGAGCGCAGTGCCGACTTCTGGGGCATGACCCCGGACAATGTCGACACCATCGAGCGGATGTGGCCGTCCCTGTCTCCGGCGCAGCGCGAGAAGGCCGCGACCTCGATGCGCACCGGCGCGCTGGCGGCGACGTTCCGCGAATGGACACCGGAAGCGCGCGAGGCGCTGATCGCCGGTTGGAATGCGCGTGCGGCCAACGGCGACAGCGTCGCCCAGTCGATGCTGCGTGACGTCGAGCCGGGTCGCAAGAAGCTGGCGGAGCTGGAGGAGAACGACCCGATTGCCCGCGGCCAGGTCGGCAACTGGGGCCGTGGGCCGACGCTGATCAACTGGTCGGCACCGCCGGAACAACTGGTGGGCGCTCTGCGGGCGCGTGCGCAGGATGCCAGCGTCTATGCCAGCCGTCTCGGCCGCAACGCCGTGCCCGGCCTATCGCTCGGCGAGGCGGCAAACCTCGCGGGCGTGCTGCGGACCGGCGACGCCAACATGGTGGCTCGCACCTTCGGCGCGCTCGGCGCCACACTGCCGCAGCAGACGTTCGCCCTGACGATGGCGATACCGCAGGTCAAGGAAGCGGTCGACGGGCTGACGCGGTCAAGCGATCCGCTGAAGATGACGGCGGTCTTCGGGGCGCTCGATCGGATGCAGTCGTCGGATCCGGTCGGATTCGGCCGGGCCTTTGCCGGCGACGTCGAGAAGCGCCTCGCGCTGTGGCAAAGCTGGTTGGCCTATAAGAGCCCGGCCGAGCTGGCGGAGGCGGTGAAGGCGGAGGCCGATCCCCTCAAGGCCAAGGCCCGCGCGGAACAGCGCAAGCAGGCGGAGACGATCTCCGAGAAATTCAGCGACGGGCAGATCCTGTCGATGCTCGATCCCAGCTGGCTCCCGTTCGATCAGCCGGCGGCGCCGAGCAACCCGGACGCCATGGCTCGTCTACGCGTCGAGGCGCGTTTGCTGTTCGGTGAGGCCTACGCGGCGACCGGCGACGAATCCGCCGCCAGCAGCATGGCGGGCAAGATGCTCAGCAAGGTGTGGGGAGCCTCCGAGTTCGCCGGCGGCGCGCTGATGCGCCGGCCGCCGGAGAAATACTATCCCACCATCGACGGCTCGCATGATTGGATGTCGGCGCAGTGGCAGGAATTCACCCAGAGCCGCCCGGCGGGCGAGGCGTCGGCGTACCAGCTTGTCGCGGCGCGCGAGACCGATAGCGACGCGAGCGCCGGCAAGGCACCGCGCTACGAGGTAGTGTTCCAACGGCCGGACGGTGCGTGGGACGTTCTGCGCGAGGCCGATGGCAAGCGCGTCGGCTTCCAGTTCGACGAGGCTCGCGCCGAGGCGGCGCAGTGGTCGCAAGCACCCGGTTTCTTCGGCCGGCTCCAGCAGAACCTCGGTGCCGACTGGGGCAGCGGCCAGCCGAAGGTCAACGCCATCAGCGGAGAGCCATGATGCCGGTTGTGCCGATGGATGACGATGCGGGTCCTCTCGGCTTCCGTGCGCCGACCGGTACCGGCCCCGAGCCGGTCCGTCCGGCGCCGAGCGTCGGCGACACCTTCGCGGCGGCATTCCGGCTGGACAACGACGTCGTCAACGTCGCCCGGTGGCTGCAGGAGCGCGATGCCTATGCGCCGGACCCGAGCTATGACCTGCGTGCCGATATCGAGGGCACCAAATACGGCAGAGACTATCGCAGCGATTTCCTCGGCTCGCGCAGCAAAGCGGAGAGCGACGCCATCCGCGCGCGGATCGATGAGCGCGAGCGCGACTTGGGGACCATGGCGGCCAGCGGCTGGATGGGCACGCTGGCCGGAATTTCGGCCGGTATTCTGTCGCCGACCACGCTGATCCCGGGCGCGCAGATCGTGAAGGGTGTTCGCATCGGCTCCACTATCGCCCGCTCGGCGCTGATGGCGAGCGCAGCGGGTGCGGCGGCGACGGCGGTTCAGGAAGGGCTACTGCAGGCGGTGCAGCCGGGCCGCGGTTGGGAGGAGAGCGCCGCCAACATCGCCGGCACCGCGGTGCTCGGCGGCATCCTCGGCGGGGCGGTCGGCGCCTATGTGCATCGTGCCGACTTCGAGCGGTTCGGCCGCGACATCGAGACCGGGGAGTTGTCGACCCGCACCGTCGACCGCGCCGCCGGTGACGATGCCTTCGTCGCGGAGCGCGACAGCTCGATCGGCGCCGCCCAGGCGCAGACCGGCGACAACGCGCTGAAGGGTGCGCTCGGTGCCGCGGAGGCTCTGCGATTCCAGGACCCCATGCTCCGGCTTCAGACCAGCAACTTCGTCGAGAGCCGCCGCGCCATCGAGATGCTGGCCGAGACGCCGCTGACCCTGGAAAAGAACGCGGCTGGCATTGCCACGGCACCCGGCGGCTCGGTCGAGACCCGTGTGAAAATGTCGTACGGCAATCTCGCGCGCGGCCTGCAGGATGTCGACGATCTCTATTCGCAGTACCGGTTCGGCCGCCCGCGCCAGACCTTTGACATTGCCCGCGCCGAGCTCGCCCGGCTGACCGGCCGCTCCGAGGGCGAGCTGACCTACAGCGAGTTCAAGGCGGAAATCGCCAAGGCCATGCGCCGCGGGGATCGGCACGAGATTCCGCAGGTCGCCGCCGCTGCCCAGGCGATGCGCGCCAAGGTGTTCGATCCGGGCCGGCTGGCGGCTGTCGAGGTCGGTGCGCTCGATCCCGATGTCGGCATCGAGACGGCGGAGAGCTATCTCCACCGGCTGCCGGATCGGGAAAAGGTCCGGGCCGAGCGTCCCGCCGTGCAGCAGGTCATCACCGATTATCTGCGCGCCGATCAGTCCGCGAAGGCCGCGACGCAGGAGCGGCTTGGCGGATTGCTCACGGAGCGGCGCGGGCTCGATGACAGCGCCAGGAAGCTGCAGGCGCAGCTCGAGCGGCTGGAGGTTTCAGGCGGCAAGCTCTCCGCCCGTCTCGACGAGCGCGCCATGGAAGTTCGACGCGCCACCAGCCGCAGCGACGTCCTCGCCGATCGGCAGGAACTGATCTCGGAGGCCATCGCCGACGACGAGACCTTCATCCGCGAGATGCGCGACATCGCCGCCGATCCGACGACGCGCGAGATGATCGATCGGATGGAAGCAGAGCTGGTCGATCTGCGCCGCGCCGACCGGCCGCCGACCGAGGCGCAGTTGCGGCAGGCGGAAGCCGACGAGATCAAGGGCATCCTGTCGGGCGACAACCGGGCGGCGGCGGAGATCGTGGTGGGGCGGCGCAAGCCGTACAAGGCGCCGTCCTTCCTGTCGTGGATCGTGCGAGGCGGCGGCATCGAGGACGGTGGCGGCGACGTGCTGGCCGCGCTGGGCGGCGATGTGCGCACGCGGCCGGGGCTGGTCAGCGGCAACGGCGCGGATGCCGATACCTGGGCCGAGCGGATCATGGAAGCCTCGGGCGGCCGGCTGACCGAGCGGCCGGAGCCGAATGACGTGCTGAACTGGATTGCCGATGCGACGCGCGGCAAGGATCCCGACTGGTGGGTCGACACCCGCGTCGATGTGCAGAAGCAGCAGGTCACCGCGCTGGCCGACGCCTGGTCGGAGGTGTTCGGCCGCGCCGGCATCCAGCCGAAGACGGTCGCCGATGTCGGCAAGGTGCTGCGCGACGAGCGGATCGAATCCGGCGCGGACCTCGTGACGCTGGATGACCTCGACCGGATTGCGGCCGAGCTGGAGGCCGCCGGCGAGGGCGTGCCGGTGCAGGCGCGGCGGGAGCAGGTGGAGGGCGACCTGTTCGTGCAGAAGGACGCACTGGCGCAGGTGCGGCAGCAGATCGCCGATGCGCGGGCGGCGCGGGACCAGAAGCAGCGCCGGCTCGGCACGGCGAGCGCCCGCGGGGCGGAGGCAGATGTTGCCGCCCGTGCCAATGTCGGCCGGCTTGGCCTGCTGGAACAGCGCCTGGGCAGGATGGAAGAACGCCGCGCTCTCATTGAGGAGTTGCTCGCCAATGTCGACCGGCGTCAGGCGGAGCTCCGCGGCAAGATCGAGAGCGAGGCAGCCGGCTGGAAGGGCGATTCCACCCGCGAGTTCCGCACCGAGCTGCGGGCGCGCGAGAAGGCGGCGCGGGCGGTCTCCGCCGATGCACCGCTGGAGAAAGGTTCCGACGACGTGCTGGAGGGCGCCATCCGCGCCATGACCGCCGCGCGCAAGGACATGAGCGATGACGAACTCCTCGCGCAGGCCTCGCAGATCGTGGATCACTGGATCAGTACCCCGGCGGGCCGGCTTCCCTATGAGATTGGCGGTGGCCGCTCCGGCCCTGCGAAGCCGGAGGATGTGCGCGGCCCGCTGGCGCGCCGCTCCTTCGCCATCCCGGACGCGCTGCTCGAGCCCTGGCTTGAGAACGACATCGAAGTCCTGGCGCGCGCCTACACCCGGACGCTGGCGCCGGACGTCGCCATCATCCGGAACTTCGGCGATCTCGACCTGACGGAGGCCAAGCGGAAGATTGTGGACGAGCGCGACCGCCGGCTCGCCGAGGCGGTCACGCCGAAAGACCGGTTGGCGATCCAGAAGGGAGCCGATCGCGATCTCAAAACCCTCGACGCGGTGCGCGACCGCATCCGCGGTGTCTATGCCCTGCCGTCAAACCCTGACGGACTGTTGGTCCGCGCCGGCCGGATCGCGAGGAGCCTCAACTATCTCCGCCTGATGGGCGGGGTAACCATCTCGTCGATCCCGGACCTCGGCCGGCCGGTGATGGAATATGGCCTCGCCCGCACCTTCCGGGATGGCTGGATTCCGTTCATCGCCGGCTTCAAGGACGTCCGCCCGATCGCCCGTCGCGAGGCGCAACTGGCCGGCACCGCCATCGACATGGCGCTCGACAGCCGGGCACTCGCGATCGCCGATCTGATGGATGATTACGGCCGCACCTCGAAATTCGAGCGCGCCATCCACGGGATGTCCAGCAACTTCGGCATGGTCAGCCTGATGGCGCCTTGGACCGACGTGATGCAGCAAGTGACCAGCCTCATCGCGATGAACGGCATGCTGCGCGCCGCTGAGGCGGCGTCGCTCGGTAAGGCGACGGCCCGGGAGATCGAGAAACTCGCCGCCTCCGGCATCGATCAGCCAATGGCCAAGCGCATCTGGTCGGAGTTCGCTCGCGAAGGCGGCGGCGACACGGTGCGCGAGCTGCGGCTGCCGAACACCGAGGCCTGGGCCGACCGCGGTGCCATCGACGCCTTCCGCGGCGCGCTAGTGCGCGAGGTCGACCGGGTGATCATCAAGCCGGGCCAGGACAAGCCGCTGTGGATGAGCACCGAGCTCGGCAAGCTGGTCGGACAGTTCAAGGGGTTTGCCGTCGCGTCCACCCAGCGCATCCTCCTCGCCGGCCTGCAACAGCGCGACGCGCATGCACTGAGCGGCCTCCTGATGATGGTCGGGCTGGGCGCCGCATCCTATGGCATCCGCTCCGCCATGTACGGCCGCGACGTGTCCGACGATCCGGTCACCTGGGCGATCGAGGGCATCGACCGCTCCGGCGCCCTCGGCTGGTTGATGGAGGCGAACAACATCTCCGAGCGGCTGTCGCGGGGCCATGTCGGGCTGTCGGCGCTCACCGGCGAATATGCCAGCCGATATCAGTCGCGAAACATCTATGGCGTTCTCGGCGGACCGACGGCAGACCTGGCCGGTGATGTGGCGCAGATATCGGGCGCGATTGCCGCCGGCGACATGCGCGCCACCGATCTGCGCCTCGCCCGGCGGATGGCGCCATATAATAACGTATTTTGGTTGAGCACGGCGCTGGATCGCGCCGAGCACGGACTTGCCGATGCCTTCAGCCTTCCGGGGCGCCGATGACCAAGCTGGATTGGACCCGTGGGCGCCACAGCGGCGGGTGGTCGATCGAGCGGTCGCCCTATCGGCCTTACACGCCGAGCGAGGTCCTGCGCGGTCGCACCCAGCACGCGCCGCAGAAGCCGACCGTGCTACCCGCCACCGGACCGATGACGCTGGCGCGCCTCGTCACCCACGGCATCAACCGCGTCTCGGTCTGGTGCCCGGCCTGCCGACGGGCCGAGCATCGCGACATTGCCACCCTGGCGGCGGAGACGCTGACGGTGCCGCTGACCGAACTCGGCGTCGCTGTGCGTTGCGATCGATGCGGCGGCTCGACCATCGTGTCGGCGTTCCGCTCAGAGGCACGAATCCTTGCTTGATCGCTCCCCGCCCGAATTGTTGGACGAGGTCACGACCTGCACGCCCGCCGAGCCGCGGCGCCCGGCGGTGTCTGACGTCTATCGCGCGCTCGCCGCCCAGCTTCACGACCGCATCCGCAAACTTGGCCTTCCCATGTGGCGCTGCGACGACCTGTCGGGGGTGCAGGACGGCTACACGGCCAAAATGCTGCACCCCGACACACCGTCCGGTCGTCAGGCCAGCTGGCCGACCCTCGATCTGGTCATGCAAGCTCTGTATCCTGACGGGTTCGACATCATCATCAGGCCGCGCGACGGGCGGAAAGCGCTGAAGCTCACAGCCCCGCGCAACCCGACCGTTGACGCCCGCGAGCGCGCCATTATGCAAAAAATGGGGCGTCTCGGCGGGTTGAAGGCGGCCGCGAACCGACGGGCGAGGCGCAAGCCGACGGGCAGCAACTGACACCCCCGCTAGTCGATCGGCCTCTCCGTCCACCTTGGACGGCACCATCATGGTAGACAGCCCAGCGCGCCGATCCAGCCACGCCTTGATCGCCGGCCAGTAGCGGCGGCCGAACACCGGATCGATCTGCGGCATGCCGCGGCGCTCCAACTCACGGGCCAGCGGCTTCCAGCGGACAAGGTTCGCATCACCGAGGAGCTCGTAAGCAATCTCGGCTTCGGAAGGGAAGAGCGGCATTTCCTTGAGACGGCGCGGCATGGCTGGCTCCTGTTCACGGGAGCCGGAGGATGACGCTCACAGCGTGTTGATCATGCAATCAGCCGATCGGGCACGAAGAAGGGCATGGCGGCGGTCCTGCGGGTTCATCGCCACAGTCCGCCGCCCGAAACCCGGCCGGCAACGCACGATACGATATCGCTTTACGTGCCACCTTCGTCATGCGAACGATTTCGCCAGAGTGGCGTGCGTCTGCCGTAGGGCGATTGGGTGATGGGGGTAAGCGATGTCAGATCAGCAGCCGAAAGATGAAGCTTCAAAAACCTCTGTAGATTATTATTCCGACAAGCTAGTAACCTATTTTTCAGATGGCTTGGCCCACATCAACAGAGGCGACAGCATTACGAAGTTGACGTTTTTTAGCTGGTCATTCCGAACTGGGCATCAGAAACGGGTTGCCACGCTCGATGTAGAAATTGCCCTGTCTACGCAATCGATGATGGACACCTATCTTTTCATGGGGGAATTCATCAATGATATGATCGCCAACGACAGCGAAGCCGCTCAATATTTTGAACAACTCAAATCCGCGCGCGCAGCAGACCGAGCATGAGAGAGATAGATGCTCGATACCACGAATAACCTGCAGTTTTCTCCGCGACGCCCTGCCTCTGCGTCGAATGATCGCCGACGTGTCTACGGGGGAGGGTCAATGTCCGCCGCCAACAAATCCGCAGCGGGCGGTGTTCTCCAGCAGATTCCTGACCGTGTACGCGGTCAGGAGAATGTGAGGAACGCGCCCTCCTTGCCATCGACCGAGCAAGATGCAACATCTTCCGACATGACCCGCGAAGAGATGGACGCCAAGCTGGAAGCCGCCGAGGCTCGGACCGATACAAAGTTCGCGGAGCTCCTCGGCGAAGTGAAAGCAATGCGCGCGGAACTCAGCGGTGACATGAAGTCGATCGGCGCCCGCTTGGATCATGTGGAGCGCGCCACGAGCGGCGTTCGTCTTAACATCTGGCTGGCGGCTGTCGCCGTCCTCGGGCTGGCTATTGCCGCGATGGCCTATGGCGGCCAGCAGTTTGGCTTGGGCGCAGACCTTCAATCGATCGTTCAGGCGACCGTGAAGGCCACACAGCTGAATCCGCCTGGCGCCCCACAGCAATAGCTGCCTTCAGTTCGTTAGGGGGGCGGGCAATCACGGCCACCGTCCCCCGCCGTTCAACTCCGCGTCCAGAGCCTGCCCCTCGCGGGCGTTGCGCATGAGCATCGATGCGACCGGTTGAGAACCTGGCCGGATCTCAGCATGGACAGCGGCAAGCATCGAACTCGGCGCCATCCGAGATCGAGCGAGCTTGGCTGCTCCTAGCTCCGAACGGCCCGATCCACACCGGCGGCGCGGAGGGTTTCGATTCTTCAGGGCGGACACCCAAGGCTGAAATTGCTGACGCCCTTCTCTTCAGCTCGCGTCTGGTCGTGAAGGCCTTTTGCTTATGGCCCTGTAGCGCGGCACAGGAAGGTACTACCACCCTGGCAGCCGGCGGCGGTGGATCACGCAACGGAATGCCCTCTCAACCGTTCTTCCTGGGCCACACGGATGGCAGGGAGGAACGTTATGAACCGCATTATCATCATCACGGGGCTCGCCTTTGTCGGTTTGGCGAGCGCTGCTCACGCAGGTCCTTGTACGGATCGGATCGCATCGATCGAGAAGTCGATGTCGATGAAAGATGCCGGCTCAGGGCCGACTCAGGCGCCGGGCACGGGCGGTAGCCAACCGAATGCGGGAGTACCCAAGGCGGGCGAAGCGCCCGGCACTGGCGGCACGGCCGGCATGAACGCGACCGTGGGTGACAAGGCGGCCTCGCCGGCCGACGTGCGCGCGCAGACCTCTGGCCAGCCAACGGCGGCGCAGGGCGGAGGCTCTGTTTCAGCGGAGGTCAGCAACGCTTTGGCGTCGGCCAAAAAGGCGGACGCCGCAGGCGATGCAACCGCCTGTGGCCGCTCCCTTGATGAAGCGGAGCGGCTCCTGCACTCCTAAGCTGGCCATGAGCCGGGCGCGTGGTTTCCCATGCGCATCGTTGTGGCGCCGACTCACCATCGATCAGCCGGTCGGCGCACTCTACCGCGGGGTGCGGTTGTCATCGCCGCTCTTAGGCGGTCATGCCGTTTGGTCGGCGAGTTCGATCCAGACCGGCGCGTGGTCACTCGCTTTCTCCCAGCCGCGAACCGCCCTATCGACATTGGCAGCACGCAGGCGATCGGCAATCGCCGGGCTCAGGAGCAGGTGGTCCAGCCGCAGCCCGGCGTCTCGGCCCCATGCGTTTCGGAAGTAATCCCAGAACGTGTAGATGCGCTCTCCCGGGTGCATCGTGCGAAGCGCATCGGTCCACCCCTGAGCGACCAGGGCGTGATAGGCGCTCCGGACCTCCGGTCGGAACAGAGCGTCGTCTCGCCAACGTTCCGGCTTGTAGACGTCGAGATCCGTCGGCATGACGTTGTAGTCCCCCGCCAGTACCACCGGCACGTCCAGCGACAGCAGCTCTGACGCATATTCCGTCAGACGATCGAACCAGCGCAGCTTGTAGTAGAATTTCGGCCCGGGCGCGGGATTGCCGTTCGGCAGGTAGATGCAGCCGATCAGCACGCCAGCGACAGCCGCCTCGATATACCGGCTGTGGCCGTCATCCGGATCGCCCGGCAGTCCGCGCCGCGTCTCGATCGGCTGGGTTCCGCGGGCGAGGATCGCCACCCCGTTCCAGCTTTTCTGACCATGCCAGATGGCGCCATAGCCAGCCTTCTCGATCTGTCCGCGCGGGAAGCGTTCATCGGGCGCCTTCAGCTCCTGCAGGCAGACGACGTCCGGCTCCGCCTCTGCCAGCCATCGCAGCAGAACCGGGAGCCGGCCGTTCACGCCGTTGACGTTGAAGGTCGCGATCTTCATCGCGGTGCGCGTCAGCGGTCGCCTCTGTCGCCCTCGCCGGACTTCACTTTGGTCTTGGCCGATTTACGCACGTCCTGCGCCAGCGAGCGCCCGACATCGTCGGATTCCTTGAACCGGCCTTCGTCGTCGCGGCGCACATAACGCTTGTCGGTGCCGGTGTCGATGAGTTCGCGCTTGCTCATGGGGTTCTCCTGATTGGCAGCTCCAGCGGCTGCTGAACAGGAAAGTCGCGCAGTGGAGTCGCGGTTCCGCGTCGCTCGCTACCGAAAATCCCGCGTCTTCACCCTGATCTCGTCGAGATGGAGATACGGGTCCACCATATTACGCGCCTTCGGCAAGCCACGGGGATCGGGCGTCGGCGAGCCGTGGTGGAATTTGTCGCCTCGTCCATGCGGCAGCGGGAAGGCCGCATCACGTGACCCGACGATGGCGGACTCGGCCGGCAGGTCGACCAGGCGATGTTCGAAGGCACCTCTACTCGAGATGCCCCTCAGAACTTCACGGACAGCGCCGCGTTGAAACCGTTCTGGGTAACGCCGCCGCCGAACTGCCCCTGATAGGCCAGCCCGAGGGTCGCCGCCTCGGACAGGCTCACAGCGAGCCCCGCCTCGACCACCGCCGCATCCTCGGCGATCGGCACTCCGGCCACCGTGAAGTTCTCCGAACCGGCAAAGGCCAGCGTCGAAGCCGCCACCACATCGCCAAACGCATGCCGCCAGCCCAGCGCTCCGCTCAGCACCACGTCCCCGGAGTCCAGGCTCAAGGCAGTCGAGGCCCGCAGTCCCAGCGTCGTGAAGGTTGTCTCCATGTCCTGGCCCGCCGCGCTCAGAGCCGCCGCCCCGCCCTGCTCCGTGAAGCCGTCCGTGTCGACGCTGACATAGGCCAGCCCCGCAAAGGGTTCGAAGGACGCGACGCCGAGATCGATGCGATAACCGACATCGCCGAAGGCCTGGAAGGTGCCGGCGTCATAATCGCCCTTCAGCTGATCCGAGAAGCCGGGGATCGCCACCGCGCGCGCCGTCTCGATCTCGCTCCACGTGTAGGCGAGGCCGAGCCGTACCCCCACGGGCCCTTGCTGGGTACCGCCGTAGAGGCCGACATGCCAATCCGTACCGTCGCCGGAAGAAGAACGGTCGTCAATCTCGAAGGAAGCGGAGGAGTAGCCCGCCATCACGCCGAGCCGCCAGCTCTCCAGCATCGGCGCATCGGCACCCATGAAGACGCCGCCAACGTCGTTGTTTACCGAGGCAGCATTGTCAGTGCCGGCAAAGCCGCCCCAGGAACCGAAGCCATAGGCCCAGAACGCGCCGCGCTCGGTATCGGCGGGAAGGGCCTTCACCGCCCCGCCCTCATAGGCCATCACCGGGCTTGTCGGCGCCGCTACCCCGCCGAACGCCGCTCGCAGCCGCCCGGCCACCGCGTCGCGCAGGAAGTGGCTGTTCTGCATCAGCACCGACTGCGCCGAGGCGTGGATCTCGCCCGAGAGCTGGTCAAGGCCGGAACGGATCGTCGACAGATCGTTCGGCAACAGCGCCACGGCGTCATAGAGCGGGTTCTCCGCCGCGAGGCCGAGGCTCTCCACCGCCGCCGCCGTCGCCGCCTGCGTGCCGGTGGCCGCCGCCGAGGCGAAGTCGAGCTCGTTGCGCGCAACCTCCAGAGCCACCGTGCCGGCGGCATAGTCATAGGCGACCTCGGTGTCGAGGAAGGCGAAATCGGCCTGCACCTCATCGAAGCGCCCGGACAGCCCGCCTTCGGCCGCGAGCAGCGTATAGCTGCCGCGCGGCGCCACATCGGAGGCCTCCACCAGGAGGGTCGCACCGCTTTCGATCGTGGCGCTGCCGGTGACCTGCACCGCCGCGTCCTGGCTCTTCGCCGGGGCTCCGCCGACCGCCATCACGGAGCCGCCCTGCATGATGACGTCGGCATTGATGGTTAGGTCGAGGCGCTTAGGCAACCCGGTCGTGCCGAGAGTGCCGCCAGGCTCGACAACGATAGTGCTCCCTTCGCCCGAACCGACAGTGCCATAGCCCCAGAGCGCCCCGCCATATTGGATCACATAGGAGCCGCCGAGTGTCGCATCGGCGTGCAGCTCATCGCGGCCGACGACGAAACCGCCCCGATGTATGGTGGTGAGCCCCGTAAAACCGCTTCCGTCACCATTATAGACGAACGTGGGGTATCCGGTCTTGAGCAAGGCGCCCGTGCCGGATATCCGGCCGACATTAATCCCGACGGATGCCGATTGATCGACCATCAGGGTGGCATTCGAGCCGATCGCCACATTACCCGAGAAGGTGGCCGGGCCGATCCGCAGATCGCCCGCCTCCAGCGTCCAATCCAGTTCCGAGGTTCCGGTCAGGGCGAGACTGCCGGTGCCCCGTTTGACCATCATACCCGCCGCGACATCCAGTCCGCGGATCGCGCCGGCGAAGCTGCCGTCGGCCGACTGATCGAAGACGACGGTGCCGGCATTGCTGAGACTACCGCGAATGGTGTCGGCATTGCCGATCAGCGTCCCGGCCTCGACCTCGGTGTTGCGATAGCTGCTGGCTCCAGCCAGCACCAGCGTGCCGTCGCCAGCCTTGCGCAGGTCGCGCCCGCCAAGCGCGCCGCGAAGCTCCAGTGTCGTGCCCGCAGCGACGTCCAAATTGCCGGCACCTTCAAACGTCACGGCGCGTGTGGTGAGGATGTCCGCCGTCGTCGCCAGCGTTCCGCCATTGAGCACCAGGCCGCCCGATGCTGCGCCGAGAGCGGCATCGGCGGAAACCGACAGCACGCCGGCATCGATGCGTGTGCCGCCGGTGTAGCTGTTGGCCCCCTCCAGCACGAGGGTGCCATGGTCCGTCTTCACCAGCCGGGAGCTGCCCGTGAGCTCGGCGGCAATGGTGGCGATCATGGAACCGCCTGCCGCGGTCCCATCGCCCACGCGGATGACGCTCTCCCCGCCGGCACCCGCTAGGGCGAGCACATCGCCCTCGACCCGATAGCCATCTGTCGCGAATTGCAGGCCGGCAACCGCCACCGCGCCATCCGCGTCGTCAACGCTCACCGTGCCCGGCGCGCCCTGGAACACCGCGAAGCCGGGCACCGAGAATGGCCCGTTCACCGCCCCATCGACCGAGGTCCAGCTGCGCTCGTCAAGGCGCCAGGTGCCGGCGCCGCCGTTGACCACGCCATTGTCGTAGAAGGCGGGATTGCCGCCGTCCCAGAAGCTCAGCGTCGCGCCGGCGCTCGAGACGAGGTTCACCTCATGCGCCACCGCCGTCTGCACCGACAGATCTGCCGGGTCGATCCCCGCCGGCACCGCGCCGATGGCGAGGCCGTTGTCGGTCAGCGTGCCGCCATACTCGAACAGCCGGTAGACACCCAGGCCGAAGCCGCCCTGGTCGGTGACGTTCAGCGTGCCGTCAAGGGTGAGGTTGCCGCCGATATCGAACAGCGCGGGAGCAGGGACCGCTCCGCCGAGCACGGCGTTGACACGTGACGTGCTGATCAGCGTCGCGTCGCCGGCAACGGCGAGGGTACGGCCCTGCACTCCCGCCAGAGCGCCGCTGCCATTGAACATGGCGTCGCCATCGATCTCTCCCGTCCCCGACAATATGCCGCCCGATCGAACCGTGACGTCGCCGAGGAAGGTACCGTCCACCTGCAGGCGTCCGCCATTCACCGATGCCGTCCCGCCCAATGCATTCGCGACGACCAATGTTCCGCCCGACACGGTGGTGAGGCCGGCGAATGACGAACTGTCCGCCGTAAGCTTGGTCACGCCGGCCAGTTGATCGATCTTGTGGGTGCCGGAGACCTTGTTGGTCACTTCCGGCGCGAACACGTAATCGCTGCTGGTGTGGTTGAACACCACCGTGCCGACGCCGGTACCGAAATTGACCTCGCTGGCCTTCAGCTCGCCGGGCCAACGAGCCGCGGCATTGGCCGCGGCGCCGATATTGATCGTACCGGCGCTGCTCGCGCCATTGGCGAGGATCACCCGGCCCGGATCGCCCTCGCTGCCAACCAGGACCACGCCATCGCCGGCGATCGTCAGAGCACCGCGTGCGCCGTTTCCGATACGAATTCCGCCGGAACTCTGCCAGAGCGAGGGATTGCCGTCGGCATCGACGCCTGAGACCGATACGAGACTGAACTGGCCGTTCGCTCCGCCACGGAGCTCACCCCATGTATTGCTGACCTTGCCGCCATTCTCGATGATCAGCGCTCCGCCATCGGCGATTTCGACGGGAGCCCGACTGTCCCATGTCGAGCGGGTGCCGTCGCCGCTGCCCGAGACCGTCACTGTTCCTCGAACGGTCGAAGGACTGCGCGTGATCATCAACCCGCCACCCTCGACGGTGAAATCGGAATATGAATCGAAACCTGAGGTCGTCCACGTCGCCGGCGTGCCGTGGGCGCTCGTCCCTGAAATGAGCACGCTGCCGTTACGGATGTTGGCCGTGGCGCTATCGAGCTGCCCACCGTCCCGAACGATAAGCCTTGAATTCCAGTCCAATAGAAGCGCCTCGGTCTCCCAGATCGACGCGCTTCCATCGTCGGCAGTTCCTGAAACCATCAGCAGACCACTATAAGAGACCGAGGTTCTGGGGCTGTAGCCGGTGCCGCCGTCCTCAAGCGACACGATGGCGCGGACGATGTCGAGTTGATCGCCGTTTTCCCAATGGGAAGCGTTCCCATTGGCGTCGGCTCCGCTTATCTCCACCCTGCTGGGACGCAATGTGTCAGCGTTCTGATAGCCGATGGTGGCGTCCGTCGTCTCGACCCGGCCACCATCCTTGATGTACATCGCGCCCGTACTCACGGCCGTGCCGATGGTAATCTTGCCGCCGACATGAAACAGAGAGGGATTGCCGAAGTCGTCGATGCCGGTCACCGCCACAGTGCCGGTTCCCTGCTGGCTACTGACATCCGCATCCATCGGGGTTGTGACATGACCGCCCCCTGTAATGCTTAGCGTCGCATCGCCAAGACCGTAGATGTTGGCCCCGCGACCGATGCCCAATGTCTTTTCGATCGCCCAGGTCGAAGGATTTCCATTCACGTCTGTTCCCGACACATGGACTTCAGCATTCCACGGACTGCCGGCAATAACGGAGTTGGTGGAGGACATCCGGGCGCCGTCCTCGATGGTGACCTTGCTATCGCTGTACAGAATGTAAAGGGAAGGCGTCTGCCACTCGGAAGGATTTCCGGCGGCATCGGTGCCGGATATGGTGAAATCGGCAGAACTGCTGCTGATCCATGCAAGCGGGCTGCGCAGCAGCGCCCCGTTTTCGACGATCACGGTACCGCGGCGGATGTCGAAATCATCGGTAGACGTTCCAAGGATATCCAGCGTCGAGCGCGTGCCATTCGTGCCGGAAATAGAGATAAGCGCCTCCGCGCCGTAGCGCTCACCCATTACGATCGACGATGTCGTGACCTTGCTGCCGTCATTGATGGACAGCGTCCCGCTGCCATAACTGCCAACGGTCAACACACCTTCATTCCGCCAGCTCGCCGAGCTGCCGCTCATCGTCACCGTGCCGTCGCCATCACCCCAACGACCTATATAGGCATCGGCACTGGTAACCTGGCCATTGGCGATGTCGAGGGTACCGGTGCCGCTCACGCCGACCCGCAATTGGCCGTCTACGTCCCAATATCCCCCGGCAAGCGTCACCTCGCCATGGCTTCCCGCCTCCCTGCCGATGACTCCGCTGCCGCTGGAGACCCAACCACTATCGGCAATCCGTAGCGTCCCCTCTCCAAGATGGCCGACTGTCAGTTTGTCGGCCTGCCATCGTGAAAACGCGCCATTCGCGCCTCGGCCGGATACCGTCACGACACCTGTGCTGCCCTCGCCGAGCGCGAGGTAGCTCTCCCCGGAGATCACGCTCCCGCCGTCCTCGATCGACAGGGAGCCGGTCCCACGGTGACCGATCGACATAAGCCCGGCATTCGTCCAGCGGGAAACGCCGAAGTCGCTGCCGACGATCTCGACCGTGCCATTGCCGCGGCCGCTCTCGCCGATGTAGCCCTCGGCACTCGTCACCTGCCCGCCATCCGAAATGGTCAGCGTGCCGGTTCCCTGCGAGCCGACCACCAGCGCCTGCGTATTCTCCCAGCGCGCGGCGTTCCCGAGTGCATCGACCCCCGACACCACCGCCGAGCCCGTCGAGCCGGTGCGGAAGCCGATCTTGGTCTCGCCGGTTTCCATCAGTCCGCCATCGGTGATCTCCAAGGCGCCCGTGCCGTGATAGCCGACCCGGAACGTCTCTGTGCCGATGAAGCTTGAGCCCGCCCCCGACACGCTCATCGTGCCCGATGATCCCGGCTGCCAGCCGAGCAGCGACCACGAACCGCCGACCGCCACCTGCCCGCCTTCTTCAATGGTAAGCACACCCGCGCCCGCGCGGCCCACCATGATGGGACCGGTCTCCCACCGCGAGGCATTGCCGGCGGCGTCAGTACCCGCGACCGTGACCGATCCCGTGCTGCCCGCATTGGTGCCGATCCGCGACCACAGGCTGGTCATCTGCCCGCCGTCCTCGACGCGCACCGACCCGTCGCCCGAATAGCCGACCGACAGGAAGCCGGCATTCTCCCAGATCGAGGCCTTGCCGCTTGCATCGGCGCCAGACACGACCACCGTGCCCACACCGTCGACATTCCGGCCTATATAGGTGCCGACAAAACCGGGCGCATGGATAGAGCTGACAAGCTGCCCACCATTCTCGACCGCGATCGATCCTACGTCGTCGATGCCGATCGACAGTACCGGACCGGCATCCCATGCCGGAGTTGGCGGAGACGGCACGGCCGGAGATACGTCACCGCTCCCGCTCACCGATTGCGCCAGCGCGATTGGCACGCCGAGGCCAATCAGCGCCACCGAGGTCAGCGCTGTGGACGTCAGCAGCCAGAAGCAGCGAGATGCGACCTGCCGGCGCAGGGCCGTTGATCCATGGCCGTTGTCGCATCCATCGACAGGCACTCGGCCCACACTTGCCCACATACAGCCATCCCCTCCCGCCAAAGTAAGTCAACCTTACTTCAAGTCAGGTCGCGATCAATGCGACAGGACCGACCATCGCTCCGCTGGCCGGATCCAACATCTTGCTAACGCTTGTTCGAGCGGACCGCATGGCCGATCGCAGGCGTAGTGGATGGGTCGTCGTCGCAGCCGCGGCCGGCGCGGATCGATGTCGGGGCGCGCATGCGCGGCATGTGGAAGTGAGTGTGCTAAGTTGCCTTCGGCCGGCCGAGTCGCTCTCAGGAGAAGGAGTGCTGAGGCTCCTCCTCTATCCCTCCGGCTCATCCGTGACAGCCGCATTCAGAATGGCCTTGGCGGCCTCGACGTCTTCGAGAAGCGCTATGCGGTTCCGACCCGGAACCCGCGGGTTGGTCCACCTCTCGCCGACGACCGCGACGCATCGTCCATCATATGCGCTATCGACCATCAATGCCTCGATGGCGTCCGCGTTCACGTAGATCGGCGTGCCGTCCGGTGCGTGGAAGCCGGCAAGGCGCACATACGGTGCGAACAGACCAGCGATGGCCTGGATGTTACCAAGTGCGAAAATGCCGCCCTTGCCCCAATCGACGAGCGTGCACCCATCGGGGTCATGAAGGTTCTTAAGGGCCGGCCTGAGCTTCAACAGCGCGCCGGCTTGGATCGACGCTGGATTCCCGTGATAATCGGTAAGATCGACTAGCATTTGCCCCTCTCAGGTTACCCACAGAGGAACTGTGTAGCAGTCAATCGTCATGTGCAACTTATACTCGCATCGCTCGAATTTGCAGGCGATCACCGACCTTGTCGGTACACTGCGCAACGGCGCCGGCAACCTGCCGCCGCAGCCGAACATCTTCCCGGATTATCCAGCGCCCATCGTGCGGATGGGCGTCGATGGCGAGCGCGAGCTTGTCTTGGCAGTTGGGGCATGCCGACAATGCGAGCAAACCACTCGACACCACAGCACACCCGCTCTGATGTGTTGCTACACCCACTCTTCACCCGCCCTCAGGGCGATCAGCCCCACCTTGCGATCGCTGCAGATGCGGTTGGCAGATGCGGTTGCTGGTCAGTTGACTTTGGCCCACACGTCCGTGTCGGGCAATCTAGCGCTTTTGAGGGAGTGAGAGGGCGGTCAACGCACGATCGGGTCGAGCACTGAGCCACTGGCCCACCCCCGCAAGCGTGCGTGCAAGGCCACAGCCTCCGCTTCGGTCAAACTAGCGATGCAGTCCGCTGCGAACCTCGCGGGGCGGGTATCTCCAATCGTGCGAAGATAGTTTAGGCGAGGTGGGAGGTAAGCGGGCGTTCCTCCAATCGCGTCATTGCAAAGGTCTTCGAACAGTTGACGCAAAATGCGCTCTTGCCCTTTTTGCTGAGCAGCAAGGGATGGATTGTTGATAATATAGTCTCTTGTAATCTGTTTCAGGATGAGCACCTCATCCGCCTCTTCCTGATTAATCTGAACGCATTTCCCTTGATCATCCGGCGTTTGCAAGCGGGCGGCCCGAATGTATCTACCGATCAGTTCGGAGGTCAGGTTACGAAGTTCTTGTCGCTGATGGCGCTCGCCCGTGTAGGGCTCGTTTATTACCGAACCGAACCCGCCTCGGATGAACGCGTCCAAGTTTCTCATTGCTTCGCGCAAACGGCCGCCGGCATCGGTGGGGGCGTTGAACCATTTGGCTGTGGCGCGCTCAATGATCTGTTTGCTTTGATCTCCGAGGATACGGTGCCACGGGATGATGCCGCAGCGGTGAAAGTCTTCTAAGTCGTGAACCGAGTAGGCGATATCGTCAGCCCAATCCATCAGGTCGGCCTCTGCCGTTTTGGCCGAGTGCCCTAACCCTTCTCGGGCAAATTCGAAGTCGTCCCTCTCCGATGTATAGACGTTCCACTTCGTTCGGCGGCTTTCGTCGCTCTTGTCGCGCAGCCAGGGATATTTGAGAGTTGCCGCGAGCGTTGCCCGCGTTAGATCCAAGCCGCCGCACTCCTCGAAGCGAACGGCTAGCTTTGTGATGATGCGGAAGGTTTGCGCGTTACCCTCGAAGCCATCCTCGTCGCACTCAGCTTCAACCAACTCATTGAGCACATGCTCGCCGACGTGGCCAAAAGGGGGATGTCCTAGATCGTGCGCTAAACACGCCGCCTCCACGACTTCCGGATGCAATCCGACCTTGGTTGCCAATTCCGGGCTATCTGCGCAGCATTTTTCTGCTAATCGACGACCGACTTGGGCTACCTTGATGGTGTGCTGCTGACGCGTGTGAAACACGTCCGCCTCGCCCGCCCGGACGATTTGTGTGATCCCCGACAAGCGACGAAACGCCGAGGAGTATAAGATTCGATCACGGTCCCTTTGGAATGGGTGCCGTTGATCATTCGCCATGACCGAATGGCGTCGTTTCGACCGCTCTCTGTCGGATGTCGTCAAAGTTGAACCGATTGCTGGCGCGCTTGCGTCAGGCCGCAGCGACCTGGTGCGGAGCGTACAGGCGCAACCTTGAACCGAGTTCAAGAGCGTTGCTATTCAAAGCGCGTTGAATGGCGCGCTGGATGTCGCGTTCAGCGAAGCCCTTGCCCGTAAAATGGTACAACAGGTCAAGCGCAGACATGCCATTATCCGCCTTCGCGACAACGGCAACGAGTTCGGCATCGGTGGGGCGGCCCTGATGCGATTGCGTGTGCACAGCGTGCTCCTGCGGGGCGTGTGTGGTTTCGATGCACTGCAGAAAAACTGTCTGCTGTCGTTGAACAACCTTGCCGCATCAAATTCAGATTGGCAATTCCGCCGCCTGCATCAAAACGCAGCACCTGTTCGGGTGATTAACACGCATGGCCGGTTAACGATCCATGTGCAAACGGAAATTCGCTCTGCCGTCGCCTGCAGATTTTTCGGAGTCTTGCGTGCGTGGCCGCGCCGATATTCGTGAGCGAATTTTGCGGGGGCGAATTCAGCGTCAGCGCCGAGCCGGCAGCTGCTCGCTGAGATCTCCGGTCAGAATCCACGTCATGTTACGGCTCTGCCGCCCGGCGGCTCGTTCGTCGTTCACCTGTCTGTCGCCACTATGACGGAAGGCACGCATGTGCGTGAGCGACGATCAGTCTTGCCCTGATGCTGTTCAGGTTGCCATGGGCATCGGGACCTGTTCGGCGGCATGCTCGCCAACAGGATCGGTAGCGAACCCGCGCTCCTGATCGACCTGGTCGGATTGATCCCGACGTTGGCGGCGTTGCCGCCCAGCGCTAGACACGTCGTCCGATTTTAATCAACCTATTCATCTGGGACGTGTTCGCCTTCGCGATCTCCCCGAGCAGAGCGTCGATGCATCATGGATGCATCACGTGTTTTCGGGTCTGGAGTAGCGCAGGGCGGCGGCGACAAGGTTTCGAAAGCTTGGCGAGGCTCGGATTTCCCGGGTCGCGGCGCGCACGAGGCGGTCCACGTCGTCCTCGCCCTCCCCGGACCCCGAAAGCACCTGCAAAGCCCTCTCGACATAGCTTTTTCTGTCGCGGACTAGCCCGTCAACGACTTTCGAGTAGTGCCCCTGCGTGATGCCCAGATCGCGGGCTACCGCACGCTGGCTCACGCCGGCGGCGAGCCGGGCCTGCTCCAATTCATCCGCGCGCGGCGATCGATGAGGCTTGTCACTATTCATGCATTTATATCACAATGCATCATCACCGTTCGTCAAGGAGTCTCGATGCAGACCGCGTTTGCGATAGTCGATGGCCGGATGGCCAGTTGGACCCTGCCGCCGCGGGACGACGAGGTGATGCCAGGCGTTCGCTGGGGTTCGGTGTCCGAAGTGCTCAGCCCGGCCTACTGGACCGCGGCCGCCCGCACTGCGCCCGAAGCGACCCACGGATTCATTTGCCTCGACGGCAATCTGGCGGCGGAGGTCGGCTTCTGCCTGCTAGGCGGCCACGGAATCACGGCGGAAATGGCGACGGCCGCCTATGAGCGGCTGGAGGCTGAGGGCGTGTTTTCCAGCGGATCGCGCGCCGATGCCGGGTCGATATTCTCGGCGCTGCAGCGTCCGCTAACCGTCGAGGGCCGTTCCGTCCGCTACCGCTTCCCACGACAACGCTCCACACGCATCGCGGACGCCCTGGTCCTCCTCCGCGAACGGCCGGTCCACACCAGCGACCCGCGTCGCTTGCGCTCCGAGCTGATGCGGATCCCGGGCATCGGCCCGAAGACGGCGTCCTGGATCGTGCGCAATCACACCGGCAGCGACGACGTCGCCATTCTCGACATCCATATTATTCGCGCCTGCCAAGTGATGCGGGTGTTCGGGCATGACATCCGCCTGCCGCGCGACTACGAACGACTCGAGGACCTCTTTCTCACCTTCGCGCGCCGGATCGGCGTCCAGGCTGCGGTACTGGACGCCGTCATGTGGTCGCAGATGCGGCGGCTCCCCATGGAGATTACACGTCCCTATTGAGGTCGCCCAGCTTCCGGTAGCATTTGCCAGTAGCGGCTGGGAGCGAATCATGGCGGGCAGGACGCGGAAAGTCCCTACAGGTGGCGGAGGCGGTGGTGGAGACGATCCCGTCGGCGGCGATGGCAGCCCACGCGATCCCGGCAATCCCCAGGCTGATCAGTGCAACCTCTATTTCACGACGCCACTTCAGGGCGCAGACCCCGCCGTCGTGGCGACCCTGACCCCAGGCGCCGAGGTCAACGTCGAAGTGCAACCCGGCGCGCCCTTTCCGTCCGTGATCTGCCGGGTACGAGCGACCGGACAGATCGCCGGCTCACTCGCAGGCGCAGATGAGCTCATCGAACTCATCGCCTGCTCGGCGGACGGACATCGCTATCGGGGTCAGGTGGTCGGCGCACAATCGCCACCGCTGATCCGCGTCTATCGGAGCCAGCGGCCGAGCGCATGATCGTCACAGGCGGCCTCTACCGCGAGCGGTGCGTCGTTCCAGCCTGGAATCACCTGTATGGTTCTGGCGGTCGCGCAGCCGCGGCATTGGCGCAGCGCGGCGCAGCCATTGAACTCGTGACTTATTGCGAGACCGCCTTCCTGCCACGTGCCCAACAGCTCCTGAGCCTGAGCCACGTTCGTCTCACGGCGACGCCCAGCCGCAGGACGCCGGCGTTTCACTATTTTCATCCTATGAGCGCGCCCGACATGTACTGGAGCGGGGAACGCGAGGCCCCGATCGATGTCGAGGGCGACGTCGTGCTGCGGTTCGGCATGTTGGAAGGCGAAGCGCGCGTGCGCGCCCGCACTGCCGTCTTCGATCCGCAGTCGTCCGGTGTAGCCTATCGTGACAACGGCTCCGCGGCGGAGCGCGTAGCCACGATTCTCAACGAGCGGGAGCTTCGCGCCCTAGCGCCGGAACCCGATCTGGATAAAGCCGCACGCGCGTTGCTCGCAGGCCATCCCAATGACATCGTCGTCGTCAAGCGCGGCGCGCACGGGGCCGAGGTGCATGGCGCCGACGGGTTGATCGGGCGTGCGCCGGCGTACTGGAGCCCGCGGGTGTTCAAGATCGGCAGCGGTGACGTATTCTCCGCCGCCTTTGCATTGTTCTGGGCGGTCGAAGGGCGCGAACCCGCCGTAGCGGTAGACTTGGCCTCGCGCGCGGTTGCCCATTATGTGGCGTGTCGCGCGCCGCCGATCCCAAGCGCCTCAAATCTGCAAGGCGAAGCGCTGCCCAGCTATACCTCGCGGGGCCGGGTTTACCTGGCAGCGCCGTTCTTCTCGCTCGGCGAGCGCTGGATGGTGGAGGAGGCGCGGGCCGCGCTGCTGGGCTTGGGCTGCGAGGTGTTCTCACCGCTGCACGAGGTCGGGTTCGGCGAACCTGAGGAGGTCGCGCCGCGCGACCTGGCCGGACTCGACGAGTGTACGGCGGTTCTGGCGATCCTCGACGGAGGCGATCCCGGCACCCTCTTTGAAGTCGGGCACGCGCGGCTGCGTAGTATTCCCGTTGTCGGCTTGGCGGAAAATGTTCGCGCGCACGACGTCACCATGCCTCTCGGAACGGGAAGCGAGATCGTCGACGATTTCGCGTCCGCCATTTACCGCGCGGCCTGGGCGGCGATGCGATGAAGGCGCTCCTCTTCTCGGGCGGCCTCGATTCGACAGCACTGGCAGCCTGGCTGCGGCCGGACGTGCTCGTCACGGTCGACTACGGGCAGCGCGTCGCCGTTGCCGAGCGCCGCGCCGCTGCCGAGATCGCCCGGCGATTGGCACTGCGGCACGAGATCATCGGCGTGGATGCCTCGGGCCTAGGCGTGGGTCACCTGGCGGGACGAGCGCCGTCCGCGCTCGCTGCGGCCCCGGAGTGGTGGCCCTATCGCAACCAGCTGCTTGTCACCGTGGCGGCGATGCGACTAGTCGGCGAAGGCCTATCCGAGATATTCATCGGCACCGTGCTGGGCGACGACGTTCACGCTGACGGCCGCCCTGAGTTCTTGGCTGCGCTCGATCAGCTGATGTCAGTGCAGGAAGGCAGCGTACGCCTGTCGGCCCCTGCCAGAGCTCTAAGTTCGGAGGATTTGGTGCGACGGGCACCTCGGATGGAGGAATTGGTCCCGTGGACGTTTTCCTGTCACGTCGGCGAGTTCCCGTGCGGCCAATGCAAAGGTTGCACCAAGCACAAGCTCGTGCTCGACGCGATCGCGCGAAAGCCGTGACGCTCCCCGATCACGCGTCAAATTCGCAAGTTGTTAATCTCTAAGACCAACATGGGGTCTTCGGAACGAGAACTGAGCGACAGCAGCCGACAATTGACCGTGTTGATGTCTGGCAGGGGTTAAAACCGGTTGCTAGGCGCGCGCGCTGGCCCGCCGCGGGTGTTCCAGGGGCATCGCTTGCTGGTCGGCGCCTGTCGCAGGAAGATGGCCGGCCCGCCTAGGGTCGGCCGCTCTCCGAATTAGCGGCGTGTGCCGAGATAGAGCGTTTCCTCATCATCGCGCTGGCGCCCGCCCAAGGCGGCCGTAACGCAGGCGATGAAAGCACCGACCATGAGGGACAGAGCACCGAGCAACGCGAAGGTCGCACCGGCCTTGCGTGCCGCATCCGCCGCCTGCTGCGCCTTCACCTTGGCGGCCTGGACCTGCGCGAGTACGGCATCAACCCGCGCCGTCGCATCCGCCTGTGATAGGCCGGTGCGGGCGGCGACGAGCTGACCGAGATAGGTCTTGTCGCCGGCCGAGACTTCACCAGCGGCTGCACTGGCGACGAGAATGCGCGAGGCTTGGGCGGCTGCGGCGGCATTGCCCTCCGCGCCAGGCGTTGCCAGCTGCGCGGGATCGCTCGGACGGAACAGCGCGTCGACGAAGTAGGAGGTTGCATCGGACCCAGCGCCAGATCCGGCGTTGGCCCCCGCACCCGCCGAAGCCCCAAGCGCGGCTCCAGAGGCGACAGTCGACGCTGCCTGGACGCCGGTCCCTATCGCTCCAGTCAGCGCCGAGCCGAGCACCGACACGACAAGAAGGGTTGCGAGGGCCCAGGCCATGAACCCATGAGCCGTATCGCGGAACAGCGTCTCGCCTGTGGCAATACCGATCCATCTGGTGCGAAGTCGTCCCGTCAGATAGCCGCCGACCCCCGACGACAGCCACTGCACGACGACGAGCCATATTGCGGTGGAGACGGCGAAGGTGGTGACACTCGCGCTTTCATTGGTCCACGGAGAAACCATGGTCAGGCCGATTCCTGACCCGACAAGCATGAGAACGAATGTAAGCGTCGATGCTGCAAAGGCCCCCGCTACGATGGGTCCCCAACTGACGGCGGATGAGGACGATTCCACGGGAGCCGAGACGCCCGCGGCAGGGTAAGTTGATGCCATGATATCCTCCTATCGAGCGCGCTGGACTACAGCGGCATTGGCGAGGACTGTCGTCCGTCCCAATGCACTTCGCTGGCCCGCATCGATCACCAGCTCAACATTGGGGTGCCAGTGATAGTTCCTGCAGGCTGATAGAACGCTCCAAGAGATCGACCCCGCTTGCTGCTGGTTTCTGATAGGATCGAATGCGAGGGCGACCGATTTAACTGCGGCTCTCCAGGCACCAGCCGAGTATCAGCTTTGCCCCTTCCTCAACCGCACCCCCGGCCCCTCGCCGTTCTCCGCGACGAAGATCACGCCGGCGGACTCGAGGGCGCGCTGGATGGCGGTGAGGGTCGACGCCTTTGGATCGGCGGCACCGCGCTCGATGTTGTTCAGCGCAGTGGTTGATATCCCAGCAGCAGCAGCCAAGGCTGCCTGGGTCATACCGAGCATCGCTCGCGCACCGCGGATTTGCTGAGGTGTGATCATGACGTTTTTGTAGCTTCTAGATGATATTTTCTCAAGCGCGGTTGACGAAACATGCGCTTGGCGTTAACAAAAGCCTACTTGATAATTTCTCAAGAGGCGCTTCCCAATGCCGAACCCCACCGTTCCGGCCAACGTCACCGCTTTGCCTTCTGCCAAGCACCATGTCGAACCGTCGACCGGCACCGGCTGCCTGTCGGACAAGCGCATCCTTGCCCTCGCGGACGAGCTTCAGCGTGATCCATCGGTGATGGCGGCCGTGTCCTATGACGCGCTGCTGCAACGGGTGCGCGAGGTGACGATCGGCACGATCACGGGCGAAAGCCTCGAGCTGATCGCCGAGATGCTGCACAGCCGGCAGATGGCGCGGCACTACCGCGCCGCGGCCGCCGCTAAGGTGGAGGGCCGCGCCCATGGCTGAGGTCATCCACCTCCACGCCGCTGCAACCGACGGCACCACGGTCGCCTATGGGCGGCATGGGCAGGTGCAGATCTTCGAGGGGCAGGACGCTCGATATGACGCGGCTCGCGAGGGCTTCGAGCGTGTCCTGTCCTTCGAGCCGCGCTCGCTGTTCTTCCTGATAGAGACGGCCGACGCCTTCCACTACGTGCGCGCCGGCCGAGCCTAACCACCTGACCCGCACACCTGGCGCGGTCTGACCAAGCCCCGTCACCGAACACCATCAGCCGGCGCGGCGTGCGACCGGCAAAGGAGACGCTATGTCTAAAGCTATGCCGTTGAAATCCCTGAAACCAATGCCGGCCGAGTTCCAGCACCAACCGGCGCTTCGGGCGCTGATGGAGCTGCCGAGCGTTCCCGCGGGCTGCATGACCATCCAGGTGCAGGAGGATTCCTTCCATCCCCATCTGCGCCGCGGCGAATTCGCGGTCATCGACCTCACCGACCATCAACCGCAGTTTGGCGAGATCTATCTGATCGCCTACGGCTCCGTGCGCTTCGAGTGCGGACTGGCCTACAAGCTCTGCGTTGCCGTCGGCCGGATGGACACGCTCGGGCCTCGCGGTTGGGGCGATCCGAAGGGCAAGCCAGCCATGTGCTGGCATGCCCATCACGGCATGCCGCCTCGGTCGAAGGAGGAGCGCGAATACAGGCTGCGTACCGGCACTGCGTATTCCTCCGAGGGGCCGCTGACGACGGAGTATTTCTCCGAGAAGCTCGTCGGCCGTGTCGTCGGCGTCTTCGCGCCGGTGATCGGCGAGGCGCGTGCGGCCGCCGAGAAGGCGGAGGGCCGCACCCATGGCTGAACTCTCTCGCCGCAAGCTGCTGGCTGCAGCACCGCTGATCACGCCGCTCGCCGTCGGCATGGTTGCCGCCTCGCTCCCCGACCCGTCCGCCCCGCACCCGGACGCGCATCTACTTCAGCTCGGTGCCGGGTTCGACGCGGCGCTCTCCTACTGGGTGGAAGCGGAGGATGCTCTCGACGCCGCTCATGCGCTCTTCCACACTACGATGCTGGCGCGGCCGGCGGATGCGACCAACACCGAGGCACTGCTGAGGATCCGGGAGGAGACCGGACTGACCGCGGCCAGGGAGGCGGCTCGCGCCACGGCAAGTGCCTGCGACCACTTTTCCGATCAGATGCACGACGAGCCGGCCCAGACGCTGGACGGTGTGCTGGTGAAGCTGCGCGCCATAGCCTTCCACCTCGGGCAGACGCGTGAGATGCGCTATCCATGGCACGAGATGTCGAAGGACGGGCGGCTTTACCTGTCGCTCACGCGAGACGTTGAGAGCATGGCCGCTGCCACGGGAGGGCGCAATGTCTGAGCTCTCCCGGCGCGCCCTACTGACCGCTCGTCCGTTCCTCTCGCCCGAGGAGGTCGTCGAGCTCGCCACGCAGCTCCAGATGCCGGACACCGCTCACCCCGACGCGGCGCTGATCCGGCTGCAGGCCGAGCTCCGCATCCGCAGCGTCGCCTGGATGGTGACGATGTTCGATGACGGCGAGGGACCGCCGCCTCCTGTCACCGATGAGGCGGCGAGCGAGGCGTGCGACGCGCTCGCGAACGCTATCCGCGCTACGCCAGCCAGGACGACGCGGGGACTGGTGGCCCACGCCCACGCCTTCCTATGGGACAGTCGAATCCTGGTGGATGTCGCAGCCGATCCGTCCCACGATCTCGACTGGGCACCGAAGTGCTTTCTCTCGCTGCTGCGCGAGATCGAGCGGATGGCTGGCGCTCCAGATGTCTCATCTGACACGGGCCGTTTGAGGGATAGGCGCGCAAGTTGCACCTCCCGTTCGATGTCCTAGCGGACATCCGTACCCCGATCTTGGAGATATAAGCATGAACCAGCATATCCGTTGGCCTCTGGCACAGCCCAGGACGACCGAGAACTCTGCTGCGGCCGGCAATCCCGTCGGCACGGCCCTCCGACGCCGCGCGGTGCTGATCGGCGGCCTGCAAGCTCGGCTGGATGAGCGAGCCGCTGAATGTCAGCGGCTGCAACTGGCCCAGTTGCACAGCAAGGACCCTATGGCAGCAGCCGAGAAGGCTGAATTGGCCAGCATCAAGTTTGAACGCACCCGCATGGCGTTGTGTCGCCTGGAGGCCGGCATGCCGTACTGGCGTTGGCAGGCTATCGAAACCGAACGATTCCGCCGCGACTATCCGGACGTATGTCCGACCAAGGCTCTGGAAAGACTATCCGTGATGGCGATATGGGGGCCACATTTACCGGCCCTAGAGGGCCGCCCAGAGGATTTGAGCCGCTGAGACATCCTCGGAAGCGGAGCGATTTCCTTCGCCCTCGCAACGCTTTGCCGACTGACCGCCATCCGGCTCGGTGCTGCCGGGGATCACGGCAGGCCAGAGCCGCATCCGATGCCTTGCATCGCCATCGATGGCGGTCATTCTTCCCGATCAAGTGCGTGCGTTGGGTGCTTCGCCGGCCCTGCGCATGATCGCCTCACATCCGATACCTCCGCAGCCACGGGGGAAGGGAATGCAATCGTCGCGAGCTTCAACGGCCCCGGCGGTTGCTCAGGCAACCCCGCTTATGCATTCCGGCGGCGTGGCTGGCCGGGTGCCGTTGAGGACTTAGCGATGACCCTCGGCCCCGATGCCGATCATCATCTCCAGCTGGATATCGAGGCCGAACAGGCCTTGATCGGCGCCGCGTTGGCGCGACCGGAGATGTTGGGACATCTCGCCGGCACCATGCAGCCGGCCTATTTCGCCGAGCCGCTGCATGGCCAGATGTTCGACATCATCCGCACGCTGCAGAGCGAAGGGCGGGCGCCGACGCCGGTGGCGATCGAGACCCGACTGGGCAGCGTCGGCGTTGGTGACATGTCCCTGCGAGCCTATGCCACCGAGATGGCCAAACGTGCCATTCGCATTCCCGACGCCCATGACTATGCCGAGCGGGTTCGCGATCTGTGGGCAGTTCGACAGGTTTCCACCCTCGGTGCCCAGCTTGAGGAGAGCGCCCGACAGCAGGGTGCCGATCCTCGCGAGTTGATCGCAATGGCTTCCTCATCGCTGGACGAGGTTCGAGCGGCGCTAGACACCAGCAGGGTGATGGCACGATGGGCCGGCGACTTCGCCGCCGATGCTCTCGACACCATTGATCGCATCCGGGCCGGCGAGGCCGTTGAGCAAGGCGCGACGACGGGCCTGGCGGATCTGGATCGCGACCTCGGTGGACTGGTGCCGGGTCATCTCGTGGTCGTGGCAGGCCGGCCCGGCATGGGCAAATCGATCACCGGGCTATCGATCGCCCGTCAATGCGCGAAGGCCGGCAACGGCGTCGTGTTCTTCTCGCTCGAGATGGACGACAAGCAGGTGCGATCTCGCTTGCTCGCCGACGAGGCCTATTCCTCCGGCCGCACCATCACCTTCAAGCAGATTGCCGAAGGGCGTGATCTCGACGACGACCAGGTGGACCTCCTGCGTCGCTGCGCGGCAGACCTCCAGCACCGGCCGCTGCTGCTGGACGCGCGCACCGGCCTGACGGTGTCCGACATCGCTGCCCGGACACGCGCGGCCATGGACGCCATGCGCCGGCGCGGCACGCCGCTGCGGGCCATCGTCGTCGACTATCTGAAGTTCATCCAGCCCTCCGGCCGGTACCGCGGCCAGCGCGTCTACGAGGTGGGCGAGATCACCGCCGGCCTGAAGGCCCTGGCCAAGGACCTCGACATCTGCGTCGTGCTGCTCGCCCAGCTGAACCGTGCCGTGGAAGCTCGGCCCGACAAGCGCCCGGAGCTCGGCGACCTGCGCGAGAGCGGTGACATCGAGGCCGATGCCGACACGGTCCTGCTGCTCTTCCGACAGGCATATTACCTCAAGGATGCACAGGAGCCTGAGGCGATCGAGCAGCTCCTGGCTGCAGAGAACCGCCTGGACGTCATCATTGCCAAGAACCGCAACGGCCCGATGCGCACGCGCACCGTGTTCTGCAACGTCGCGGCGAATGCGGTGCGGAACTGGGCAGGGGGCTACGGAAATTCTACCCGCGGGACTGGCGTGGCGATCAGGCATTGCGAGCTGTCTCGCTTGCCGCACGCGGCTTGTGGATGGAGTGCCTCTGCATCATGCATGAGGCGAAACCCTACGGGCATCTGCTTCTCAACGGCGAGCCCATAGAGGCTGAGGTCCTGTCGCGCATGGTAGGCGCCCCGGTGGACGAGGTGCGGACGAACCTGTCCGAGCTTCGACAAGCCGGCGTGCTCGATATGACGCGAACAGGCATCATCTTCTCTCGCCGGATGACAAGAGATTTTGCCCGTGCCCAGAAGGGGCGAAATGCCGTCAATTCGAGATGGCGACAACCTACTGAAAAACAACAAGAAACGTCTCGACCTATTAGGTCCCCTAGTAGGGTCCCTACTACTCAGAAGCCAGAGGCCAGAAGCCAGAAAGAAGAGATAGTGGATTTTGACCAGGAGCTGTTTCCGCCCCCGGTTCCCCCTCCCGAAAGACCACCGGACGGTGATCCTGTGGAGCAGGCGGTGGCGATCTACAACGCCATTGCGCCCACCGCCGGCTGGCCGAAAGCCGAGGTCGTCACGCCTCAGCGACGGAACCTGCTGCCGGCGAGGCTGCGGGACTGCGGCGGTTTGGACGGGTGGCGGCAAGCCATGGAGCGCGCGGCACGATCAGCTTTTCTCCGCGGCGACAACGACCGGGGATGGCGGGCCAGCATCGATTTCTTCCTGCAGGCCAAGAGCTTCACCAAACTGATGGAGGGTGCCTATGACGACCGATCGAAAGCCCCAGAGGCGGCCCGAACAATGGGATCGGCGGTCACCACAGAGCAGTGGGACCGGCTTGTTGGCCGGCACCGCGACGATCCGAGCCTTTGGCCGTTCGGCACCCTTGGGCCGCCGCCCGATGAACCGGGATGCCGAGCACCCACCGATGTCCTGGCGCGACATGGCTATGCGAGAAGAGAAAATGCCGCCTAATTCAATAGGGATGGCCACGATCGGACAGGAGGATGTGCGATGAGTGATCGCGACGACGGTTCAGTCGATCTGATCGTGTCAGTGCGGCGACATCCGCAGGATTGGCAGACGGCCACATACCGGTTGGGTGATATTCAGAATCTTCACTGGGACGTGGCGAGCGGCGGCGTCCTGCGCGCCACTTCTCATCCTGCCCTCTTCGGCTACGTTTGGTGTAACGGAGCGCTTTCAGGGGCCGTTGCCCACTCGTGCAGCCACGGCCTGCCACCGCATCGGATTAAAGTCTGCCTGCCGAAGGTTTGTAACAAGGACCAATGGGCTCGGATCATGACGAAAGCACCTTCGAAGCGGCACACAGAGACCGATGGTCCGATCACTTCCGTCGGCGAACGTGCGCGACAGCAGGTAATCGCGCTGGCCTTGGGATCGGCTCGTGGCAGCCAGCCCCTGAACACGCGGAGATTCGACCATCGCGGATTTTCGCGGAGAACGATTGAGGCCCTCGCCGCAGCGATCGACGCTCCCGAGCGGCTGCTTTTCATGGAGATGACTTCGATCTCGAAGATCAAGGGAATTGGCAAGGTTGGGCTCGCTGAGATTGAGGTTTACCGACGCGCCTATACCCCCGACGCGCCGACGCCGTGATCGCTGGAATGGCACGGGTGGCGGCCAAGCGGCTCGGAAGGGAGCAGGGCCCGGAACCGGACGGCGATGGGTTCTAGCTGGCGGCTCCGTGAGCGGGAAGCTGCGCGAGGCTGGGGGGTGGCGGAGAGCTTGTGGGCAGAAACCCGGCGTGGGTCCCAGGTGGGTCCCAAGTGCGCGAACCCTGTCTGTAGCGGTCCTGCGACTTCCCGCAAATCATTGATATGTTTGAAAAATTTGGCGCACCCGGCACGATTCGAACGTGCGACCTTTGCCTTCGGAGGGCAACGCTCTATCCAGCTGAGCTACGGGTGCCTGCGGCGCGCGGGGCGCCGGACGTCGTCTTCTTAGTCGAAGCGCCGCGCGTGGGCAACATGTGCCGGCGCTCCGGCCCAGGAAATGCTCACGCATCCGCCGCCGGCATATGGCAGCCGACCGCACGATGGTTATATAGCGCTCGTCATGAGCATCGATGTTCCGGCCGACACGCCCCGCAAGCCGTTCTTCTCATCGGAGGAGATCGAGCGCTATGCCCGCCATCTCGTGCTCGGCGAAATCGGCGGACCGGGACAGCAGAAGCTCAAGAAGGCGAGCATGCTGGTCGTCGGCGCCGGCGGGCTCGGGGCGCCGGCTCTTCTCTATCTCGCGGCGGCAGGGGTTGGGCGGCTTGTCGTTGTCGACGACGACGTCGTCTCGCTGTCCAACCTGCAGCGGCAGGTGATCCACACCACCGAGATGATCGGCCGGCTGAAGACTGAAAGTGCCGAAGCCTTCGTTGCCGTGCTCAACCCGCATGTCGCCTTTCACGGCGAGGCGGTGCGGCTGACCGCCGACAACGCGCTGGACCTCGTTGCCGCCGCCGACGTGGTCATTGACGGCTCGGACAATTTCTCCACCCGCTACCTGGTCGCGGATGCCTGCACGCTGGCGCGCAAGCCGCTTGTTACTGCCGCTCTCGGGCGCTTCGACGCTACCGTGACCACGCTTCGCGCGCATGAGCGCGGACCCGACGGCGCCCCCAATCCCACCTACCGGTGCCTGTTTCCCGAACCACCGCCGGCCGGCACCGTGCCGAGCTGCGCTGAGGCGGGCATTGTCGGGGCGGTGGCCGGCGTCGCCGGGTCGCTGGTGGCGCTGGAGGCGATTCGCGCCGTCGTCGGCTTCGGCGAGGGGCTGGTGGGCCGCTTGCTGATGATCGATACGCTATCGATGCGCTTCGAGACGCTGAGCTATGGCTGGGATCCTGACAATCCGCTGACCGGAACTGCGCCGACCATTACCGACCTGTCGCACCATCGCCGCTGAAGGCAGCCCCTTGCGAGGCTGGCGACGCCGGGCCACCCGGTGACCCGGCCGAAGTGTCACAGCATGGCCGGCAGCACGCGGTCTGGCGGGCGGTGGCCGTCCATGAAGGCGCGGATGTTGACGATCACCTTCTCGCCGGTGTCGATGCGCGCTTCCACCGTCGCCGAGCCCATATGCGGCAGCAGCACCACCTTGCCCTGGCGGGCCAGCTTCAGCAGCTTGGGGCTGACCGCCGGCTCGCGCTCGAACACGTCGAGGCCGGCGCCGGCGAGTTCGCCGGTCTCGATCATGCGGATCAGCGCATGTTCGTCGATCACTTCGCCGCGGGCGGTGTTGACGATGTAGGCGTCGCGCTTGACCAGCTTCAGCCGTCGCGCCGACAGCAGATGGAATGTCGCCGGGGTATGCGGACAATTGACCGAGAGAATGTCCATGCGGGCCAGCATCTGGTCGAGACTGTCCCAGTAGGTCGCTTCGAGCTCATCCTCGATATGCGCGGGAAGCGGATGGCGGTTGTGGTAGTGAATCTGCAGGCCAAACGCCTTGGCGCGCCGCGCCACCGCCTGGCCGATGCGCCCCATGCCGATGATGCCGAGCCGCTTGCCCCAGATGCGATGGCCGAGCATCCAAGTCGGCGACCAGCCGGGCCACACGCCCTCGTCGCGGATGATCAGCGAAGCACCCTCGGTCAAACGCCGCGGTACGGCGAGGATCAGCGCCATGGTCATGTCGGCGGTGTCCTCGGTGAGGACGCCGGGGGTGTTGGTGATGGTGATGCCGCGCTCGGTGGCGAGCACGACGTCGATATGGTCGACGCCATTGCCGAAATTGGCGATCAACTTGAGGTTCGGACCGGCGGCCTCGATCACCCGCGCATCGATCCGATCGGTGATCGCCGGCACCAGCACATCGGCGGCCGCCATGGCCTCGGCGAGCTGCGCCTGGGTCATCGGCACATCCTCGACATTCAGCCGAGCGTCGAAGAGTTCGCGCATGCGGGTTTCGATTTTGTCGGGCAGCTTGCGCGTCACCACGACCAACGGCTTCTTGCGGGCCATCTCAATCCCCGTCGCGATCAAGGTCCCGTTAACGTCGAAGGCGGAAAATGCCGCCCGGTCGGGACGGTGCCTCATTAGCAGACGGGTCGGCGAAACACAAAAAGCACCCATTCGCGGTGCAGGCGTGCGCACGCCGCCGGGGGCTACCTCCGGATGGGCCGGGCGTGCGGTGAACAGGTGACAGGAACGATGCGGATTTCCACGCTTCGAATCGGTGCGAGGCTTCGAGGTGGCGAGAAGCGCCGCAAGGGACGGCCGATGCGCGGCTATAGGCGGGGCTCCCTGATCTTCGCCCTGATCGCGGGCGCCGCGGTGTTGGCGGCGGAGCCGTTGATTCACAAGACATTTTCGCATGCGCAGGCGCAATCCTCGACCCCGGCGACCAGCGGACCGGTGGGACGCGAGAGCGGGCTGCCGGTGCCGCGTTTCGTCTCGATCAAGGCCGACAAGGTGAATGTGCGCTCGGGCCCCACCCGCGATCACGGCGTGGCCTGGGTGTTCACCCGCGCCGGTTTGCCGGTGGAGATCACGGCGGAGTTCGAAACCTGGCGGCGCATCCGGGATTCCGACGGCGCCGAGGGGTGGGTCTACCACTCGATGCTGTCGAGCCGGCGCACCGCGCTGGTCGGGCCGTGGCTCAAGGACGGCCCGACCTCGCTCTATGGCAGCCGCGACGCCAAATCCCGCGTCGCCGCCCAGGTGGAACCCGGGGTGCTCGGCCAGGTCAGTGACTGCGACGGAACCTGGTGCCGCTTCTATGGCGCCGGCTTCGAGGGCTTCATCGAGCAGGTGAAGCTGTGGGGTGTCTATCCGGGCGAGAAGATCGACTAGACGGTTCTGCCTCCGGTGCGGTCCGAGGCGTGCCGTCAGCGGTTCGATGAGATGTACGCTGCGGCCGATTTCGTCCGGTGGGTGCAGGCGTCAGCCGCGCATCAGATCGGCGCAGCGATAGCCGATCATCATCGAGGGGGCGTGGGTATTGCCGCTGGTCATCAGCGGCATCACCGAGGCATCGGCGATGCGCAGATTTTCGATGCCGTGTACCCGCAGGTCGGGACCCGTCACGCTTGACGGGTCGTCGGAGTGGCCCATGCGGCAGGTGCCGACCGGGTGATAGGCGGTGCCGCAGAGCTGGGCGATGACCGCATCGGCGGCGGCGGGGTCGGCGGGGATGTCCGGGGCGAGGCGACGGCCGCGGAAGGCATCGAAGGCCGGCTGCGCGATCACCTCTTCCAGCACCCGCACCCCGGTGCGCAGCGCGCGGCGGTCGCCCTCGGTGGCGAGGTAGTTGGCGACGATGCGCGGACCCTCTGCCGGATCGGCGCTGCGCAGGGTGATTCGCCCGCGGCTCTCCGGCCGCAGCTGATAGGCGGAGACGCCGAAGCCATGTGGCAGCGGCGCGCGCTGCAGCAGCGGCAGCCACGGCTTGTAGGTCGACAGGCCGGGCACGAACAGGCCCTCTATGTCGGGCTCCGGCGCGGAGGGCTGCGAGCGCAACAGGAAGCCGACGGCGAAGGGCGTGCGCGCCGCCACGCCGGTGCCGAAGGCCCAGGCGCGGGCGACGCCGAGCACGGCGCGGTCCAGGCGGGTGAAGGGCTGAAGGCTTACCGGCTGGCGGCATTCATAGGTGAGGCGGGCGAAGACGTGGTCTTGCAGATTGGCGCCGACGCCCGGCAGGTCCTGCGCCACCTCGATGCCGAGCCGGCGCAGATCCCCGGCCGGGCCGATGCCGGAAAGCATGAGCAGCTTCGGGGTGTTGACGGCGCCGCAGCTCAGCACGATCTCCGAGCCGCGATACTCCCGCTCGCGACCGCCCTTCGCCGCCACCACGGCGGTGGCGCGGCCCGCCACCACGCGCAGGCGGCGGGCGGTGGCACTGGTTATCACGGTGAGGTTGCCCGGCCGGCGCCCGCGCAGGAAGGTCGCCGCCGACGACATGCGTCGGCCGTCGCGGATGTTGACGGTGAAGCGGCCGAAACCTTCCTGCCCGCCGGCATTGAAATCGTCGGCCCGCGGATGGCCGGCCTGATCGCCGGCGGCGAGAAACGCCTCGAAGAGCGGGTTGTCGCCGTCATGGCGCATCAGCGGCACGTGCCGCAAGGGCGCTGACGGGTCGCGCGGCGCGTTGGCGGCGGTGCCGCGCTCCAGCGCCTCGAAGGCGGGCCCGACGCTTCGCCAGTCCCAGCCCGCCGCGCCGGCCGCCGCCCAGCGGTCGTAATCGGCGGGGCGGCCGCGCATCCACACCATGCCGTTGATGGAGGAGGAGCCGCCGAGCACCCGGCCGCGCGGCCAGGCGATGCTGCGGCCGCCGAGGCCGGGCTCGGGCTCCGTCGTGTCGCGCCAGACGCCGATATCGTGATTTGCGAGGAAGCCGGTGAGGATCGGCACGCCGTGCAGCATCGGCAGGTCGCGCCTGCCGGCCTCCAACAGCAGCACGCGCCGGTCGGCGTCCTCGGCGAGCCGCGAGGCGAGGATGGCCCCGGCTGCGCCAGCGCCCACCACGATGACGTCCCAGTGCTCCATCGTTCCGCCCCATCCCGCGCCGGGGGCTTATCGCGCCTCCCCGTGAGATGGTCGTGGAAGCCAAATTTATCGTCAACATCAAAAATGGAGTAAACTCTAAAAATAGTTGAGCCGCGAGCCCCGTTTTCCGATGACACGGCGTCTGACGGTTGCCGGTCGTGGCGAGTTTCGCGCCCGGGGATCGCTGTCGGCCGATGTCGTTGCCCATGCCGTTCGCCCCGCCCATTCGCGGGGCGGCGCGGCGCCTGTCCGGGGAGGGTGGCTGATGCCGGTGGGCGGGATGACCCCTGGCGCCGACGAGCGGCTATTGGCGGTGGGGGAGCCGGCACGCGGCCGCTCGCGCCTTCCCTGCCGACGACGGAAGAGGGGGGGCGTATCCGCCGGGGCGGCATGGGCGCGACCGAGCGATGCCGCTCCGCGCGTGCGGCATGGGCCGACAAGCGGGAGCGCGTGGCCCGGCGCAAACGAAAAGGGCCGGTCCTGCGACCAGCCCTTCCTTAAACCGATGATCTCGCGCGGCTTTTGCGGGATTATCTCAGCCGCGGCGCGATTATCAGCCGCGGCGCTTGGGGCGCAGGCGCACCACCACGTCGACGCGGGCGATCTCATAGCCTTCCGGCGGCTCGGGAACCCGCTCCACCTCGACCGCCGCGCTGGGAATGTCGAGCAGGTGATTCTCGCCTTCCATGAAGAAGTGATGATGGTCGGACGGGTTGGTGTCGAAATAGGTCTTCGAGCCGTCAATGGCGAGTTCGCGCAGCAGCCCGACCTCGGTGAACTGGTGCAGCGTGTTGTAGACTGTGGCCAGCGACACCGGGAAACGCGCCTTGATCGCTTCCTCGTGCAGGATTTCCGCCGAGACGTGACGGTCGCCCTTGGCGAAGAGCAGCCAGCCGAGCGCCAGGCGCTGGCGGGTGGGGCGCAGCCCGACATCGCGCAGCATGTGGCGCACATCATGGAACGGGCAGCCGGTGCGGCTGGCGGCCGCGACGTCCCGCAGACGGGCGACCGGGAGCACCGGTTCGTCATCCTCCATCACCATGCGCGATACGGCGACAGGGGCAGGGCGAAAAGTCTCGCTCATTTCACGATCCGAACAGACAATTCCAAAACAGCGGCCAACCGTCCGGCCAGCGCTGCTCGCGGTTGCAAGGCGATGCCGCCACGACGCAACAGGCCGCGGGCAACGGGTTTTTCATCTGGCATTATATTCGCAGGCCGCGCGCCAGAGCAACAATGCCTTGCATTATAGTAATCATTCCAATCTGAAAGGGCGAGGGCGGCACCGCCGGCAACTGTCATGACGCCGACATAGTGAGCGGTCGCGCCGCATGGCGGATGGCTTTGAGCCGGCAGGGCGCTGTGATAGGAAGCGCCAGAACCGGGCGGCAGCCTTGCCGCTCACGGTCGAAACGACAAGCGTGGTGATACGGCGGCAATGGTCGAACGGCAGAACAGCTTCTCCTATGATGAACTGCTCGCATGCGGGCGCGGCGAGCTTTTCGGGCCGGGCAACGCGCAGCTGCCGCTGCCCCCGATGCTGATGTTCGACCGCATCACCGAGATCTCCGAGGATGGCGGCGCCAACGGCAAGGGCCATGTGCGCGCCGAGCTCGACGTGAACCCGGACCTGTGGTTCTTCGCCTGCCACTTCAAGGGCGACCCGGTGATGCCGGGCTGCCTCGGCCTCGACGCCATGTGGCAGCTGGTCGGCTTCCATCTCGGCTGGCTCGGCGCGCCCGGCCGCGGGCGCGCGCTGGCCACCGGCGAGGTGAAGTTCACCGGCCAGGTGCTGCCGACCGTCAAGAAAGTGATTTATGGCATCGACTTCAAGCGCGTCATGCGCTCCAAGCTGGTGCTCGGCATCGCCGATGGGTGGCTGGAGGCTGACGGCGACGTGATCTATCGCGCCAGCGACCTCAAGGTCGGCCTGTTCCAGACCTGATCCCGCGACGGGCGGCGCTGCCGCGGCGGCCCGCGGGCCGCCCGGCCTTGCCGAGCACGGCTGCCGGTGCCATCTGCCCGGAGCTCATTCACGAATAGGGCTTCGCACGGCGCCGGACAGAAAACGCCGTCGGGACCTGCCAAGGAAGGAAAGCCTATGCGCCGCGTCGTCGTCACCGGGATGGGTATCGTCTCGTCGATCGGCAACTCCACCCAGGAGGTGCTGGCCTCGCTGCGCGAGGGCAAGAGCGGCATCACCCGCTCCGACAGCTACGCCGAACTGGGCTTCCGCAGCCAGGTGCACGGCGCGCCGCAGCTCGACGCCAGCGAGATCGTCGACCGCCGCGCCATGCGCTTCCACGGCGGCGGCACCGCCTGGAACCATGTCGCCATGGAGCAGGCGATCCGCGATTCCGGCCTCGAGGCGCACGACGTCTCCAATGAGCGCACCGGCCTGATCATGGGCTCGGGCGGCTCCTCCACCCGCACCATCGTCGAGGCCGCCGACATCACCCGCAAGAATGCCAGCCCCAAGCGCGTCGGCCCGTTCGCGGTGCCGAAGGCGATGGGCTCGACCGCCTCGGCGACGCTGTCGACCTGGTTCAAGATCAAGGGCGCCAGCTATTCGATCTCGGCCGCCTGCGCGACGACCAATATCTGCATCGGCAACGCCGCCGAGCAGATCCAGTACGGCAAGCAGGACATCGTGTTCGCCGGCGGCTGCGAGGATCTCGACTGGACGCTGTCCTGCCTGTTCGACGCCATGGGCGCCATGTCCTCCGACTACAATGACCGCCCGGCGGTGGCTTCGCGCCCCTATGACAAGAACCGCGACGGCTTCGTGATCTCCGGCGGGGCGGGGGTGCTGGTGCTCGAGGAGTTGGAGCACGCCAGGGCCCGCGGCGCCCGCATCTATGCCGAGATCGTCGGCTACGGCACCTCCTCGGACGGCGCCGACATGGTCGCCCCCTCCGGCGAGGGCGCGGCGCGGGCGATGCGCCAGGCTCTGACAACGGTGAAGGGCGGCATCGACTACATCAACCCGCACGCCACCTCGACGCCGATCGGCGATCTCAAGGAGATCGAGGCGATCCGCGAGGTGTTCGGCGCCTCCTGCCCGCCGATCTCCGCCACCAAGTCGCTGACCGGCCACTCGCAGGGCGCCACCGGCGTGCACGAGGCGATCTACTCGATCCTGATGATGCAGAACGGCTTCATCGCCGCCAGCGCCCATATCGACGAGATCGACCCCGTCTTCGCCGACATGCCGATCGCCCGCGAGCGCGTCGACAACGTCAGGCTCGGCCGGGTGCTCTCCAACGGCTTCGGCTTCGGCGGCGCCAATGCCGTGCTGGTGCTGCAGCACCCCGACGCCGCCTGAAACTTTTTTGACGTGAGCGTGCTTTTCCGTCGACCGGACGTCATGGTCCGGCCGGAAAGAGCTCAAGCCGGCGCTGCGCCGGGCGCGAGGAGACGAATATGAGCCTGACGCAGGGCAATCCGGTGCACGGCAACCTGATGCAGGGCGGCCTGATGAACGGCAAGCGAGGCCTGATCATGGGCGTCGCCAACGATCATTCCATCGCCTGGGGCATCGCCCGGACGCTCGCCGCGCAGGGGGCGGAGCTCGCCTTCTCCTATCAGGGCGAGGCGCTGGGCCGCCGGGTGAAGCCGCTGGCGCAGAGCCTGGGCAGCGACACCGTGCTGGCCTGCGACGTCGAGGACCTCGCCTCGGTCGACGGTCTGTTCGCCCAGCTGAAGGCGAAGTGGGGGACGATCGACTTCCTGGTCCACGCCATCGGCTTCTCCGACAAGAACGAGCTGAAGGGCCGCTATGCCGACACCACGCGGGAGAACTTCTCGCGCACCATGGTGATCTCCTGCTTCTCCTTCACCGAACTCGCCAAGCGGGCGGCGGCGCTGATGCCGAATGGCGGCTCGCTGGTGACGCTCACCTATGGCGGCTCGACGCGGGTGATGCCGAACTACAACGTGATGGGCGTCGCCAAGGCGGCGCTGGAGGCGAGCATGCGCTACCTCGCCGCCGATTACGGGCCGCAGGGGGTGCGGGTGAACGCCATCTCCGCCGGGCCGATCCGCACGCTGGCCGGCGCCGGCATCGCCGATGCGCGGCTGATGTTCAACTACCAGAAGCGCCACGCGCCGCTGCGGCGCACCGTGACCATCGACGAGGTGGGCGGGGCGGCGCTGTACCTCATTTCCGACCTGTCGAGCGGGGTGACCGGCGAGGTGCATTTCGTCGATTCCGGCTACAACATCATCTCCATGCCGCACCCCGCGGCGTTGAAGACCATCGAGGACGCGGTGGAAGCCGGCGAGGCGGCGGACTAGGCCCTCCGCGCCTGCCGGCTGCCCGGCGCCCGCCGGTCAGCCGGCGAGCGTATCCTTGTGGATCCTGCCGTCCTTCATGATGAGGCGGAACTTCGCCTCCGGATCGGCGATCAGCGACAGATCTTCCAACGGGTTGCCGTCGACGAGCAGCATATCGGCGAGCGCGCCCTCTTCCAGCACGCCGAGCTTGCCGGGATAGGGATTGCGCGGGCCGGACAGCGCCAGCAGCTCGGCATTGGTGGCGGTGGCCATCTTCAGCGCCTCGGCGCCCGAATACCAGCGGGCGAGATGGGTGAGCATCACCCCCTGCCGCCGCGCCAGCGCCGGCGAGAACAGCATGTCCGAGCCGAAGGCGGTCTTGATGCCGTGCTTCTTCACCAGCGCGTAGAGCCGCTCGGTAGCGGCGAAGATCGCCAGTGCCCGGTCGTGGCTGGGGCCGACCAGCGGCCCGGTATCCTCGGCGCCGAGGAAGGGCTGGGTGCTGAGCCAGACACCCGTCTCAGCCATCCGCGCCGCGATCTCCTCGTCCATCAGATGGCCGTGCTCGATGCAGGTGACGCCGGCATCGAGCGAGCGGCGGATGGTCTGCGGCGCATAGGCGTGGCTGGCGACATAGGTGTTCCAGTCGCTCGCCACCTGTACCGCCGCGCGCATCTCGCCTTCGGTGAAGGTGGAGGCGTCGAGCGGGCTGCGCGGCGAGGACACGCCGCCGCCGCCGACCATCTTCAGCTGCGAGGCCCCCTGCATCAGCTGCTCGCGCGCCCGCATCATTACCTCGGCCTCGCCATCGGCGATGGCGACGCCGCCGGTCTGTTCGGTGCGGTCCGGCGTGCCGGCGGCGCGCGGCAGCTCGGCAAGCGGGCGCAGGTCGCCATGGCCGCCCGAGGCGGTGATCATGGCGCCGCAGGGATAGATGCGCGGGCCGGTGGCCAGCCCCTCGTCGATCGCCTGCTTCAGCGGGAAGGACGGCCCGCCAAGGTCGCGAATGGTGGTGAAGCCGCGCATCAGCGTGCGCTCGGCCTCGGCGGCGGCGGAAAGGAAGATGTAGCCGGGCTCGGCGGTCATCATGACCGGCAGCGGCAGCGCGGCGAAGATGGAATGCCAGTGCATGTCGATAAGGCCGGGCATCAGCACCCGGCCGCCGCCGTCGATCACCCGCGCGCCTTCCGGCGGGGTGGGGGTGCCGGCGGCGATGCCGGCGATGCGATTGCCCTCGACCAGCAGCGACACGCCGTCGCGCAGCGTGCTGGAGGTGCCGTCGAACAGCCGTACATTGGTGAAGAGCACCCGCTGCGGGCCGGCCGGCACGCCCTGCGCCCGTGCCGGCCGGGCGAGGCCGAGCGCGGCGAGCGAGGCGGCCATGCCGGCGACGAAGCCGCGCCGTGACAGGCCGGCATCGAGCCGGGCCGTCAGCGCGGCGAGCTCCGGCCGGTGGCAGAGGCAGCCGGTGTGGCCGGCCGCCTCGCTGGCGGTGGGGTCGGTACAGGCAAAAGCGGGGGGAGGGGGTGAGGGGCGGAACGACATGAGGCACCTCCGGATCGGCACGGGAGGCGGCTCGTTCCGCTCCGTCCGCGACCCGCGCACCCTACGCAGATGCGCCGTGCGCGCAACCCGCGAACGCCGGTGAGGCGATGTGCGTGGGCCGCGAGCGCAAGGCCCACGCAGAGGGCGGCCGGGTTACTCGCCGGCGCTGAGGGCGATGCGGTAGGCATCGGCGGGGTAGACGCCGAGTATGCGCAACTCCTTGGAGAAGAAAGCGAGTTCCTCCAGCGCGTTCTTCAGCGGCACATCGTCGGGATGGCCGATGACATCGGCATAGAACTGGGTGGCGAAGAACTCGCCATCGAGCTGGTAGGATTCCAGCTTGGTCATGTTGACGCCGTTGGTGGCGAAGCCGCCCAGCGCCTTGTAGAGCGCGGCTGGCACGTTGCGCACCCGGAACACGAAGGTGGTGACGGTAGGGCCGTTATGGGCCGGCGCCCAATCGGCATCGCGCGAGAGCAGGATGAAGCGGGTGGTGTTGTGCGCCTCGTCCTCGATGTTCTCGGCGATGATGTCGAGGCCATAGATCTCGGCGGCGAGGCGCGGGGCGATGGCGGCGACGGTGGGATCGCCCGCCTCGGCGACCAGGCGGGCGGCGCCTGCCGTATCCGAGCCGACCACCGCCTTGAGCCCGAGCTTGCGGATGATGTTGCGGCACTGGCCGAGCGCCATGACATGGCTGGTGACGGTCTTCACCGTGCCGAGCGTCGCCCCCTTCACCGCCATCAGCTGGTGCGAAAGCGGCAGGAAATGCTCGCCGACGATGTTGAGGCCGGAGGTCGGCATCAGATGATGGATATCGGCGACCCGGCCGGCGACCGAGTTCTCGATCGGGATCATGCCGAGATCGGCCTCGCCGGACTGGATGGCGGCGAAGGCATCCTCGAAGGTCGGGCAGGGCAGCACCACGGCCTCGGGAAACCGCTCGCGGCTGGCATTGTGGGAATTGGCGCCCGGCTCGCCCTGAAAGGCCACGGTGCGGGGGGTCTTCATCGTGCTCTCGTCCTTCACCTGCGCGCCCGGCGACCCGTGGCGTCTCGAGACGGCGGTGCCGCGGGATGCGGGCTCCGTTGCGTCGGCACCGTTCGGGGCACCCGGCGATCCGGCCGGCACCGTGCCGCAAGGCATCCCGAAAGCGCGACGGAACGCCGCGCCGCCCGCCGCCCCCTGCCGGCCGCGCGCCGGGCGAGAATGCCGGGCGGGCGCCGCGCTCACCTGCCCCATCGGCAGGATGCGCGCGAAATATCAGCAGTTCCAGAGGCTTGCGCAAGGAGGGCGCTGGCCAGGAGAGGCACGGGCGGTGGCGAAACGTAGCACCGCCGGCGCGCTTATACGGGTTGCACGCCCACGGTCAAAATGATTAGTTCCGCCCGCCGTTGGCGGCCGTGCAAAGCGGCTGTTACATTACGCGCGGGCAGCGGCGGTCCAGCCGGATGGATCGTCGTGCCGGTCGAGGGAGCGGAACTACATATGGACAGCTTCGAGCTGAACAAGATCGCCGGCGCCGTGCTCGGCGTGCTGACTTTCACGCTGGGTCTGAACGTGTTTTCGGGCATCCTGTTCACGTCGCACGCGCCGGAGAAGCCCGGTTTCGAGATCGCCATTCCCGAAGGCGGCGGCGGTGCCGCCCAGGCCGCCGCGCCCGCCGACGTGCCGATCGCCGAACTGCTGCCCAAGGCCAGCGTCGAGAAGGGGGCCGCGGTCGCCAAGAAGTGCGCCGCCTGCCACAATTTCGTCGAGGGTGCCGGCGCCAAGGTCGGCCCCGATCTCTACGCGGTGGTCGGCCGTCCGGTGGCGAGCGCCGAAGGCTTCGCCTATTCCGCGGCGCTGAAGGCGCATGGCGGCACCTGGACCTTCGAGGAGCTGAACGCCTTCCTTAAGAACCCCAAGGCCGACATTCCCGGCACCGCCATGGGCTTCGCCGGCATCGCCAAGGAGACCGAGCGCGCCGACCTGCTGGTCTATCTCAACTCGCTGTCGCACAGCCCGCAGGCGATCCCGGCGGCGCCCTGAGACCGCAACCGGCGGCCTCCGGCGCCGGACGCTTCGGAATTGCTTGTGAATTGCTTCACGATCACGTCAGGCCGGAGGCGCGGCGCGCTTCCGGCCTTATTGTTTTCCGAACGTCACCGTTCATATTCGCTTCGCGGGAGGTAGGCTGTGCCGGCCTGCCCGGTGCGTCGGCCGGTCCGCCGCACAGAGGCTCGAACAAGGAAGTGCGCCGCATGGTCGATCGCCGAGTCACCCCGGTCCGAGTTGCCCCGGTCCGTGTCATCCCGCCGGCCCGTGTCGCCCCGGCCCGTGCCGCGCCGGTCTTGGCCCGTCGCTCGCGCCGGTTGGCCCTGGCGCTGATGGGCGCGGCGCTCATGCTCGGCAGCTTCGGCGGCACCGGCCCGGCGCAGGCAGACCCGGAATGGCGTCACGGCCTCTCCCTGCTCGGGCAGCCGAAATACCCGGCCGACTTCAAGCGCTTCGACTATGTGAATCCCGACGCCCCCAAGGGCGGGCTGCTCAGGCTGTCGGCCAGCGGCACCTTCGATTCGCTCAACGACACCATCCCGCGCGGCAACCCCGCCGCCGGGCTGTCGCTGATCTACGACACGCTGATGAGCCCGGCCGCCGACGAGGTGGCGACCGAATATGGGTTGATCGCCGAGAGCGTGCGCTATCCCGACGACTTCGCCTCCGTCACCTACAAGCTGCGCCCGCAGGCCCGCTGGCATGACGGCCAGAAGATCACCCCCGACGACGTGGTGTGGTCCTTCGAGCAGACGATCAAGAACAACCCGCGCCAGGCGTTCTATTACAGCCACGTCAAATCGGCGGCGAAGACCGGCGACGACGAGGTGACCTTCACCTTCGACCAGGCCGGCAACCGCGAATTGCCGCAGATCGTCGGCCAGCTGCGCATCATGCCCAAGCATTGGTGGACGGCGAGCGGGCCGGACGGCAAGCCGCGCGACATCGGCCAGGGCACGCTGGAAGTGCCGCTCGGCTCCGGCCCCTATAAGGTGAAGCAGGTGGTGCCCGGCCGCTCGATCTCCTTCGAGCGGGTGAAGGACTATTGGGGCCGCGACCTGCCGGTGAACATCGGCACCAATAATTTCGACGAGCAGCGCTTCGAATATTTCCGCGACGACACGGTGGAGCTGGAGGCCTTCAAGGGCGACCAGTATGATTTCCGCATCGAGAGCTCGGCCAAGGACTGGGCCACCGCCTACGACTTCCCGGCGGTGAAGCAGGGCAAGGTGATCCTGGAGGAGTTCGCCAACCGGGCGTCCGGCCAGATGCAGGCCTTCATCCCCAATCTGCGGCGGGCGAAGTTCCAGGACCAGCGGGTGCGCAAGGCCCTCGATTACGCGCTGGATTTCGAGGGCATGAACCGCACGCTGTTCTTCGGCCAGTACAAGCGCACCTCCAGCTATTTCCAGAACACCGAGCTGGCTTCCTCCGGCCTGCCGCAGGGCCGCGAGCTCGCCATATTGGAGAGCGTGAAGGACAAGATCCCGGCGAGCGTGTTCACCACCCCCTACCAGAACCCGCCGCAGGGCGGGGAGGAGGAGCGCCGCACCAATCTGCGCGAGGCGGCGCGGCTGCTGAAGGAGGCCGGCTACACCGTCAAGGACCGCAAGCTGGTCAACGCCAGGGGCGAGCCCTTCACCATCGAGATCCTCATCGCCAACCCGGCCTTCGAGCGCGTGGCGCTGTTCTACAAGCCGGCGCTGGAGCGGCTCGGCATCACCGTGAACGTGCGGCAGGTCGACACCTCGCAATATATCAACCGGCTGCGCGCCCGCGACTACGACATGATCATCTCCGGCTGGGGGCAGTCGCTGTCGCCCGGCAACGAGCAGCGCGACTTCTGGGGCTCGGCGGCGGCCGACCGCGAGGGATCGGCCAATTATGCCGGCATCAAGGACCCCGGCATCGACGCGCTGATCGAGAAGGTGATCTACGCCACCGACCGCGAGGACCTGGTCGCCGCCACCCGGGCGCTCGACCGGGTGCTGCTCGCCTATGATTTCGTGATCCCGACCTGGAACTACCCGAACTACCGCACCGCGCGGTGGAACCGCTTCTCGCATCCGGACAAGCTGCCGGACTATTCCTTCGCCTTTCCCGACATCTGGTGGTGGGACGCGCAGAAGGCGGCGCAGACGGGAGGGGCGCCGTGAGCGGGGAGCGGCGGAATCCTGATCTACTCCCTCTCCTCACTGGGGAGAGGGATGGGGGGAGGGGTCTTCTTCATTCCCCCATGTCGTCCCCCCTCACCGACCCGCTTCGCGGGCCACCTCTCCCCACCGGGGAGAGGGAAAGCCACGGGGGCGTTCGTGATTTGTGCCTGTCCCGTCGAGCCTTGCTGGCGCTTGCGGCCGGGGCCGGCGCGGGGCTCACCCTTCCGCGCGGCGTGCTCGCGCAAGGCGCTGCGCCTGCCGATACGGGACTGCCCGCCGGTGAGCGGCACGGGCTCTCGGCCTTCGGCGACCTGAAATACCCGGCCGACTTCACGCATTTCGCCTATGTCGATCCCGCGGCTGTCCGGGGCGGGGCGTTCTCGCAGATCGGGCCGGTGGCCTATTACAATCAGGCGCTGCAGACCTTCAATTCCTTCAACGGCTATATCCTGCGCGGCGACGCGGCGCAGGGCATCGAGCTGACCTTCGACGCGCTGATGGCGCGGGCGCTCGACGAACCGGATGCCGTCTACGGGCTGGTCGCCCGCTCGGTGGCAGTGAGCGAGGACGGCACCGTCTACCGCTTTCGGCTGCGGCCGCAGGCGCGCTTTCACGACGGCTCGACGCTGGATGCCGAGGACGTCGCCTTCTCGCTGAACCTGCTCAAGGAGAAGGGCCATCCTATCATCCAGCAGGGCCTGCGCGAGATGGTGGGAGCGGAAGCGGAGGGCGCCGACATCGCGGTGGTACGCTTCGCCAAGGGGCGCGGCCGGGACGTGCCGCTCACCGTGGCCCAGCTGCCGATCTTCTCGCGTGCCTATTATGCGACGAAGAATTTCGAGGAATCGACGCTGGAGCCGCCGCTCGGCTCCGGCCCTTACAAGGTCGGGCGCTTCGAATCCGGCCGCTATGTCGAATATGCCCGCGTGACCGACTACTGGGGCGCCGGGCTGCCGGTGAATGTCGGCGTGAGCAATTTCAACACCGTCCGCTACGAGTATTTTCGCGACCGCGAGGTCGGCTTCGAGGCGTTCAAGGCGGGTGCCTGTCGCTTCCGCGAGGAGTTCACCTCCCGCATCTGGGCGACCGGCTACGACTTCCCCGCCTTCAAGGACGGGCGGGTGAAGCGCGAGGAACTGCCCAGCGGCCTGTCCGCCGGCGCGCAGGGCTGGTTCCTCAACCTGCGGCGGCCGCAATTCGCCGACCCGAAGCTGCGCGAGGCGCTCGCCTATGCCTTCGACTTCGAGTGGACCAACAAGAACCTGATGTTCGGCGCCTATAAGCGCACCCAATCCTTCTTCGAGAATTCCGAGCTGAAGGCGCAGGGGCCGGCGGGACCGGAGGAGACGGTGCTGATCGACACGCTGGTCGACCTGGTGCCGGCGGAACAGATCGCGGCGCTGAAGGGCGAGCCGTGGTCGCCGCCGGTCTCCGACGGCTCCGGCCAGGATCGCGCGCTGCTGCGCAAGGCCAGCGCGCTGTTGCGCGAGGCAGGGTTCACGGTGAAGGACGGCCGGCTTACCGACCGCGAGGGGCGGGCGGTCACCATCGAGTTCCTCGACGACGAGGGCTCGCTGGAGCGCCACACCGCGCCCTTCATCAAGAATCTCGGCATGCTCGGCATCCAGGCGCATTTCCGCGTGGTGGACCCGGCGCAATATCAGCGCCGGGTCAACGATTTCGACTTCGACGCCACGGTGCGGCGCTATTCGCTGACCTCGGTGCCGGGGGAATCGCTGCGCAGCTTCTTCGGCTCCAAGGCGGCGACGACGCCGGGCTCGACCAATCTCGCCGGCCTCGCCGACCCGGCGATCGACCGGCTGATCGACCGTGTCATCGCGGCGAATTCGCGCGCCGAGATGACCACCGCCTGCCGGGTGCTGGACCGTCGGCTGCGCTGGAGCCGATTCTGGGTGCCGCAATGGTATTCCGGCAAGCACTACATCGCCTATTGGGACGAGTTCGCCTGGCCCTCGGTGCCGCGCCCGACCTATGGCCGCGCCATTCCCGACATCTGGTCGGCGCGGCTGCGCAAGGCGGGCTGAGAATGAACGGACGTTAAGTTGACCGGCGGGCCGCATCCCGCCAACCTGTCCGCAACCGCCGGAGGTCTCTACCCCGCATGCTCGCCTATATCGTCCGCCGCATCGCGCTGATGGTGCCGACCCTCATCGGCATCATGCTCATCTCCTTCGTGGTGGTGCAGTTCGCGCCCGGCGGCCCCATCGAGCGGGTGATCGCCCAGCTGACCGGCGAGGGCTCCTCCGCCACCCAGCGCATCTCCGGCGGCGGCGGCGATTTCGGCGGCGGGGGCGGCAGCGGCGCGGGATCGAGCGACCCGGCCTCCTCGAAATATCGCGGCGCGCAGGGGCTCGACCCGGCCTTCATCAAGCAGCTGGAAGTGCAGTTCGGCTTCGACAAGCCGGCCTATGAGCGCTTCGGCAAGATGCTGTGGGACTATGCCCGCTTCGACTTCGGGCGAAGCTATTTCCGCGACATCTCGGTGATCGACCTGATCAAGGAGAAGATGCCGGTCTCGATCTCGCTCGGCCTGTGGATGATGCTGATCACCTATGCGATCTCCATCCCGCTCGGCATCGCCAAGGCCGTGCGCGACGGCTCGCGCTTCGACGTGTGGACCTCGGCGGTGATCATCATCGGCTACGCGATACCGAGCTTCCTGTTCGCCATCCTGCTGATCATCCTGTTCGCCGGCGGCTCGTTCTTCTCGATCTTCCCCTTGCGTGGCCTCACCTCCGACAATTGGGCCCAGCTCTCCTGGGGCGCCAAGATCCTCGACTATTTCTGGCATCTCGTGCTGCCGATCACCTCCATGGTGCTCGGCGCCTTCGCCACCATGGCGCTGCTGACCAAGAACTCGTTCCTCGACGAGATCCGCAAGCAATATGTCGTCACCGCGCGGATGAAGGGGCTGTCGGAGCGGGCGGTGCTGTACCGCCACGTGTTCCGCAACGCCATGCTGATCATCATCGCCGGCTTTCCCGGCGCCTTCGTCGGGGCGTTTTTCTCCGGCTCGCTGCTGATCGAGACCATCTTCTCGCTCGACGGGCTGGGGCTGCTCGGCTTCGAGAGCGTGCTGAACCGCGACTATCCGGTGGTGTTCGCCAATCTCTACATCTTCTCGCTGGTCGGGCTGGTGGTGAACCTGCTGTCCGACCTCACCTATAGCTGGGTCGATCCGCGCATCGACTTCGAGACGCGGGACGTCTGAGCCATGGACGCCTCGACACCTCACGCCTCGACCTCCCAGCCCCTCCTGCCGCCGACCACCGGGGCGGCACCCGCCGCGCCGGCTGCCGGACGGTCGCGGCTGTCGCCGATCAACCAGCGGCGGCTGGCCAATTTCCGGCGCAACCGGCGCGGATTCTGGAGCTTCTGGCTGTTCATGGCGCTGTTCGTGATGAGCCTCGGCGCCGAGTTCATCGCCAACGACAAGCCGTTCCTGGTCGAATATGACGGCGGCTATTATTTCCCCGCCTTCAAGGCCTATCCCGAGACCGCCTTTGGCGGCGATTTCGAGACCGAGGCGGATTATCGCGACCCCTATCTGCAGAAGCTGATCGCCGACAGCGGCGGCTTCATGGTGTGGCCGCCGATCCGCTACTCCTACTCCACCCATAATCTCGATCTGCCCACCCCGGCACCCTCGCCGCCGACCTGGATGCTCACCGAGGCGCAATGCGCGCCGGTGGTGGAAAAGCTCGGCCGCACCGGCGGCTGCGGCGCGCTGGAATGGAACTGGCTCGGCACCGACGACCAGGGCCGCGACGTGCTGGCCCGGCTGATCTACGGCTTCCGGATCTCGGTGCTGTTCGGGCTGATCCTCACCATCATCTCCTCGGTGATCGGGGTGGCGGCCGGCGCGGTGCAGGGCTATTTCGGCGGCTGGACCGACCTGCTGTTCCAGCGTTTCATCGAAATCTGGACGGCGATCCCGGCGCTGTACCTCCTGTTGATCATCTCCTCGATTCTGGCGCCGGGCTTCTGGATCCTGCTCGGCATCCTGCTGCTGTTCTCCTGGGTGGCGCTGGTCGGCCTCGTGCGCGCCGAGTTCCTGCGGGCGCGCAACTTCGAATATGTGCAGGCGGCGCGGGCGCTCGGGGTGTCGAACGGCGTGATCATGTGGCGGCATATGCTGCCCAACGCTATGGTGGCGACGCTGACCATGATGCCGTTCATCGTCTCCTCCTCGGTGATGACGCTGACCGCGCTCGACTTCCTCGGCTTCGGCCTGCCGCCCGGCTCGCCCTCGCTCGGCGAGCTGCTGGCGCAGGGCAAGTCGAACGTGCAGGCGCCGTGGCTGGGGCTGACCGGCTTCTTCACCGTCGCCTTCATGCTCAGCCTGCTGATCTTCATCGGCGAAGCGGTGCGCGACGCCTTCGACCCGCGGAAGACCTTCACATGAGCGCGACGTCCGCCTCCGACGCCCCCCTGCTCGCCGTCGAGGATCTCTCCGTCGCCTTCGCGCGCGAGGGCGGTGCCGCGGCGGTGGCGGTCGACCATGTGTCGTTCCAGCTCAAGCGCGGCGAGACGCTGGCGCTGGTCGGCGAGAGCGGCTCCGGCAAATCGGTGACCGCGCTGTCGATCCTCAAGCTGCTGCAGTATCCCGCCGCCTCGCACCCCTCCGGCCGGGTGATGTTCGAGGGCCAGGACCTGCTGGCGATGAGCGAGCGGCAGCTGCGCAAGGTGCGCGGCAACGACATCACCATGGTGTTCCAGGAGCCGATGACCTCGCTCAACCCGCTGCACACGGTGGAGCAGCAGATCGCCGAGATCCTCTCCCTGCATCGCGGGATTGCCGGTGCGGCGGCGCGCCGGCGGGTGATCGAGCTGCTGACCGAGGTCGGCATATCCGAGCCGGAGACGCGGCTCGGCTCCTATCCGCACCAGCTCTCCGGCGGGCAGCGCCAGCGGGTGATGATCGCCATGGCGCTGGCCAACGAGCCGAAGCTCCTGATCGCCGACGAGCCGACCACCGCGCTCGACGTCACCGTGCAGGCGCAGATCCTCGCGCTGCTGAAGCAGCTGCAGGCGCGGCTGGGCATGACGCTGCTGTTCATCACCCATGATCTCGGCATCGTCCGACGCATCGCCGACCGCATCTGCGTGATGAACAAGGGCAAGATCGTCGAGGAGGGGACGGTGGGCGAGGTGTTCGATGCCCCCCGGCATCCCTATACCCGCCAGCTGATCGCCGCCCAGCCTTCGGGCACGCCGGCAGCGGCGCAGCCCGACGCCGAGTTGATCATGGAGGCGAAGGACCTCAAGGTGTGGTTCCCGATCAAGGCCGGGCTGCTGCGCAAGACCATCGGCCACGTCAAGGCGGTGAACGGGGTCTCGGTCGCCATCCGCAAGGGCGAGACGCTGGGCGTGGTCGGCGAGAGCGGCTCGGGCAAGACCACGCTGGGATTGGCCTTGCTGCGGCTGATCTCCTCCGACGGGCCGATCGTGTTTATGGGTTCCCAGATCGATACGCTGGGCTTCAAGGACATGCGGGCCCATCGCCACGACATGCAGATCGTGTTCCAGGACCCGTTCGGCTCGCTCTCCCCGCGCATGTCGATCGCCGACATCATCGGTGAGGGGTTGCGGGTGCACCGGCCGGAGCTTTCCGCCGACGAGCGCGACGCCCGGGTGGTGGAGGCGCTCGGCGATGTCGGCCTCGATCCGGCGAGCCGGCACCGCTACCCGCACGAATTTTCCGGCGGCCAGCGCCAGCGCGTCGCCATCGCCCGCGCCATCGTGCTGGAGCCGACCTTCGTGGTGCTGGACGAGCCGACCAGCGCCCTCGACATGATCGTGCAGGCGCAGATCGTCGACCTGCTGCGCGAGCTGCAGGAGCGGCGGGGGCTGACCTACCTGTTCATCAGCCACGACCTCAAGGTGGTGGCGGCGCTCGCCTCGCGGCTGATCGTCATGCGCCATGGCGAGGTGGTGGAGCAGGGCGAGGCGGGGCCGATGTTCGCCGACCCGAAGACGCCCTATACGCGGGCGCTGTTCGCCGCCGCCTTCCATCTGGAGGAGGCGCCGGGGGCGGCGGGCGCCAGCGGGGCTCCGGCGTGAGCCGTGCGCGGTCCGCGCCGCTCGGCGACCGGGCGGTGGCGGTGACGCTGGAAGGCCCGGGCGCCATCGGCGACGGCTTCCGGCCGTATGAGCGTTTCACCGTGACGCTGCCCGGCGCTGGCGGCGCATCGCTGACGCAGGTGCGCGACATTTTGCGGGTCGGGCCGGTGGCGGGGGTGCTGGCCTGGGACCCGGTCGCCGGCGTGTTCGCGCTGATCCGCCAGTTCCGCCTGCCCGCGCATCTGGCGACCGGGCGCGGCGAACTGGTGGAGATTGCCGCCGGACGGATCGAGGCGGGCGAGACCGCCGAGGCCGCGGCACGGCGGGAGTGCCATGAAGAGCTCGGCGTCGCGCCGGCGGCGCTGCTGCCGATGCTGAGCTTCATGCCGACGCCGGGCGTCACCGACGAGCATGCCGACCTGTTCCTCGCGCTGGTCGATGCCGCCGCCGTACCGGAAGAGGCCGGGGAGCCGGGCGAGGCCGAGCACACAAAGCCATTCCTGCTCCCGGTCGAGGAGGCGGTGGCGGCGCTGGCCGCGCCGGCGCCGGGGCTGATCGGCAATGTTTTCGTGCTGGCGGCGCTGCAATGGTTCGCGCTCAACCGTGCGCGGGCGGAGGCTTTCGCCGCCGAACATATGCCGGCAAAATAACGCCGGCGTCCGCTACTGTCACCGGCGTGACATTGAAGCTGCCTAGAGGGTTCTTCCGATCCGCGGCCGCGCCGCATGTCTGAAGCGGAGACCCTTCATGCGCAAGACCTTGCTGGCTGCCGCCAGCCTCGCCCTTCTGTCCAGCACCGTGCTGTCCGGTGCGGCCTTCGCCAATGATACAATATATCCTATCGACCGCGCGACGATTTTGCAAGGCTCGCCTTTCGACTTCAAGGTGGAGTTCGACGGCGTCGTGAAGCCGGAAGAGGTGAAGATCACCATCAATGGCGAGGACTATAAGAAGCTCCTCGGCAAGGACGTGACCTTCGTCGAGAAGGAGCCGGGCGTCGAGGCGTCGGCGGTGGTGCTGCGCGGCGTGACCATTGCCGCTCCCGGCAGCTACAAGGTCGAGGCCAGCGCCGGCGGCAAGACCAAGGCCGTGACCTGGGAGGTCTACGGCACCCCGGCGCAGCCCAAGGTCAAGAATGTGATCTTCTTCCTCGGCGACGGCATGTCGGTGGCGCACCGCACCGCCGCCCGCATCATGTCCAAGGGCAACACCGAAGGCAAAGCCAACGGCAAGCTCAACATGGACCATATGGACCGCATGGCTTTCATCGGCACCTCCTCGACCGATTCGATCGCGGTGGACAGCGCCAACTCCATGTCGGCCTACATGACCGGCCACAAGACGGCGGTGAACGCCATCGGCGTCTATGCGGACCGCACCAAGGACAGCTTCGACGACCCGAAGGTCGAGGTGCTCGGCGAGGCGGTGCGCCGCACCGGCAACAAGGCGCTCGGCATCGTCTCCACCGCCGAACTGCAGGACGCCACCCCGGCGGCGGTGGTCGCCCATACGCGCCGGCGCGCCGACAAGCCCGAGATCGCGCAGATGATCTACGACGTCCGCCCGGACGTGGTGCTCGGCGGCGGCGGCGCCTACTTCATCCCGAAGTCGACCCCCGGCTCGAAGCGCAAGGACGACAAGAACTTCGTCGAGATGTTCAAGGCCGACGGCTACCAGATCGCCACCACCAAGGCCGAGCTGGACGCCGCCTCGAAGTCCAACTCCGGCAAGATCTTCGGCGTGTTCCACCCCGGCAACATGGACACCTGGCTCGACCGCAACCAGCTGAAGAAGGGCACGGTCGGCAAGTTCCCCGACCAGCCCGGCCTTGTCGACATGACGCGCACCGCGCTCGACGCGCTGTCGAAGAACCCGGACGGCTTCGTGCTGATGGTCGAGGGCGCGCTGATCGACAAGATGTCGCATCCGCTCGACTGGGACCGCGCGGTGCTGGACACCATCGAGTTCGACCAGGCGGTGGGCGTTGCGCGCGAGTTCATGAAGTCGCATCCCGACACCCTGCTGGTGGTCACCGGCGACCACACCCACGGCTTCTCGGTGATCGGCACCATTGACGACACCAAGCCGGGCACCGAGATGCGCGAGAAGGTCGGCACCTATGCCGACGCCGGCTTCCCCAACTATGAGGATGCGAACGGCGACGGCTTCCCCGACCGCGTCGACGTCACCAAGCGCCTCGCCATGTTCTCCAACAACTTCCCGGACTATTACGAGACCTTCCGTCCCAAGCTCGACGGCCCGTTCACGCCGGCGGTGCAGAACGCCGACAAGCAGTACATCGCCAACGAGCAGTACAAGGACGTTCCCGGCGCGGTGCTGCGCCTCGGCAACATCCCGCGCGACGGTGACAGCGGCGTGCATGCGGTCGACGACATCGTGCTGCAGGCGACCGGCCCGGGCTCGGAAGAGTTCAAGGGCTATATGGAAGAGAGCGACGTCTATCGCGTGATCGCCGACGCGCTGGCGCTCGGCGCGCCGAGCAAGCGCGCCGCCGCGCAGTGAGGCCGCGCGGGGGCTGTCCCCGCGGCCGATGGACGTGACGATGCCCGGCCCGCCTCGTGCGGGCCGGTTTCGTTTCGGGCGACGGCGGGTGGCGCTGGCGCGCCATCCTCTCGCCGGCGCAGCGGCAAGCGGCGATGGCGATCGGGCGAGGCGGCCGATCCTTTAGAGCCGCTTCACCGTGCGTACCGGCGCGCTCGCCGCCTCGATGCGGGCGAGGGCGGCGTCGAGCGGCTCCCGCACCACCGACATGAAATGCGCGGTGGCGTGCAGCAGCGTCTCGCCATTCTCGACGATGCCGACATGGCCGGGCCAGAACACCAGATCGCCGCGCCGCAGGCTGGCAAGGTCGCCGGCGAAGCCGATGTCGCGGCCGAGCGTGGCTTCCTGCATGTCGCTGTCGCGCGGACAGGCCATGCCGCAGGCGGTGAGCGCCGCCTGCACCAGCCCCGAGCAGTCGAGGCCGAGGCTGGAGCGCCCGCCCCACAGATAGGCGGCGCCGAGGAAGCGGGCGGCGACATCGACCGGATCGGCCTCGAAGCGGTCGAGCGGGGCGAGATGATCGGCGAAGACGTAGCCGCCCTCCGCCGTCACCAGGAAGCGGTCGCGGGCGCCAGCGATGGAGAGCCGCGCGCCGAAGGAGAGCAGGGCGGTGGGCGGCAGCTTGATGCTGGGGCCTGGGAACACCGGGGTCCGCAGCGCCGCTACCTTGTGGGTCGCCGGTGCCCCGGGCGGGGCCAGCGCTTCCAGCGCCATCCAGCCGACATAGCCATCGGCGTCGAGCTGCACCCAGGCCCAGCCTTCCTCGGTCGCCTCGTAGACGGTGACCGTCTCGCCGAACAGCGCCTCGGTGGTGAGCGACCCCATCGGATCGGGAGCGCGGGTGATGCCGGCGCGCTCGCGCACCACGCGGTGCGGCGTGCCCTCGACATAATCAGCGGCTTCCACCGCGCCGCGCAGATGCGCGGCGGCGAGATCGGGGCGGGCGGGGGTGAGGCGGGGATCGAGGGCGTTCATGCGCATGAGCCGTGATGAGCGGGAAGCCACTTCAGATGCGCCGGCCGGCGGCGGGATGCAAGCACGGCGTCGGGCCGCCTTGCGCCCGGCTGGCGCCGCCCGATCGGCAAGCGAGGCGGATTCATCAGGTTCTAGCGCGGCAAGGAGCGGGCGGTGGCGACCACGAGGTCGCCGAGCCGTTCGAGATAGAGCGCGCCTTCGACGGTGCGCTGGACGATGACGTTGCGCCGGTCGGCGTCGTCGCGTCGCCGCGACAGCAGCTTGCGGGCGCCCAGCGTGTCGAGGGCGCGGGTGATCACCGGCTTGGTGACGCCGAGGCGGGCGGCGAGGCCGCGCACCGTATGCGGCGGACTCTCCAGATAGACGCTGAGCAGGATGGCGAGCTGGCGCTGGGAAAGGTCCGGCGCCTCGTCGCGCACCTGGTCGCGCACCTGCGCCAGCGCCAGCTCGTGCAGCAGGCGCAGCGCCTGCGAGGCGCGCATCTCGACCGCCATTCCTCCGCCTCCGCCCGGCCGGCCGCAATCGTTACGGCGACGGATTGTTCTCGCACTCCGGCGGCGGAACGGCAAGGAAACCTTGCGCAAAGGCTTAACGCGTCATCACTTTCGCGTTTCCGGACGGGCCGTGCGGGTCGAGGGCGGCCGGTGTCCGGCCACCATGAGACCTCGGCGTCAGCCGTAGCGCTCGGCGAGCAGCGCATCGAGGGCGCGGATCGTCTGCGCCTCGCCGCCTTCCGGCCGGGCGGGACGGGAGGACGGGTTCCAGGCATAGATGTCGAGATGCAGCCAGGCGCTGGCGCGCTCGACGAAGCGCTGGAGGAACAGCGCCGCGGTGATGGAGCCGGCAAAGCCGCTGCCGGGAGCGTTGTTGAGGTCGGCGATCGGGCTGTCGAGCAGACCGGCATAGGGCTGCCACAGCGGCAGGCGCCACAGCGGATCGGCTTCGCCTGCCGCGTGGCGGGCGAGGTCGGCGGCCAGCCCCTCGTCATCGGTATAGGCCGGGGGGAGCTGCGGACCGAGGGCGACGCGGGCGGCGCCGGTGAGCGTCGCGAAGTCGATCATCAGCTCCGGCGCCTCCTCATCGGCGAGGGACAGCGCATCGGCCAGAACCAGCCGCCCTTCGGCGTCGGTGTTGCCGATCTCCACCGACAGGCCCTTGCGCGAGCGCAATATGTCGCCGGGGCGGAAGGCGGAGCCATCAATGGCGTTCTCCACCGCCGGGATCAGCACCCGCAGGCGGACGGGCAGCTGGCGCGCCATGATCATGTGCGCGAGGCCCAGCGCGCTGGCGGCGCCGCCCATATCCTTCTTCATCAGCAGCATGCCGCTCGACGGCTTGATGTCGAGGCCGCCGGTGTCGAAACAGACGCCCTTGCCGACCAGCGTCACCTTGGGGGCATCGGCCCCGCCCCAGGCGAGATCGATGAGGCGCGGGCGGCGCGGGCTGGCGCGGCCCACGGCGTGGATCATCGGCAGATTGGCGGCGAGCAGATCGTCGCCTGCGGTGACCTCGATGGCAGCGCCGTGGCGGGCGGCGAGCGCGCGGGCGGCGGCTTCGAGCTCCGCCGGCCCCATGTCGTTGGCCGGCGTGTTGACGAGATCGCGGGCGAGCGACACCGCCTCGACGGTGCGGATCAGCGCCGCCTCGTCGACGCCCTCGGGGACGACGAGGCGCGGGCGCGGGGCATTGCGGCTGCGGTAGCGCTCGAAACGGTAGGAGCCGAGCGCGAAGGCGAGGGCGGCCAGCCGCGGATCGGGTGCGCCGCTCGCCAGCCGATAGTCGCCGGCCGGCAGCGTGGTGGCGAGCTTGCCGAAGGCCAGCGGATCGCGCGGGGTCGCCTCGGCGCCGAACAGCACGCCGGCGATGGCGCCGGCGGAATCCGGAACCACCAGCACCTTGCCCGGCTCGGCGCGGAAGCCCGACGCCTCGGCGAAGGCAACGGCGATCGGCGGCAATTCGCCGGCGGCCTTGCGCCAATCCTGAGCGGTGACGCACCAGATCGGGCGCGGGTGGTCGGCGGCTTCGGCACGGATCAGCACGGTGTGGGCGTCCTGCGGCATGTCTTCCTCAAACTTCTCTTCCTCGGTCTCCGGCTTCCGGCCTTGCGGTCGCGACGGCATGTCCCCGAAGCCCGCGCCGCCGGCGGTCAGGCGACGGCGAGCTCGAAGGCACCATCCTCGATGAGATAGACCGCGCCCTGCCGCACCGGCAGGAACACGGCCTCCTGCGCCGGCATGCCGGCGAGGGCGTGCAGCATCGCCCGCACCACGCCGCCATGGGTGACGACCACGGCGTCGCGGGCGATGTCGGCGATCGCCGCCAATACCCGCACCGAGAGATCCGAATAGCTTTCGCCGCCCGGCGGGCGGTAGCGCCACGGATCGGCGCGGTGATCGGCGACCGATTGCGGATCGCGCCGGCGCAGCTCGGTCCAGGTATGGCCTTCCCAGCGGCCGAACGAGATTTCCTTGAGCCGCGGGTCGCGGCGGAAATCGTCGGGCGACAGCCCGAGCTCGGCGCGCAGGATCGCCATGGTCTGGGCGGTGCGGGACAGCGGGCTGGCGATATAGTCCAGGGGCGCCACGTTGCCGGCCAGCCGCTCGATGACGCGGGCGAGGCCCGCGGCCTGCTCACGTCCGAGATCGTTGAGCGGTATGTCGTGGCCGCCCTGCAGGCGGCCGGCGAGGTTCCAGTCGGTCTCGCCGTGGCGGACGAGGAAGATGCGCCGCTTGCTCATCGCGACGGGAGAGACACAGTGTGCGTGTAGCTGGTGCCGCCATTGCGGCCGACGCGCGGCCAGGCGACGCGGACCGTCACGCTGCCGCCGCCGCGCGGCGGCCGGCCGGCCAGCACGACACGGGTGCCGCGAATGTCGCGGCCGCGGCAATAGGTCGAGCCCGCATCGTTGCCGGTAGCGGTGAAGGCGCCGTAATCGGTGGTGAGGTTCACGCCCCGCGGGGCGCTGAGGATGCTGATGGTCGGCGCGTCGGCCGGCTGGCAGAGCGTATCGGCCATGCCGGCGGCGAACACGACGCGGCCGGAGCCGCCGCCGGTGAGCAGCGCGAGGCGCTGATAGCTGCTGTCATTGCTGGTGGGCGACGTGTAGCCGGGGAAAATGGCGCCGCCGCCGCCGAAAATGCGGTTCCAGAACGGGTATTGCTGGAAGCTGGGCGGCAGGCCGCTGTCCTGGTTCGGCGAGCCCGGCGTCGCCCAGTCCGGCGGCAGGCCGGAGCCCGGCGGGGGATAGACGGTGATGGCGGTCTCGGCCGAGGCCGGCAGGGCCGCCGGGGCGATGCCCGCAAGCAGCAGGGCGGCCACGGCGAGGCGGAGAGTACCGCCGAGGGTGCGGCGCATGCTGCCTTGTCTGCCGCCGGGAGCCTTCATCATCGCCGTCTCCTGTTGGTCCTGGAAGCCGCTTGGTGCCGGAAGCCGCTTGGTGCCGGAAGCCGTTCGGCGTCAGTCGCGCTCGAGCGTCAGGTCCGGCGCCTCTGGATTCTTCATGCCCACCACATGGTAGCCGGCATCGACATGATGAATCTCGCCGGTGACGGCGCGACCGAGATCGGACAGCAGGTACATGCCGGTATCTCCGACCTCGTCGATGGTGACGGTGCGGCGCAGCGGCGCGTTCAGCTCGTTCCACTTCAGGATGTAGCGGAAGTCGCCGATGCCGGAGGCGGCCAGTGTCTTGATCGGGCCGGCGGAGATGGCGTTGACGCGGATGTTCTTCGGGCCGAGATCGGCGGCGAGGTAGCGCACGCTGGCCTCCAGCGCGGCCTTGGCGACGCCCATCACGTTGTAGTGGGGCATCCATTTCTCGGCGCCGTAATAGGTGAGCGTCAGCATCGAGCCGCCGTTGGTCATCAGCTTCTCGGCGCGCTGGGCGACGGCGGTGAAGCTGTAGCAGGAGATCAGCATGGTCTTGCTGAAATTCTCCGCCGAGGTGTCGACATAGCGGCCGTCGAGCTCGTTCTTGTCGGAAAAGGCGATCGCGTGGACCAGAAAATCGAGGCCGCCGAGCTGGCGCTCGGTCTCGGCGAACACCGCGTCGATGGTCGCCGGATCGGTGACGTCGCAATGGCCGACGAGGGCGGCGTCGAGTTCGGCGGCGAGCGGCTCAACGCGCTTCCTCAGCGGCTCGCCCTGATAGGTAAAGGCGAGCTTCGCCCCCTGCATATGCGCAGCCTTCGCAATGCCCCAGGCAATGGAGCGGTTATTGGCCACCCCCATCACCAGGCCGCGCTTGCCGCTCATCAAACCGGCCGACACTCTGCCTTGCTCCGTCACGCCCTGCTCCGTAAACCCAATTCAACGCCGTGCGGCGAGAGGTTCCTATCGCACAGCGGCGGGGAGTGCTCAAGCGAGCCGGAAGCAGGGCGGGTCTGCCCGCGGCGCGGCCACCCCCCGCCTGTTCAGCCTTCCTTGTCGGCATAGCGGCGCATCAGCGCCTCGAGTTCCGGGTCCGGCTTCTCCGGCAGCATGATGCGCAGCGTGGCGAGGATGTCGCCATCGCCGGTCTCGCCGACCGGCAGCCCCTTGCCGCGCAGGCGGAACGTGCGTCCCGAACTGGTCCAGGCCGGCACGTTCAGCTCGACCGAGCCGGTGAGCGTGGCCACCCGCACCTTGCCGCCGAGCACCGCCTCGGCCAGCGGCACCGGCACGTCGATGCGCAGATCGGCGCCGTCGACGCGGAACTGGCGGTGCGGGGCATAGGCGACCACCACATAGGCGTCGCCCGGCGTGCCGCCAAAGGCGCTGGGCTCGCCCTGGCCCTTGAGGCGCATACGGAAGCCTTCGACGGTGCGCGGCGGAATCTTGACCTCGACCGAGCGGCCATCGGGCAGCGTCACCTTGACCGGGCCGCCGGCCACCGCGGTTTCCAGCGGCACCGGCAGGCGGATGTCGATGTCGCTGCCGCGCGGCGGCTCGAAGCCGGCCGACGAGCCGCGCCGGCCGGAGCGGCCGCCGCGGCCCATGCCGCCGAGAATATCGGAGATGACGTCGTCGAAGCCGCCGGCGTCATGCATGCCGGCGCGCCCGCCGCCCGCCGGGCCGCCCTGGCCGAAGGAAAAGCTCTCGAAGATGCTGTCGTCGTCGGCCGCGCGGCGGAAGCCGCCGCGCCGGAAGCCTCCGCCTCCGCCGCCGAAGCCTTCGAAGCCGCGGGGCTTGCCCTCGGCGTCGATCTCGCCGCGGTCGAACTGGCCGCGCTTCTCGGTGTCGGACAGGATCTCATAGGCGCCGTTCAGTTCGGCGAACTTGTCCTGCGCCTTCGGATCGGAGGCGTTGGCATCGGGGTGCAGCTTCTTGGCGAGGCGCCTGAAGGCACGCTTGATCTCGGTTTGGTCGGCGCTGCGGGCGACGCCAAGGATGTCATAGGGATCGCGCATGGATGGTCTTCTCGGCCGGCGGTTCCGGGCTTACGCCCTCATATGGAGCCGGTGTTGCGCCGATGCAACGGCCTCGCGCGCCCTTGACGCGGATATCCGCGTTAATCCGCGCGAAACCATTGCTTCCCGCCGGTTCCCGCTGCCGCGACGGCCCCGTCGGCCGGCGGGTCAGCCGCGTTCCAGCATCCGCGCCTGGCCGATGCGCCAGCCGCGCGAGGCGGTGCGGCAGGCCTCGCCCTGCAGCCAGTCCTCATTGTCCGCCCGCACGAAGCTGACGAGGAAGCTGCGGCACTTGCCGTCGTCCTTGCCGGCGATCGGCGTGACAGTGCCGCGCGTCGCGGTGGCGGAGTTCTCCCACGGCACGCTCGGGGCGGCATCGCGGGCGGCGAGCGCCTCGGCCAGCGCCCGGCGGGCGGCGATCCAGTCGTCCGGCGTCACGCCGTTCGGCACCGGCTCGCTGGTCGAGACCGGCGCCGGGGCAGGGGCGATCGATCCGGTGACGGTGCCGTCGAGCCCCGGCGCCAGCGCACCGCAGCCGGCGAGGGCCGCCGAAGGGAGCAAGGCGAGGAGACGGAAAAGCACTGGGCGGGATGCCCACCGCCGACTATATGGGAGGCGACGGCCGAACATGTCGTCCGCCGCCGCTGCCCGCCCGATAGCTGTCACCATGGGCCGCCCCCGGTCCTGCGCCACTGATGAAGCCATGAATACGCAAGAACCGTTAACAGCCGGTGATTTTACCGCGGCCGACGAGCCCTTTGCCCTGTTCGAGGCGTGGTTCGCCGAGGCGCAGGCGAGCGAGCCGAACGATCCGCACGCCATGGCGCTCGCCACCGTCGATGCGGATGGCCTGCCGGACGTGCGCATGGTGCTGCTCAACGCCCGCGACACCCGCGGCTTCGTGTTCTTCACCAATACCGGCAGTGCCAAGGGGCAGGAGATCGCCGCCACCCCGAAGGCGGCGGCGGTGTTCCACTGGAAGTCGCTGCGCCGGCAGATCCGGCTGCGCGGCCCGGTGGAGCAGGTGAGCGACGCCGAGGCCGACGCCTATTTCGCCACCCGCCCGCGACTCTCGCAGATCGGCGCCTGGGCGAGCCAGCAATCGCGTCCGCTCGAGGGGCGCTTCGCGCTGGAGACGGCGATCGCCAAGGTGACGGCGCAATATGCGCTCGGCAGCGTGCCGCGCCCGGCGCACTGGACCGGCTTCCGCATCAAGCCCGTGCAGATCGAGTTCTGGCACGACCGGCCGTTCCGGCTGCACGATCGCATCGTGTTCCGCCGGCCGGAGGAGGGGCCGGGCGGCGGCGAAGGCCTGTCATGGATCAAGACACGCCTCTATCCTTGAGCTAGACCTGTCTCCCAACACGCGATCCACCAGACAAGGTTCATCATGTCGGGCACCAACCAGCCCCGCCGCACCCTTTTGCTGACCGGCGCCTCGCGCGGGATCGGCCATGCCACCGTGAAGCGATTCTCGGCGGCCGGGTGGCGGGTCATCACCTGTTCGCGCCACGCCTTCCCGGAGAATTGCCCGTGGGAGATGGGGCCAGAGGACCATATCCAGGTCGACCTCGGCGACGAGGCCGATACCCGCCGCGCCGTCGAGGAGATCAAGAGCCGGTTGCCGGACGGCCAGCTCCACGCCCTCGTCAACAATGCCGGCATCTCGCCCAAGGGGCAGGGCGGGGCGCGGCTCGGCACCATCGATACGCCGGAGGAGACCTGGCGCAAGGTGTTCCAGGTGAACTTCTTCGCTCCGATCCTGCTTGCGCGCGGGCTGCTGGAAGAGCTGAAGCGCACCCATGGCGCGGTGGTGAACGTCACCTCCATTGCCGGCTCGCGGGTGCATCCCTTCGCCGGGGCCGCCTATGCGACCTCGAAGGCGGCGCTGGTCGGGCTGACGCGCGAGATGGCGGCCGATTTCGGCCGGCTGGGCGTGCGGGTGAACGCCATCGCCCCCGGCGAGATCGACACCTCGATCCTGTCGCCGGGCACCGAGAAGATCGTCGAGCAGATTCCGATGCAGCGGCTCGGCACCCCCGACGAGGTGGCGAAGATCATCTATGTGCTGTGCACCGATACCTCGTCCTACCTGAACGGGGCGGAAATCCACATCAATGGCGGCCAGCACGTCTGACCCCGGCGGGGCCGGCCCCGGCCCCGGCCCCGCGCCGCCGCCGGCGCGCTACAGCCAGCGCTTCCACTTGAAGAAAAAGTAGGGGCCGATGGCGGCGGCGAGCATGGCGAGCAGGGCCACCGGATAGCCCCAGTGGTCGGCGAGCTCGGGCATGTACTGGAAGTTCATGCCGTAGATCGAGGCGATCAGCGTCGGCGGCATGAACACCACCGACAGCACCGCGAAGATCTTGATGATGTTGTTCTGCTCGATCGACACCATGCCGAGCGTGGCATCGAGCAGGAAGGTGATCTTGTCGCCGAGATAGGACACGTGATTGGTCAGCGAGGAAATGTCGCGCTGCAGGCTCTTGAGCGCCGCGCGCTGCTCCTTGCCGGGTTTGCGCGCCTCGCCCTCGGCGATGAGGAAGGTGACGATGCGCGCCATGGAGACCAGGCTCTCGCGCGCCTTCGACGCGAGGTCGCCCTTGCGGCCGATCTGCCGCAGGATCGCCCGGTGGCGCTGGCTGCCCTGGCCGTTGTCGCGCTCGAAGATGCGGCGGGAGATCAGGTCGATATCCGCCGCCACCCGCTCGATGATGTCGGCGCTGCGGTCGACGATGGCGTCGAGCAGCGACATGAAGATCTGGTCGCCGCGCAGCCCTTCCGGACAACCCCGCTCCAGCTGGCCGACGACCAGGCTGAAGGCCTTGAACTCGCCATAGCGCACGGTGAGGAGCCGGCTGCGGAACAGGATGAAGGTGACTTCGGACAGGCCGGGCCGCTCGCCCTCGCTGCCCAGCACCAGCGAGCCCGTCATGTATTGCGCCTCGTTCTCCACCCTGAGGCGGCTCGAGGGCTCGATCTCCGCCATCTCCTCATGGGTGGGAATGGCGATGCCGAGCGCGGCCTCGACGAAACGGTCTTCCGTCGGGGTGGGGGCGAACAGGTCGATCCAGACCGCGTCGGCGGGCATGTCGCCGCCGACCGGCACCTCGATGAGCCTGAGCGCGCCATCGCGCAGGCAATAGGCGTGAATCATGGTGTCTCCCCGCCCGCGTGCAGGCCAGCCTTACTCCCTCCGGCCGGCGGCAACAACCACCGGCGCGTCGGGACACACGCCCCGATGCGGGTCGCGGTCAGGATCTCGGCGAAGGGAAAGGGAGGGGCGGCAACCGGTCGAGGTGACCGTAAAGGTCAGGCCGCGAAGAACTCGATGTCCCGAAGCGTGACGACCTTGGGCTCGGCCGGCTCGGATGGAGCGACATTGCGACCGGGCGGGGCCAGCGGCGGCTGGGGCGCAGCGGCGTAGCGCGCTGCCGCGGCGACGGCGGATATTCCGATTTCGCGCCAATGGGCGCTTTGCTGCGAACGCTCCCAGCGCCCGCGACCGGGTTCGAGATCCCGGCTGTCCTCGGCCGACATTTTATCCTCCTATGCATCGCCCGTGACGGGTTCGACTGCCAAAGAATTGGGCGGCGACTGCGTCAGAATTAAGCAATTCGCGGCGAGTCGATAGGTGCGCATGGATTTTGTCGCCGTTTTGGTTAACTATTTGAATCGTTGCAATCCAGCTGCGGCCTTTTGGCAACAGTCGCGCGCGACCGACATGTGACCCTCGCATGGCCTCTTCAAGGCGAAGCGAAGTTCGGCTATCCCGAATACAGGATGCGGCGCGTAATGCGTGCCGCTGCGGCAAGTGATTTCGGAGAACTCGAAAATGAAATTGCGGGGGATGAGCGTGGTGCTCATCGCGCTTAGCTTGGGTGCTTGCAGTAATTCGGTGAAGGCGCCGGCGCCGGAAGCTTCCCTGACGCCCCGCGATAAGCAATTGCTGGCGAAGGCGCCGTATCAGAAGGTGCTTCCGCCGGACATGTACCAGCGGCACATCGTCGACTATACCGGCGCCGAGAAGCCCGGCACGATCGTGGTCGATACCGACAAGAAGTTTCTCTATCTGGTCGAGAACGACGGCAAGGCGATACGCTACGGCGTGACCGTCGGCGAGGAAGGCCTGGCCTTCAAGGGCGAGGCCAAGGTGGGGCGCAAGGCCGAGTGGCCGCAGTGGGTGCCCACCCCGGAGATCAAGCAGCGCATCGCCGGCGTGCCGGACTTTGTCGGCCCCGGCCCGCACAACCCGATGGGTGCGCGCGCGCTCTATCTCTACCAGGGCAACAAGGACACGCTGTTCCGCATCCACGGCACCAACCAGCCGGAATATATCGGCCAGGCGATCTCCTCGGGCTGCATCCGCATGCTGAACGAGGACGTGATCGACCTTTACACCCGCGTTCCGCAGGGGGCCGAGGTCGTCGTGCTCTGACCGCGACAGCGGCAAGCGGCATTTCGGAAAGGGCGCAGCTTCGGCGGCGCCCTTTTTCGTTGCGCGGTGGCCCGCTCCGGCGGAGGCCGTCCCGGCGCGCCGGGAGACCCTGTCACAGCCGAATCAGCTGGATGCCGAAACAGGGGAGAGGCTCGGCTTCGTGACTTTGCCGCCATGGCGCTCGCGACCCGGCCGGCACCGTGCGCCGCCGGCAGGGCGGTGATTCGCTCGAGCCCGCGGACACGGACCTCGCGAATCACCGTCCCATGGCGGCCGGCGGCGGGGATCAGGCCGCCAGATGTTGTTCGCGCACCGCCCAGTCGAGCGTCCTGTCGAGGGCGCGGGTCAGGCGGTCGAACAATTCGTCGATCTCGGCCGGCGAGATCACTAGCGGCGGGCAGATGGTGACCGCATCGCCGAACACGTTGCGCACGATGAGACCCTCTTCCTGCGCGAAGGCCACGCATCTCGCCGCCATGCCGAGCTTGGGATCGAACTGCGCCTTGGTCTTCTTGTCGGCGACCAGCTCGATGCCGGCCACCAGCCCCTTGCCGCGCGCCTCGCCGACCAGCGGGTGATCCTCCAGCGCGGCGCGGCGGGCATCGAATTGCGGGATCTTCGCCCGCACCCGCTCGAACACGCTTTCGCGGTCGTAGATCTCCAGGGTCTTCAGCGCCACCGCCGCCGCCACCGGGTGGCCGGAATAGGTGAAGCCATGGCCGAAGGAGCCGAGCTTGCGGCTCTCCACCAGCAGCGCCTCATACATGCGCTCGGGAATCATCACCGCGCCGATCGGCTGGTAGGCGGAGGACAGCGCCTTGGCGATGGAGATCGAATCCGGCTGCATCTCCATGGCTTCCGAGCCGAAGGCGGTGCCGAGCCGGCCGAAGCCGGTGATCACCTCGTCGCCGATGAAGAAGATGTCGTAGCGGTCCAGCACCGCCTTGACCTTCGGATAATAGGTCTTCGGCGGCACAATGACGCCGCCGGCGCCCATCACCGGCTCGGCGATGAAGGCGGCCACCGTGTCCGGCCCCTCGGCGAGGATCAGCGCCTCGAGATCGGCGGCGAGGCGGGTGGCGAAGTCCTCCTCGCTCTCGCCCGGCAGGGCGAGGCGGTAATGATGCGGGCAGGTGGTGTGGCGCACGCCGGCGATCGGCAGGTCGAAATCGTTGTGGTTGCCGGCCAGCCCGGTGAGCGAGGCCGAGGCGATGGTAACGCCGTGATAGGCGCGCATGCGCGAGATGATCTTCTTCTTGTTCGGCCGGCCGAGCGCGTTGTTCATGTACCAGACGAGCTTCATCTGGGTGTCGTTGGCCTCGGAGCCGGAATTGGTGAAGAACACCTTGGAGATCGGCACCGGCGCCATTTCCTTGAGCTTCTCCGCGAGCTCGATCGCCGGGTCGTGGCTCTTGCCGCCGAAGATATGGGTGAAGGGCAGCCTGCGCATCTGCGCCGCAGCCGCCTCGACCAGCTCGTCATTGCCGTAGCCGAGCGCCGTGCACCACAGCCCGGCCATGCCTTCGAGATAGGGCCTGCCGTCGACATCGTGCACCCACACGCCCTGGCCGCGCTCGAGAATCAGCGGGCCGGTGTCGCGGAGGGTGGCGAGGTTGGTGTAGGGATGAACCAGCGTCTCGACGTCGCGAGCCTGAAGATTGGTCAGCATGGGGTGCTCCGGGGACCGATAGTCGGCGCTAGCCTAATGCGCGCCGTCCGGGGCCGGAAGCGCGCCCTTGGTCGGAGCCGGGCCCGGCTATTTTCGCCCGCCACCGGCGCGCGCCGCTCCGGCACCGGTGGCCGGTGCCTCCGATTCGGGCGCGTCCGTACCCTCCTCGTCGCCGGGCTCGGTTTGCTGCGACGGGGAAGGCGACGCCGCAGACGGCTTGCCGGGGGATTTGTCCGGACCCGGGGCGGGGCTCTCGGCACCCTCCGCGCCGGTCTTGCCGGGCGTGTCGGCTTCGCTCCCGGCGGCTTCCGCCCTGGTGCCGGGTGGCCGGGTGCCGATGGCCCAGCGGCACAGCACCATATTGTTGCGTCTGACGGCACGGTCCACATGCAGGTGCAGTTCGTGGAAGCCGTCCGACCCCGGGCCGAGAATGGTGGTGAAATCGGCGCAGGCGCTGGCCTTCAGCAATTCCTGGAAGGCGAGCGGCATCGCCTGCGCGCCGGCGCCGCCGACCAGCACGCTGCGCCCGTCCATCAGCGTGTAGCCGCGCGTATCCATGGCGTTGCCGGAGCCGTGCTCGCTGAGCTTCGCTCCCTTGACCCGGTTGCGCGGGCGGCAGGAATAGGAATCGGCAACCTGGATCCTCGCCAGCGGGCTGCCGAGCGTCTCGACGGCCGGGGCGACGCCCTCGCGCACCCAGCGCGCCACCGCCGCCGCCATGTCGCAGCGTAGCGTCGCCGCCGGTTCGAGCGGGATCAGGCGGCCGTCCGTCAGCTTGATGCCGGTGAGGCTGACTGGGCGTTCGATGCGGCAGGCCGGAGACGTTTTCACCTCGGCGGCCGCGATGGTGCCGAGGTCGCCGACGGTCAGTTCCGGGCAGCCGGCGAGGGGGCCGGGAGGCGGGGTGAGGGCCGATCCGGCCGGTGCGGGCGCCGCTGTGTCGGCGGGGGACAGCATCGCCGTCTGGGTCCGGCCCTGCGGCCGGGGAGGCGGCAGCGGCACGTTGGCGGCTTCGGTTTCGGCATCCTCGGGGTCGGAGGCGACATCGGCGACCGGGGAGTGGCCGCCAGCGGGCGGCGTGACGGCGGCAAGGCGCGGCCGGGCCGGCGGCAGCGGCATCTGCGCAGCCGGGGCGGCGGGCGGCGTGGTGCGTCCCGGACGCTGGGGCGGCAGCGGGATTCCGGGCGCTTCGGCAAGAGCCGGCTCCTCATCGGCGGCTTCCTTCACCGGGCCGGCCGGCTGGGCCGGACGGGCCGCGAACAGCGCGGGCGCTGCCGGCTTGCCGGCGGGTTTGCCGGCGGGCTTGGCAGCCGGTTCGGCGATCGCGCCGGCCGGAGCGGCGGCTTGCTCTTCGGCGTCGGCGCCGGGATGCTCGTCGGCCGGGCGCGGCGGCGGCAGCGGCACGGCAGACGCCGTGGGTGGGCCGGCTGCCGGCTTGGTCCGGGGCTTGCGCACCGGCTTGGGAGCAGGAGCGCCGAGCCATTGCTCGATCTGCTGGCTGGCGGCGCTGCCGGCGCGATCAATGCTCGATTTCAGCTCCTGGGTCTGCGCCACCTGCTGCGCCTGTGCCGCCGGGAGAGCGGCGGCGAGCACGAGACCCAGCCCGCCCAGCACGGCCGAAACGCGAATCGGCCCGCATGGCGTGGTTGGGAGCCACCTCGATTTCATGCTATTCGGTGCTCCCCTCGCCCCGCGATCCACCCGGAGGTCTACACCACGTGAACGCCGTTCGCGCCATTCTGTTCGACAAGGACGGCACGCTCATCGATTTCGATCGCACCTGGGGCCCGGCCGCCGGTGGGGTGATGGCCCGGCTAGCCGGCACCGACGGGGCGGCGTTGTCGCGTCTGCATGAGGTGAGCCACTATGTGGCGGAGCGTCGGCAGTTCCTGCAGACCTCGCCGCTGATCGCCGGCTCCTCCCGCCAATACGGCCCGTTATGGGCGCAGGTGCTCGGCCGCCCGGCCAGCGAAGCCTTCTTCGTCGAGATCGACGAATTGTTCATCGAGGAAGGCCAGGCGCACCTCGCGCCGCTCGGCCGGCCGAGCGCGGCGCTGGCGCGGCTTGCCCGGCTGGGCCTGCCGCTCGGCATCGCCACCAATGACAGCGAGCGCAACGCCCGCATCCAGGCCGACATTCTCGGGCTCACCGATCTGCTGGCGGCGATCTATGGCCATGATTCCGGCCACGGCTCCAAGCCGCTGCCGGGCATGGTGCGGGCCTTCGCCGAGCTGACCGGCCTGCCGACCTCGGCGGTGGCGCTGGTGGGCGATACCCATCACGACCTGATGACCGCGCGGGCGGCGGGCGCGCTGTCCATTCTGGTGCGCAGCGGGCCGGGTCCGATCGACGCCTTCGCCGGCGAGGCCGACCTCGTCGTCGACGATGTCGAGGCGCTGACCGAGCTGTTCCTCGAGCCGGCGTGAGGGCGCGATGATCCGGCGGCGGCTCTATGTCGAGGAGCGCATGTCGCGGCTGGCGGTATGGAGCCTGCGCCTCGCCGTGTTTTCGCTGCCGGTCACGCTCATCGGCGTCGCCTGCTATTTCACCGAGGTGTTCGACCTGACAAGCGCGCTCTATGCAGTGCTCGCCGGCATGGCGCTGGCGGCGCTGGCGCTGCTGCTCGCGCTCGCCGCCTTCGTGGTGATCTGGAACGAGGGGCTGCGCGGGCTCGGGCGGGTGATCGGGGCGAGCGCGCTGGCGCTGGCGCTGATCGCCCCCACCGCCGGCCTCGCCGCCTTCGGCGCCCGGCTGCCGGTGCTGCACGAGGTGAGCACCGATTTCGACGACCCGCCGGCCTTCGCGACGCTGGCCATGGCGCGCTCGCGCGCCGCCAATTCGCTCGACGGCCCCGACGAGGCGGCGGTGGCGGCGCAGGAGGATGCCTATCCCGCCATCCGCCCGATCGATTTCGATTCGACGCCCGACGACGTCTTCAACGACCTCATGGCGCTGGTGGCGCGGCGCAAATGGACCGTCGTCGACGCGGTGCCGCCGCGCGGCGGCCAGCGCGACGGCCGCATCGAGGCGGTGGCGCGGGGGCTTCCATTGGGGTTGCGCGACGACATCGTCATCAGGGTGCGGCGCACCGCCGAGGGCACGCGCGTCGACATGCGCTCGGTGACGCGCAACGCCGCGCGCGACTTCGGCACCAATGCCCGGCGCGTCGACGACCTGTTCGCCGAGCTCGCGGAGCGGCAGGGCAAAAGGCGGCGCTGAAGCACCCGCGACGCCTCAGGGGCGCCGGCCATACAGGCCCGACAGCGTCGGCGGGCCGTCGGTCTCCACCTCGCCGCGGGCGACGAGATCCTCCAGATGCGCCAGCGTCGACAGGCCGGCGGCCCCGAACAGCCGCGGGTCGAGGCCGATATAGATCGTCCGCACAATGTCCGGGATGCTGGCCGCCCCCCGCGCGAGCGCCCGCAGGATCGCGGTTTCGCGCGCCTCGCGATGGCGGAGATAGCGGGCGACGAAGGCCGGCCCCTGCCGTACCGGGCCGCCATGGCCGGGCAGATAAAGCTCTTCCGGCCGCTCGCCGAGCCGCCGCAGCGAGGCCATGTAGTCGCCCATCGCGCCGTCCGGCGGCGCCACCACCGAGGTCGCCCAGGCCATTACGTGATCGCCGACGAAGATGAGGCCGGTACCGTCCAGCACGAAGGCCATGTGGTTGGCGGTGTGGCCGGGGGTGGCAAGCGCGGTGAGGGAAAAGCCGTCGCCAGCGATGCCCTGCGCATCGGCGACGAGGAGATCGGGCACCACGTCGCGATCGCCGGCGGCGTCGAGCACGTTGGTCTCGCCTTCGTGCAGAGGCCGGGCCGGGCGGTGCCGGCCCTCGGCGACCACCGGCGCGCCGGTGGCGGCCTTCAGCGCCGCGAGCGCGCCGGTGTGGTCGCGATGGGTGTGGGTGAGCAGGATATGGCTGACCCGCCGGCCGCCGACCGCCGCCAGCACCGCGCCGACATGGGCGGCGCTGTCGGGGCCCGGATCGAGAATCATCACCTCGTCGCGGCCGATGAGATAGGTGCAGGTGCCGGTAAAGGTGAACGGGCCGGGATTGGGCGCCAGCACCCGCACGACGCCGGGCGCAACCTCCTCCGCCACGCCGGGCACGGCGGCGAAGTCGCGATCGAAGGGGATATCGTCGGCCATGTCGGTCGGGTTCCGTCGTTTCGGTGTCGTACTGATGCGCCCGTCCTGGCGCGGCCGCCTCGCCTGCGGGCCCGCCATGACCCCGCCGCGCGTCCCCGCACCTAGCCCAGCAGAAGGCGGGCGTCGAGGCCGGAGACCGCGCTCCGCAAGGGAAGAGATGGGCTTTTGTCACCGGGACGTCATCCACCGCTTGTCAGGGACGGCCCGGTGACGGCATTTTCGCCACGCGGCGGCCCGTTCCGGGTGATGGGCCGCGAGGGAAGGATCTGGCATGGACGATTTGTTGGACGGCTATCGGCGCTTTCGCGTCACCTCATGGCCGGAGCGCAAGGCGCTGTTCGAAAAGCTGGCCCTGCGCGGCCAGAGCCCGCAAACGCTGGTGATCGCCTGCTCCGACAGTCGCGTCGATCCCACCATGATCTTCGATGCCGGGCCGGGCGAATTGTTCGTGGTGCGCAACGTCGCCAATCTGGTGCCGGCCTATTCGACGCCCGACCATGCGCATCACGGCACCAGCGCCGCCATCGAGTTCGCGGTGAAGGTACTGGAGGTGAAGCAGATCGTCGTGCTCGGCCATGCGCTGTGCGGCGGCGCGCGGGCGTTGCTCGACGGCGCGCCGGACATGGCGCAGGATTTCCTGCCGGACTGGATCCGCATCGCCGCTCCGGCGAGCGAGACGGCGCGGCACCTCACCGATGACGAGGCCGAGCAGCGCCGCCTGGTGGAATATGGCTGCGTGCGGGTGTCGCTGAAGAACCTTACGACCTTTCCCTGGCTGAAGGAGCGGCTCGACGATGGCCGGCTGGCGTTGCACGGCTTCTATTTCGCCGTGGCGACCGGCGTGCTGGAGCGGCTGCGGCCGGACGGCACCTTCGGGCCGGCGTGATCCTCGGACGGCCGGCACGGGGGTTCCGCCGGCGCGCCCGGCGGCTATAAGGGGGCGACCTGTCCCGCCGGTACCGTGTGCCGGTTCGCGCGCGGGCTGCCACGGAGCGTGACGGCATGTTTGAAGAGCTCGACGGCGTTAAGCTGATCGCCGAGGAAGACAACGTCCTTGCGGCGGAGAAGAAGCGCAGCAAGGGCTTCGAGCCGATCTCGCGGCGCCTGTGGGCGGAGCTGGCCGGCCGGGGCGGCACGGTGGTCGATGCCGGCGCCTATACCGGCTTCTATTCGATCCTGGCCGCCCGGTCCGGGGCCGGACCGGTGCATGCCTTCGAGGCGAGCCCGCTCATCGTTCCGCGCCTGCTCGCCAATCTCGAACTCAACGAGATCGGCACGGTGGTGGTGCACCCTCACGCCCTTGCCCAGGCGTCGGGGCGCCGGATCGCGATCCGCGGCAAGGACGGCCTGAGTTCGGCCGGCAGTATCGTCGGCGAGGGAAGGGTGATTGGCAGTGCCAGCACGCTGGCGCTGGACGATATCGGCCTGAAGGATCTCTCCCTGATCAAGATCGATGTCGAGCGGGCCGAGTTCGAGGTGCTGCGCGGCGGAGCGGAAACGATTCGCCGCTTCCGGCCGCATATCCTCATCGAATTGCTCGACAATATCGGCCCGGTGGACGAATTGCTGCGGCAGTGGGGCTATACGGGCGAGAAGACCGATACCAGCATGTACCATTATCACGCCTGAGCCCGTGCCCCGCGGCATGTAGGGCGTCCGCGCCGGCAAGCGCCGTGCTGGTGCGGCGGCGTCGCTCAGCGCTTCTTCAGGTCTTCCATCATGGCTTCGATGGCGCCGATGGTCACCTCGATATCGGCGATCTTTCGCAGCGCATTGTCGGAGGGATGCGTGCCGGCCTCGGCCGCTACCCTGATCAGGTCGCGCTGGGCGGTGAGCAGCCGGGTGCGAAGGGCAATGAGCTTTTCAATCATGCAGTGGGACTAGCGCAATGATTGCCGGGGTTCAACAACCAAGCGGGCAATCGACGCTCTCCACGCATCTTTGCCGGTGCAAAATCTGCCGATGCCGTCGATTCATCGGACAGTAGGCCTTTTCCGCTAGATAAACGGCAGTCTTCCGCAGTTCGAGGCGCCGATGAGCTCTGATCCCGTTTCCAAATCCGGCATGTCGCGCCGCGACGCGCTGCGCGCCGGCGCGGCCGGCCTGTTGTCCGCCGCGATCGCCGGCCCCACCCGCGCCTTCGCCGCCGAGGGGCGGCGGCGGATTCTGGTGCTCGGCGCCGGCATGGCCGGGCTGACGGCGGCGCTGTCGCTGCTGCGGCGCGGGCATGAGGTCACCATCATCGAGGCACAGGACCGCATCGGCGGCCGGCTGCTGTCGCTGCCGCTCGGCGATGGCATGTTCACCGAGGCCGGTGGCGGCCATTTCCGCTCCAACATGCCGTATGTGCTGCACTATGTGCGGCAGTTCAACCTGCCGCTTCTCGGGTTGAACGACGGTTTGCCCCGCTATCTGGTGGATGGCGAGACCGGCGATGGCGCCCATCTGGCGGCGTGGCCCTGGCCGCTGGCGCCGGACGAGCGCAATGTCAGCGTCTCGACGACGCTGAACCGCTATCTCGAGCGCGTGGGCCTCGACGCCGATACGGCGCTGGATGCGCGCTGGCCGGATCCCGACGTCATGGCGCGGCTCGACAATGTGCGGCTGTCGGACCTGATCCGCAGCGTCGGCGCCTCGGATGGCTTCTGCAAACTGCTTAACGCCCATGCCGGCCCGTTCACCGGCGATTCGCCGGCGCTCGGCATGGTGCCCCGGGCGGCCTATCATTTCGGCGACAAGAACCTGTTCCGCATCCAGGGCGGCAACAACCGGCTGCCCGTGGCCATGGCGCAGACCATCGGTCTCGATCGGATCGTGCTCGGCGCGGCGGTCGCCGAGATCGATCAGAATGGTCCAAGCGTGCGGGTGACGACGCGGGACGGGCGGGCGTTTCATGGCGACGCGGTGATCTCGACCATTCCCTTCAGCGTGATCGGCGACGTGCGTGTGACGCCGGGCTGGTCGTCCGGCAAGGTCCGGCTGTTCGCCGAGATGGGATGGGACAAGACCGTGAAGGTCATCGTCAAGACGCGCACGCCGTCCTGGCTCGCCCACGGCGTCTATGGCTGGCCGATGGCCGGCGGCGACCGGCCCTGGGAGCGGGTGATCGACATCACCGGCAATGAACCCGGCGGGCATGGCAGCCTGTTCTTCTATCTCAATGGGCCCAATGCCGAGGCGGTGATGGCGCGCCCGAAGCCGGAGCGCGCGCGTTCTGTGGTGGAGCAGTTCAGGGCCGACATGCCGGATCTGCTCGACGAGGTGTTGTTCATGGACGACTTCGCCTGGGCCGAGCAGCCCTGGATCAAGGCCTCGTTCGGCGGCACGCCGCTCGGGGGCGGCTGGATGATCGGGGAATGCGCACGGCCGGAGGGGCGCATCCACTTCGCCGGCGATTTCACCACTTTGAAGACCGGCTGGGTGGAGGGGGCGATCGAATCCGGTTTGCGGGCCGCCCGCCAGATCGATGCCGCGGCCGCGCCGGAGGGCAATCCGCGCATACGCCAGGAATTGTGAGGTGGGCGACCGGAGCGGCGCGGCCCTCACCGGCCCGCCGCGATGGTCGCGAGCCAGGCCTCCGCGGTCGGCAGCAGGCGCGCGACGATGACGTCGACCCCGGCTGCATTCGGGTGCATGCCATCGGGAAGGTTCAGCGCCGGTACCCCCGCCACGCCGGCCAGGAAAAATCGGTAGAAGGCGACGCCGTGCTCCCGCGCCAGCCTCGGGAATATCGCCTGGAACCGCGACATGTAGACGAGGCCCCTGCTCGGCGGCGCCAACATGCCGGCAAGCAGCACCGGGATGCCGCGGCGGCGAAGCCGTGACAGTATATCGTCGAGGGCTGCTTCCGTCACCGCGGGATCGATGCCGCTCAGGGCATCGTTGGCGCCGAGTTCGAGAATCACGCCATGCGTGCCGCGGGGTACCGAACGGTCAAGGCGGGCAGCGCCGGCGCTTGCCGTGTCGCCGGAGACCCCGCCATTGACGATGACCACGTCGTACCCGCGGGCCCGCAGGGCGGCCTGCAGCCTCGCCGGGAAGGCCTCGTCGCGGGATAGGCCGAGACCGGCGGTCAGGCTGTCGCCGAGCGCGACGATGCGGATCGGCTCGGCCTGCACCGCAAGGGAGGGCAGCAGAACCGCCAGCAGGATGAGCAGCGTCCGACGGCATGCGGGAAAGAGCTTGATCCTCATTTCGAACTCCTTCGCCTTTCGGGCGGTACGGTCAATCGACGCTAAGATAATTGCTGGAAGGGCACCATCCCGTCATGGGAATGAAGCCGAGCGTCGAGTCCGATGCGGCGGTGACGCTTCCGCCGCGACATGGTTCCGCGGGCGGCAAACCAGATCGACAACGGACGTTCTCGTCGAAAGGTTTAGCTGTTGGCCTGGCCGGGGCTGCGACGCACCCGTGGCGGCGTTGTCGCCAAGCCGAGCCGATGCGCGGCTACCGATTGGATGGCCTCATCTCGCGCGTGCCGATAACGGCGCGGGCGGAGGTGTGGACTTCGCCGTTCATGCGGATAAAACGCCGGTGAGAGGCACGGCCACATTCGCCTTGTAATTCCGCCGCCGGGCAAGAATCCACCAGCCCCTATCCTGGTGCCGGCGAGATGGATCTGTTCTTCATCTCCTAAGGCGCGCCCGAAATCTTAGGTGGTCGCCGCCAGAACGCTCCCGGGCCTGCCCGGCCGGGATTGCGTTGCAGGCACACCCCTTGGTCTCATGCGACGATTTCCGGACTTTTGCCCCATAGGGGAACTTGGTGGGTGACGACGTAGCGGTAGGTTGCTAGTCTCCAAATATTGACGCGCTACTCAGAAGCACCCCTGCGAGGCCACTGGGCTTCGTTCGATGAGAAGGCTCGTAATTTATGAAAATCGACAATTTTGCTCATAAATTCAAAATTGATGGCAATGTGTCAGGTCGAAACCCGCTCTTCCGGAAGTTGCCGCTGGAGCATTTTCCGGATGTTTCGATCCATGGAGCAAATCTGCACGAATTGTATAATGGTTATGTTAAGAATTCAAAATTAGTATACGTGACAAAAAATAGAAATAAAATTATCGTCGATGGTCAGGTCGATATTGGTTCGTTAAAAAATACCACGGTTTTTTTCTCCGGCAGCGACAACGTCGTTACGATAAGAGGATTGCGAAACGTTGCAAAACTCGATCTCGTTTGTGTAAACCAGTCTAAAATTTCTATCGGTTCACCCACTACAATTCGTGGAATGACGGTGTTTTGTGCACATGAGAGCGAGATAAATATAGGAGAGAATTGCATGATATCGCGGGATATCATTGTATATTCTTCTAAAGCTCACGGGCTGTACAGTGTTGCTGACGGATCCCGGCGTTCCAAGTCGGAAATCAACATTGGCGATCGGGTCTGGATCGGGCAGGGAGTGAGAGTCCTGGCGGGCGCGAAAGTGGGCAATGGCTCTGTTATTGGGTCATATAGCGTGCTGGCGGGCCGTATTCCCAATAATTGTGCGGCGGCAGGCAATCCATGCCGTGTCACGACCAAGGATATTTTCTGGACGGACCATGCGGTTCCCGACGATGGGAACTATTTTGAAATGCTGACGGCGCTGAAAAAGCCGATTCCGGAATATATTCGGCCGACGGAAGATTGAATTGCTGGCAGGTTGTGCCGGAGCGATCGCGATGGCCGCGTCTTGGCCGGATCTGTCATGGGAAAGGACAACGCCCGTCGCACCACGTTCCGCGAGTTTCGACAGTCGCGGGATATCCGAATGCTGATCAAGGGGTGTCGGGACGAGGTCGAGGGATTCGGTGCCCTTGGACGCGATGGGCGCGCAACGCCACTCGAAGGCGGCAATCGAAGTCGGCGAGTATCGCCGGAACGAGGAGCAGGCGCCTCTCATTGCGGCGCTCTCCAGGACGGAGAATACCGCTGCGGCGGGACGATATGGCGACGTATCTGTTCCCCTACAGGGGAGGGCTTCGGGAAGCCCATTTGCCGCATGGTCGGAGTGGCAGGATTTGAACCTGCGACCCCCTCGTCCCGAACGAGGTGCGCTACCAGGCTGCGCTACACTCCGATGCGATGGGCGAGCCTCTAACACGGGGATGAGCCGGCCTGCAAGGGCGGCTTCGCACTTCTTCACATGGGCTGTTGATGGCGCCGCCTTCTGCCGCAGGCAATCTCACGCATGACGGTTGAAAGCGGCGCGTTCCTGTGGCTATGTCCGCGCCCGCACGATCCGCATCGTCGAAGGTGCGGAGCGTTGGGGCGTCGCCAAGCGGTAAGGCAGGGGATTTTGATTCCCCCATGCGGAGGTTCGAATCCTCCCGCCCCAGCCAACCATTCCTTTTTTGCTGAGAATTCGGCCGCCCCGGCAATTCCTGCGGCTGTGTCGAGGGTTAGCGTGGAGTTCGTCCAGGCGGAGACTCGTGTCCATCTCGCTGGGCGGTGTTCGACGCGGTTTTCCGCCCTCGCCTTGGCGTGAGATGTCCGCGCTGTGGCTGGGAAGGGATTCTCCGCCGTCATGCCGATCAATGAAGTCGATTGCCGGATTCCAACCCAGGCGCCTCATTTTCCTTGTTTGGAGAGCCTGCTCGTACTCATTCGTGAACGACCAAGCATGCGTGAGATGGCTACAGCGGACGCATAGTTCTCTTCTTGGTCGCTCGCGCCGCTCGCCGCCGCTTTCAATCTCCAAGCCGCCGCGAACGCCTTGTGCGACATTCCCGACCGCCTGTTCTTTAGGGCGACGGGACGGACAGCGCCTCTCGGTGAGCTTCGGGATCCGCGTTGATCAGGCACCAAGGTGCCGATTTTCGATCATGTCGGTGATCTTGTTTGCCAGCTCCGTCATCATAAACGGCTTGGTGATTACCTCCATGCCCGCCTCTAGATGACCATTGCCGACAGCGGCATTCTCCGCGAAGCCGGTGACGAAAAGCACCTTCAGGTGTGGGCGACGGAGACGGGCAGCATCGGCGACCTGACGACCGTTCATGCCTCCGGGCAATCCGACGTCGGTAATAAGCAGATCGACCCTGACGTCGGACTGAAGGATCTTCAATCCCGACGGACCATCTTCGGCTTCAAGCGCGACATATCCGGCCTCTTCGAGCACTTCCACGATGAGCATGCGAACGGTTGGTTCGTCGTCGATCACAAGCACGGTTTCGCCCGCGCCCATTTCCGGGATCGCCGATTCCACCGCCTCGGCATCTTCCGCGATATCGCCGAAGTAGCGGGGTAGGTAAAGGCACATCGTCGTTCCATGCCCCGGCTCACTGTAGACGCGAACCTGGCCGCCAGACTGCCGCACGAAACCGTGGATCATGGAAAGACCCAAACCCGTGCCCTGACCGATCGGCTTGGTCGTGAAGAACGGATCGAAAATGCGGTCGGCGATGTCCTTGGGGATGCCTGTCCCCGTGTCGGTGACGCACACCGAGATGTACTGTCCGGGCGGGAGGTCACGCTCACGCCCGGCGCGGGTGTCCAGCCATTTGTTCGCGGTCTCGATCGTCAGTTTGCCGCCATCGGGCATGGCATCGCGAGCGTTGATGGCGAGATTGAGAAGCGCGCTTTCGAGCTGGGCGGTGTCGACCCTGGTCGGCCAGAGGCCTGCGGCACCGACAACCTCGACCTTGATGGCCGGGCCGACGGTGCGCGTTATGAGGTCCTCCATACCGAAGACCAGCCGGTTCACGTCGGTAGGCTTCGGATCGAGGGTCTGGCGACGCGAGAAGGCAAGCAGCCGCTGGGTCAGTGCTGCAGCACGCTGCGCGGAGGTCTGGGCCGCGCTGATGAAGCGCTCGATGCCATCGCTTCGCCCTTGAGAAAGGCGCCTTTCGATGATCTCGAGACTGCCCGTGATCCCCGCTAGAAGGTTGTTGAAGTCGTGCGCGATACCGCCCGTAAGCTGACCGACCGCCTCCATCTTGTGCGCCTGGCGGAGCGCCTCTTCAGCCTCGGCGCGTTTGGCAATCTCGGCTTCCACCTGCTCTTCCAGACGGTCGTTGAGCTGGTGCAGCCGCTCCTCGGTCGCCTTCCGTTCGGTGACATCGATCACCGTGCCGACAAACCGCGTTCCCTGACGCGTATTGAAGAACGCGCGTCCGCTCGCGGAAATCCACCGCTGCTTTCCGTCCTCAATGCCAATCGTGCGATATTCGATGTCGTATCGGCCCAAACCCGCGGGATCGATCGCGCGTCGGACGGCCTCATCCGCGCGCTCACGGTCATCCGGATGAATTCCCGCAATGAAGGAGCCCTCATAGGTGACCGTCGCCTCCGCTGACAAACCAAAGAGCTGCCGGCACCGAACGTCCCAGCGCAGCTCGTTCGACGCGGGGTCATAGTCCCAGGTGCCTATTTCGGCCGCTTCGGTGGCCAGTCGCAAGCGAGCCTCGCTGGCGGCGAGTTCGCTCTCCGCTTTACGCCGTTGTGCGAGTTCGCGTTCGAGTGCCTGAAACAGCCTCGCATTATCGATCGCCACGGCCGCCTCCGCCGCCAGGCCTTCCAGGCCCCGCTCCGAACGATCGTCGAAGACGCCAATATCGGCATGGCCGAAGAACAGGCCTCCAATCACCTCTCCGGTTCGCGAGATGACCGGCACCGCGAGATAGCTGCGAACAGGCAGATGTCCCTCGGGCATGCCTTTGCGCGGCGCATTCTGCCCGTAACGCGGGTCCCTGGTTATATCGTCAGAGCGCACGATCCCTTCGCCCGAGAAGGTCGGCGCGAAGACGGATGTGTTGCGCGGCATCGGAAATTTAGCGAACGCTTCGGCTGGCACCCCGGACAGGGTGTAGAGCATATAGCTCTCCCCAGCCTGATTCTCGACGTTGTAGAAGAAGGCGCCGAACTCGGCGCCTGTCAGTTCCACGCCCGCGTCGGTCACGATCTGGACGAGCTCTTGAAGATCGGTCTTGGCCGCCAGGGCGGAGCCGGCCCGATTGAGTATCTCGAGCGCGCGGCGTTCTTCGGAGATCGCCTCCTGAGCTTCTCTCTCGCGCGTGCGATCGTGCAAAATCTTTGTGAACCCGATCACGGTACCGGCTTGATCGCGGATCGGCGACATCTCGCCTACGGCCCATACCTGCGATCCGTCGCGTCGAATGCGCCAACCTTCCGTTCCGCCCCCTCGGCCAACGGTTAGCGCGTCCCTCATCTCCTGTCGGAGCGCTGAAGCGCCCTCTCCGGGGGGAAACAAGCGCTCCAACGTTTCGCCAAGAACGTCAGGAGCGGTCCAGCCCAGCATCCGGGAGGCGCCCTCGTTCCAGCTCGTCACCCGGCCTTCGAGGTCGGTGGTAATGATCGCCGTCCCGACGGCGCTGTCGACGATCTGACGCCATTCGTCAGCGCTTATTGCGCGCGACGTGTACGGCCTGGTCATCGATCCCCCGGAACAACGTTTCCCTTCTTCGGCTCTCAAACGCAAAGCCATTGAAATGGTTGCAGAAGCCCAATGAGTTAAGCCAGGATTCCTTCCACTTGGCGCTCCGTGACCAGGCGCGTGCATGGACGCACGCCCCGACCCATGAACTGACCCGCGCCGACAGCCGTTTGAGGAAGGATAGCGGCAGAGATCGATGTCGCGCCAGCAGCGGAAGTCAATCCGCCGCTCCGAAGCTGACGTTCCGTCCGATGTTCCCGAACTCCTTCCGCCGCGATGGGCAATCGAGCCGGGGAAGCTTTGCCGACGGCTTACAGGTAATTCCACCTTGCGACACGCCGGCCGATATTGAAGGCGTCCTGCAATCCTTGCTCAGCCGCCGATTGGTTGATCGGGAGCAACAAGTCCATGCCGATGGGCTGGATGCCGCAATACCCAAAGATGCCCTGGACGATCTGCGCCTTCATCGCGTCGAGATAGCCCCGGTGATCGTAGGTGTCGCTATCCACGCCGCCGATCGCGACGACCTGTCCCCTCAAGCGCCCCAGAAGGCCAGTCGTCTTCCTGGCTGGATCATCGTCGAATGCCCAGTTGCGGATGAAGACCCGATCGATCCATCCCTTCATAACCGCAGGCATGGACCACCAATAGACCGGGAACGCCAGCACCAGGACGTCGGCCTTGTCGACGCGTCTTTGTTGATCGATGACGTCGACCGGCGTCTGCCCGCCGGCATGGAAGAGGTCGTTGTCGGGAACGCCGAAAAGTGGGTCGAAGCCGCTTGATGCCAGATCCAGGATTTCGTGCGTGGTGTCGGGCACGCTTTTCAGTCCATCGACAAGCTGGCCTACCGCAGCGTGAGTGTAGGAAGCGGGGTTGGGATGAGCCGTTACGATGAGGACGTGCATCAATCTCTCCGGAAAGGCATGCGGGCTCTTTGAATGAAACCGGCCAGATGCTACAATCAGTAAGTTACTATTAGTAGTTATGATCCGCGTCAAGAGAGCCGGTCGGGATGTCGAAGAAGCTGCCGAGGCCTGAACGCCGCGCCCAACTCCTCGAAGTTGCCTCTGCCATCGTGCGCGAAGAGGGTACGGACGCCTTGACACTCGGCCTGCTGGCGGAACGTGCGGGAGTGAGCAAGCCGATCGCTTACAGCCACTTCGAGACCCGCTCGGGGCTGATGATCGCTCTCTCCAAGGTGGCAATGGATCGGCAGGTCGCGGCTCTGGCTGCCGCCTTGGAGGACGCCCCAAAGGAGCCAGAGCGGATCGCGCGGATCCTGTCGAGCGCCTACCTGGAATGCGCGCTGACGATCGGGCCGGAATGGCATGCGATCGATGCAGCACTCCGTGGTGATCCAACCATGGAGGCCCACCAGCGTCGGACCCGGCAAGACCATGCGGCCTTCTACGCCGCAGCCATCCAGCCGCTTTCGAAACTCGATGCCAAGGTCGTGCAGCGACGGTGCGTCGGCTTGATCGGAACGATGGAGGCACTATCGGCCGAGGTCATGGAAGGCGGCATGCCCTTGGAAGCAGCCGTCGATGACCTGGTAGCCTTGATCCGACAATGGCTGATCGAATGCTGAGACTTGATACCGAAGCGAAAGTTGGGCTGACGAAGACGTTCCAGCGGTCGGGAACAGCAACCTGGAAAGTGGCTGCTTACAAATCGTCATTTCGTTTCTCAGGGCGACCCGAACAGCGTCGTGTAGTTTGCCGGCTGCCACACCTGCCCGGGCTGGTAGCCGGCTGCGCGCAGGTTCTCGATCAGATGACCGCAGCACGCGCTGTAGAGTTCGCCGGCGCCGGTGTCGATGAGCGTGACGTGGCTGTCGAGATTGACGAGAAAGGCGTTGATCAAGCCCCTGAGCGGTAGGCCGAGCCGCTCCTCGGCGAGACGCGCGGCCGCCTCGCCCGGATGCACCTCCTCCAGCAGCCCGTGGGGGCCGGCATCCGCGCCGTCCGCCGGTGCTTGGAGCGCGGTGGGGATGGGAAAGGTGTTGGTGCCGTCGAGCAGCGCCGTGATCTCGGCATCCCCCAGCATGAGCCGGTAGAAGCCGCGGGCCTGGCTGCGCAGCTGCGTCGCGCCCGTGCGCCCGGTGACGGAGGGCGGCTTCGGCCTGTTGCGGCTCACCAGCTCGGCCGCCTTCGGGCGCAAGGTCATCGCGCCGATGATCCCCGACTTCATGCGCGCCAATCCAGCGCTGAAGGTGGACCTGATGATGACGGACGGCCTGGTCGACCTCGTGACCGAGGGGCTGGACCTCGCCATCCGCATCGCCAAGCTGAACGACAGCAGCCTCGTCGCGCGGCGGCTCGCTGACAATCCGCGCGTGTTGCTCGCCTCGCCCGACTATCTCGAACAGTATGGCGCGCCGACGACGCTTGGCGATCTCCCGCGGCACGAATGCCTTGCCACCAGCGGGACGACGCATTGGTCCTTCAAGACCCCCAAGCACCTGACCACGGCACGGATCGAGGGGCGTTTTTCCGCCAACTCCATCGAGGGATTGCTGCAGGCCTGCATGGGCGGCCTGGGAATTGCCAACCTCTCCCTATGGTTCGTCCGGGACGAGATTGCCGATGGCCGCGTGAAGGTCATCGAATTGCAGGATGCCATCCCCGAGCCGCTTGACGTCTGGGCCGTCTATCCGACCAGCCGGATGGTTCCGTCGAAAGTCCGCCTGTTCATCGACGCGCTGGCGGCCCGGCTCAGGAGATGAGCCTGGAGCGTTGTTCTATTCGTCCAAGTACGACAGCGCCAGAACCGGACGTTGCAGGTAGATGACCACGCTGGTGCGCTCATGGAGTCTGCTCAGCAGGTGTCCCCCGCGTGTTCCGCGTGAGACGTGGTGAAAATATGGGTCACTTCTCGATGGAAAAATCCCCGCCTGCCGGGTCATATCTCGATGGAAATCGACAGGCTCCCCTCGGGCATCGAGTTGCTTCACCACGCGATATCCATAGGCATTGCCGCCACCGCGCTTGCCGGTTTCCACCCGGCCGCGAATGCCACGATGTGTCTTCAGCGCCAGGTCCTTCAGGAACAGCGCGTTCATCGTGCCCTTGAGGCCGACATGCTGTTCGCTGATCTCGCCTTCGAAGGGCGATCAACTGCATCCCGGCAAAGCGCAGGCGCTTATGGACGGCGGCGACATCCTCCTGATCGCGGCTGATGCGGTCGAGCGCTTCCGACAACACGATATCGAAACGGCCGCCGTGCACGTCCGCCATGAGCTTCTGGATGCCGGGGCGGATCAGTGAGGCCCCGGAGGTTGCTGCACCGCATCGGGCGGATCGGCGGCTTCTTGTAGGGCTTGGTGTTCGGCCTCGGCGGGCTGGCGGCGGCGACGCTCGGCGTGTTCGCCGACAGCCACGGCATCGACGCGTTTATATCGACGCGTTTTATCATGTCCGCGCCTACCTGCCGGCCTTCGACCTGCTCGCTTGGCTCCTGCCGAGCCGGCGCGACGCGCGATTACGGCGAGCGGCTGGTCCTGCGCGACTGAACGCTCAGGGACGCGGTTCCAAGCCCTTGGCGATGAGAGCAAAGGCGCGGCGCAGATAAAGCCTCCCGTCGGGAAAGCTGGGCCACTCCCAGTCATGGCCGGCGGCCACCGCCAGCGGGCTGAAGGCGACGTCGAGCAGCACCCGCGCCGATACCGCCGCGTCCTCGACATCGACCCGGCCGAGGGCCTGCTGGCGCTCCAGCCAGGCGACGACCATCGCATGGGTGTGATCGCGCCCGCGCGTCTCCACCAGCGATCGCAGTTCCGGGAAAGCCAGGCTGTCCACCATGATCACGCGCACGAAGGCGGTGCGGGCGCGATTCTCCTCGTCGTCAATGTCCAGACGGAACATGCGCTCCAGCGCCTCGACCAGCGGCAGGTGGTCCCAGTCGGGGCGGATGTCGACCATCGTCTGGCGGTGCGCATCCACGATCGCGCCGGTCAGCTCCAGCTTGCTGGGGAACAGGCGGTACAGTGTCTTCTTGGATATTCGGCAGCGCGCGGCTACCTCGTCCATGTTCATACCGCTGTAACCGCGGTCGCAGAACAGGTCGAACGCCTGCGCGACGATTCTCTCCTTTTGTTGATCGTCGGGAATGACTTTCGGTCGGCCACGAAGTTTCGCCGAAGATGGAGGGAGGGCGCCGAGTGTCATTGTCCGTCTCTATCATGCATCGCGGAAACTTAGGGCAACGCTCGGAAATTGAAACGCCGGTTTGACAGTTCCGCCGCTCTTAAATATAGAAACTCAGACGTTTCTTAAAGAGCGAGGGCTCCCGTGGCCTCCCCGAACCGCCGTTCGTCCGCCGTGCCCTTCACCGCTTCCTCCTCCCCGGCGTCACGCCGGCGCGTGCTTGCCGGACTGGGGGCGGGTCTGCTCGCCACCACCCTGCTCGCCGGCTGCGACAGTCAGCAGCAGGCTGGTTCTGGGCCGGGCGGGCCGGGCACGCAGGGGCGTCCGCAGGTCGGTGTGGTGACCCTGCACCCGCAATCGGTGGCGATCACTGCCGAGATGCCCGGCCGGACCGTCGCCTCACTGGTTGCCGAGGTACGCCCGCAGGTCGGCGGCATCATCAAGCAGCGCCTCTTCGAGGAGGGTGCCGAGGTCAAGGCGGGCGACGCACTCTACCAGATCGACCCGGCGAGCTATCAGGCCACCTATGACAGCGCGGTCGCCAGCCAGCAGAAGGCCGAGGCGGCTGTGCCGAGCGCCCAGTCCAAGGTCGATCGCTATGCGGGCCTGATCAAGCAAAACGCCGTCAGCAAGCAGGACTATGACGACGCCATCGCCTCGCTGGCGCAGGCCAATGCCGAGGTGGCCGGCGCCAAGGCCGATGTCGATACCGCCCGCATCAACCTGAACTACACCCGCATTACCGCCCCCATTGGCGGGCGCATCGACAAGTCGACCCTGACCCCCGGCGCGCTGGTGACGGCGAGTCAGGATACCGCGCTCACCACCATCCGCACGCTCGACCCGATCAATGTCGACGTCACCCAGTCGAGCACCAATCTGCTCAACCTGCGGCAGGCGATCCGCGAAAGGCGCATCAAGATCAGCGGCGATCAGGTTCAGGTGCGGCTGAAGCTCGACAATGGCGAGATGTACCCGCTTGCGGGGACTCTGGAGTTCACCTCCGCCTATGTGGATACCACCACGGGCACCTATGGCTTGCGCGCGCAGTTCCCCAACCCGGACCGGCTGCTGCTGCCCGGCATGTATGTGCGCGCCATTGTCGAGGAGGGCGTCGCACCCGACAGCTACCTCGTTCCCCAGCGCGGCGTGACGCGCAACACCAAGGGCGAGCCGGTGGCGCTGGTGGTCAACGCCGACAACAAGGTCGAGCAGCGCGTGCTCAGCGTCGGGCGCAGCGTCGGCAATAGCTGGCTGGTCGATACCGGCGTCAAGGATGGCGACCGCGTCGTCGTCGAGGGCAGCCAGTTCGCCCGCCCCGGCCAGGACGTGACCCCCGTCGACGTGGTGGTCGACGAGACCACCGGCGAGGTGCGCGAGCGCGGCCAGCAGAGCGCGGCGCCCGCCGCCAGCGCTGGCGCTGGCACCGCGACGGCGAACTGAAGGCGTCCCCATGTCCCGCTTCTTCATCGACCGCCCGGTCTTCGCCTGGGTCATCGCCCTGCTGATCATGCTGGGCGGCGTTCTCGCGCTGAACAACCTGCCCATCGCGCAATACCCGCAGATCGCCCCGACCACGGTGAGCGTCACCGCCTCCTATCCCGGCGCCGACGCGCAGACCGTCGAGAACTCGGTGACCAAGGTCATCGAGCAGGGCATGACCGGCATAGACAATCTCGACTACATGTCGGCGACCTCGACCTCGACGGGCCAGGCGACGATCACCCTCACCTTCACCAACGCCGCCGACCCCGACATCGCCCAGATGCAGGTGCAGAACAAGCTGCAGCTCGTCCAGGCGCAGCTGCCGAGCGTGGTGCAGACCAACGGCATCTCGGTCGAAAAGGCCTCGGACGGCTTCCTGCTGGTCATCGGCTTCGTCTCGACCGATGGGCGCCTGTCGTCCACCGACGTGTCGGACTATGTCGACTCGACCCTGAACGACACGCTGAAGCGCATCGAGGGCGTAGGCTCCACCACGCTGTTCGGCTCCTCCTATGCCATGCGCATCTGGCTCGACCCGGAGAAGCTGTCCAAGTACCAGCTCATGCCGGGCGACGTGACGAGCGCCATCGAGGCGCAGAACACGCAGGTTTCCGCCGGCCAGCTTGGCGGCCTACCGGCCCGCACCGGCCAGCAGCTCAACGCCACGGTCACCGCGCGCTCGCGCCTGCAGACGCCCGAGCAGTTCCGCAACATCATCCTCAAGAGCACCACCGACGGCTCGCTGGTGCGCATCAACGATGTCGCGGATGTCGAGCTGGCGGCGGAGAGCTTCACCACCGCCTCGCGCTATAATGGCAAGCCGGCGGGCGGCCTCGCCATCAATCTCGCCACCGGCGCCAACGCCATCGCCACCGCCGAGCGGGTCAAGGCGGCGCTGGAGCGGATGAAGCCGACCTTCCCGGAAGGGGTCGAGGTCGTCTATCCCTACGACACCACGCCCTTCGTCGTGCTCTCCATCGAGGAGGTGGTGCGCACGCTGGCCGAGGCCATCGTCCTCGTCTTCATCGTGATGTTCGTCTTCCTGCAGAGCTTCCGGGCGACGCTCATCCCCTCGCTCGCGGTGCCGGTGGTGCTGCTCGGCACCTTCGGCGTGCTGGCGCTGTTGGGCTACTCGATCAACACGCTCACCATGTTCGCCATGGTGCTGGCCATCGGCCTTCTGGTCGACGACGCCATCGTCGTGGTCGAGAATGTCGAGCGCGTGATGGAGGAGGAGGGGCTCTCTCCCAAGGAGGCCACCCGCAAGTCGATGGGCGAGATCACCGGCGCGTTGATCGGCATCGCCACCGTGCTCTCGGCCGTGTTCATCCCGATGGCCTTCTTCGGCGGGTCGGTGGGCGTGATTTACCGCCAGTTCTCCGTCACCATCGTCTCGGCGATGATCCTGTCGGTGCTGGTGGCGCTGATCCTCACCCCGGCGCTCTGCGCGACGCTGCTGCGCCCGGTGCAGCACGGCGCCAAGCAGACCGGCTTTGCCGGCTGGTTCAATCGCAATTTCGAGCGCGGCACCAAGGCTTATCGCACCGGCACGGCCAGGGTGGTGGCGCGCAGCGGGCGCTTCCTCGTGCTGTTCCTCGCCATTGCCGTGACGATGGGCTGGATGTTCGTGCGGCTGCCCTCCTCCTTCCTGCCGGAAGAGGACCAGGGCATTCTCATCACCATGGTGCAGCTGCCGGCCGGCGCCACTTCGGACCGCACCGAGAAGGTGCTGGACACCGTCCGCCGCCACTTCCTCGAGGACGAGAAGGATGCGGTCGAAGGCGTCTTCAGCGTCAACGGCTTCGGCTTCAGCGGCCAGGGCCAGAATCTCGGCATCGCCTTCGTGCGGCTGAAGCCGTTCGACGAGCGCAAGTCTCCCGCCTTGTCCTCGCAGGCGGTGGCCGGCCGCGCCATGGCCAGGCTGCATGTGCGCGACGCCATGGTGTTCACCCTCATGCCGCCGGCCATTCAGGGCATGGGCAATAGCGGCGGCTTCAGCGTCTATCTCCAGGATATCACCGGTGCCGGCCATGAGAAGCTGATGACGGCGCGCAACCAGGTGCTGGGCATGGCGGCGCAAGACCGCCGCCTCGTCGCCACCCGCCCGAACGGGCTGGAGGACGAGCCGCAATTTGTCGTCGACATCGACCAGGAGAAGGCGGGCGCGCTCGGCGTTTCGCTGGCCGACATCAACGACACGCTCTCCACCGCCTGGGGCAGCAGCTATGTGAACGACTTCCTCGACCGTGGCCGCGTGAAGAAGGTCTATCTCCAGTCGGCTGCCGCGTTCCGCATGCAGCCGGAAGACCTCGCCAAGTGGGAGGTGCGCAATTCAGCCGGAACCATGGTGCCGTTCTCCGCCTTCGCCTCGACCCACTGGACCTACGGCTCGCCACGGTTGGAGCGCTTCAACGGCTCCTCGGCGGTGGAGATCCAGGGCCAGGCCGCGCCGGGCATCTCCTCGGGCGACGCCATGACGGCGATGGACGAGATCATCGGCCGGCTGCCGGCGGGCTATGGCCATGAGTGGACCGGCCTGTCGCATCAGGAGCGGCTTTCAGCCAACCAGGCGACGGCGCTTTACGTCATCTCGCTGCTGGTCGTGTTCCTCTGCCTCGCCGCGCTCTATGAGAGCTGGTCGATCCCCTTCGTGGTGCTGATGTCGGTGCCGATCGGCATATTCGGCGCGCTGCTCGCTGCGACGATGTTCGGCCAGAGCAACGACGTCTATTTCAAGGTCGGCCTGCTCACCACCATCGGCCTCGCGGCGAAGAACGCCATCCTCATCGTCGAATTCGCCATCGAGCGGCAGGCGCATGGGATGGGGCTGGTCGAGGCGACGCTGGACGCGGCATGCCAGCGGCTGCGCCCGATCCTGATGACCTCGCTCGCCTTCATCCTCGGCGTGACGCCGCTCGCCATCGCCAGCGGCGCCGGCTCGGGGGCGCAGAACGCCATCGGCATCGGCGTCATGGGTGGCATGATCGCCGCCACCGTGCTCGGCGTGTTTTTCGTGCCGCTGCTCTTCGTCGCCGTGCGCCGGATCTTCCGCGGCAGGGCGCCCGAACCGTCACCCGTCGGCGGGGCGGCTCCGGGCGGGGAGGCGCGTAATGCCCATGCCGGCTGACCCTCATTTCCGCCCTGCGATTCTCTCCCGCCCGTCAGGTGAGCCTATGCCGACCCCGTCCGCTTCCCGCTCCCTGCGCGCTCCGCACCTCACATGCGCGCTCTTCGCCGCCCTGCTGCTCGGCGGCTGTGCGGTCGGCCCCGACTACAGCGCGCCGGCCCTGCAACTGCCCGCCAAATGGGGCGCGGCGGCGCCGGCCGTCATGGCGAACGGTGAGGAGCCGGCCAACCGGCCGCCTGAACTCGCCCGCTGGTGGGAGCGGCTCGGCGACAAGACGCTGAACCGGCTGATCGACGAGGCGGTGGCCGGCAATCTCGACGTCGCGACCGCCAAGGCACGCGTGCGGCAGGCCCGCGCCACCCGCCAGCAGGCCATCGGCGCGCTGGCTCCCTCGGTCACCGGTTCGGGCAGCTACACCCGTGCCGACGACGGCAGCAACGTCTCCAGCACCGGTGGAGTGACGGTGGCGGGTCCGTATGACTCGTTCTCCCTCGGTGCCAATGCGAGCTGGGAGCTCGACCTGTTCGGCGAGAACCGCCGCGCCGCCGAGGCCGCAACCTACGGGCTCGATGCCGCCGAGGAGACGCTGCGCAACACGCTGCTCACCCTGATCGGCGACGTCGCGACCTATTATGTCGAGGCGCGCGGCTATCAGGCCCGCGCCGCGCTCGCCCGCCGCACCGCCGCTTCCCAGCGCGAGACCGCCGCACTCACCCGCACCAAGCTGCAGGTCGGCTCGGCCTCCGCCGTCGACGTCGCCAATGCGGAAGGGCAGGCGGCGAGCACCGAGGCCAACATTCCCGAGCTTGAATCGAGCTACCAGCAGAGCGTCCATCAACTCGCCATCCTGCTCGGCCAGCCGCCGAGCGCGCTCAACGACCAGATGAAGCGCAGCGCGCCCATTCCCACGCCGGTCAAGGCGGTCCCCCGCGGTGTGCCGGCGAACGTGCTGCTCTCGCGCCCCGATGTGCGGCTCGCCGAGCGCCAATACGCGCAATACACCGCCAGGATTGGCCAGGCGGAGGCGGCGCGCTATCCCGATGTCAGCCTGGTCGGCGATGTCTCGACCTCGTCCACCAAGGTCGGCGATCTCGGCAAGAGCTCAAGCATCAGCTGGAGCTTCGGGCCGAGCGTGAGCATCCCGATCTTCAATGCCGGCCAGCTCAAAGCCGCGGTGGACTACGCGCAGGCCCAGCGCGACGAATATTTCCTGGCCTATCGCGCCGCCGTGCTCGGAGCCCTGCAGGATGTGGAGAACGCCAGCGTCTCCCTGCAGCAGGAACGCATCAAGTACCGCAGTCTCACTTCCTCCGCCGCTTCTTACCGGCAGGCCGTCTCGCTCGCCCGCACCCTCTATCAGAGCGGCTCGTCGAGTTTCCTCGACGTGCTGGACGCCGAGCGCTCGGCCTATTCCGCCGACGACGCAGTGCTTACCAGCCGGGTCGCCATCGCCACCGACTATATCGCGCTCAACAAGGCGCTGGGCGGCGGCTGGACGGGCACGGTGGACGACCGCACGCCAGCGGTGGTGGACACGCAGATGGCGCCGCGGCTGGTCTCCCTCGACAAGACCGGCCTGAAGCCGCGCGACCGCGAGAACCAGGGCGTCGACCAGGCCTTTGCGCACTGAGGCCGCGGCACGGCGCAGCGGGGCCGGCCTTCCACGCCCAGGCGATCTCGTCGGGATGTTTCCAGCGCCGTCTCGATTGGCGTAGGCCGGCCGGTGAGATGGCCCCGCACATGGCGCCGCCGAGGTTCTCGACGACGTCCTGCGCCTGCGCCCTCTCAAGGCTTCCGCCACCGCCGAGATGCTCAACGCATGGTCGAGGTCAATCATTGCCGCAAGGATCTTGCGGGCGGGCGGCTGAGCGGCCAGCTCGGTCATGAATGTGAATCGGCGTGCATTCGTGCCTACCGGGCGAAGCGCGGTGAGCCCAGGATGCCAAGGCTGCTATGATACCATGCGCCGTCATGCCCGGAGGTGGCCGCGTGGGAAGTGGGGCGAACGGGAACGGCCTTCGGGCCGGTCCCGATCTGGAGGCCCCGCCGCTGCAGGGCAGCGCGAGCTAAAGCCCCAGTCCCGGCGTCGGCCGAGGCTCCACTCGAGCTCATCGCGGAAGACACCGGAGATGTGCCGGCCGATCTGCTTCTGCGGTACCGGCTGCCAGGGCACCGGCTGGAAGCCAACGCCATCGTCGATCATGGCGAAACGCACATTGCTGGTCGAGATCGGAGGCAGAGAGCGTGCGGACCGCGAAATCCTTACCTGCGGTTCGCGCATCATGGGCGATGCCGCGCTCGGGAAGGTCACCAATGCCAAACCGTGAGGGGTGACGCGTATGGAGCCGGCCGGCGCTGATGATCGGCACCATGGCGGCGGCGCTGACCAAAAGGAACTGGTGGCGCTCGGGCGCCGGGAGGTCGTCACCGATGAAGCCCGCGCCTAGCGGAACGACGATGCCCAATCGTAACCGCGATGGCGGCGAGCATCATGGCGCCAGCCAGCAGGAAGGTCAGCCGCATCCCAGAGGCGATGGCCAAAGGCGTCGCGCGCGCGAATTCCTCCGTCCCCACGCCGAAAGCGAAGACGGCACCCATGGCGGACGCCCCGGCAATGAGGCCGATATTGCGTGACAGGCTGAGCAATCCGGAGATCGTGCCGCGCCGGTCCTTGGAGATGTCGGCCAGCGCAGCGGTGTTGTTGGCCGCCTGAAACAGCTGATAACCGGGCGTCAGCACGATGATGGACAGCACATAGCCCGCAACACCGATCCCGTTCGGCAGAAACGCCAGCAAAAGCGCGCCTGTCGCCAGTAGGGACAGGCCCACTGCGAGCATGCGATTGCTGCCCCAAGCATCCACCAGCCTCCCGGACGGAACGCCGCTGAAGATGGAGATCACAGGGCCGACCGCCATGACTAAGCCGACCTGCGGCGCCCCCAGACCAAGCCCGACGCTGAGATAGAAGGGCCCGACCACCAGTGTCGTCATCATGACGGCGGCGACGACGATATTCACCAGAAGGTTTGGTGCGAGGTTCCGGTTCATGACGGAGCGCAGGCGGACGGCCGGTGCCCTCTCCTTGACGGGCTCGGGCGGGAGCATGGTGATCGCCAGTATCAGGGCCAGAGCCGCCAATGGCACCTGCACCCAGAAGATGCCGCGCCATCCTGCCACCGGGATTAGCAGCCCACCCAGCGAGGGGCCAAGCGCGGTGCCCAGCGCCGACACGGTGCCGAGCAGGCCCATGGCTCGCCCGACGCGCGCCTCGCTCGCGGTCTGGCGCATCAGCGCCATGGCAAGCGTCATCAGGAAGGCCGAGCCCAGCCCCTGAAGCGCCCGCGCCCCGATCAGCAGCGGCAGGTTCGGCGCGACCGCGCACAGCACTGAGGCGACGGCGAACACGGCGAGGCCGGCCACCAGCATGGGCTTCAATCCGCAACGGTCACCGAGCCGACCAGCGATCACCACGCAGACCGTCAGGGCCCCGAGATAGGCGACGACCACCGCCTGCACCTGTGCGAAGGGGGCTGAGAAGGCCTCGGCAAGCGCCGGCAATGCGATATTGGCAATGCTCGTGCCGAGGGCGGCCAACAGCATCGCGAGCGCGAGCGTGACCGCGATTCCCGCTTGCGCTTTCTCCATTACGCCTGATCGTGCCAGTCCCATTGCCGCGTCCTCTTGCTTCGAGAGCCGTTGGCGAGCAGGCTGCCACTTCAAGTCAACTTGAGGTCAAGCATGAAGTTTCTGGATATTGGCGAGGTTGCGGAAAAGAGCGGGAACACGCCCTCGGCACTACGCTACTACGAGGAAGCCGGGCTGATTTATTCAGTCTCCCGGCACGGATTGCGCCGGCAATTTGCCCCCGAGGTGCTGTTGCAGCTCAAGCTGATCTCAATGGGCAAATCGGCCGGCTTTTCGCTCGGCCAGATCGCTGGGATGTTCGGCAGGAACGGTATGCCGGATCTGCCACGCGCGACACTTCACGCGAAGGCGGAAGAGATTGACCGGAAAATCCGCGAGCTGACGGCGCTGCGCGACACCCTCCGCCATGTCGCCGATTGCCCGGCCCCCTCTCACATGGAGTGCCCGACGTTTCGCCGACTGGTGGACATAGCGGGCAAACGCAGCGGCCAGCGCGGGAAAATGGCAAAGCCGAAAAGGGGCGCCTGACCGGCATAGAGGTTTCCGTGCGCCTGCGACGGCTGGCGGGCCATAGACGCCAATATTGAAAATTCGTTGATGCCCAGAAGCGGAGATGCAGGCATGTCCGCTTCTGGGCGTGTGCATCGCCGCGTGTGGCCTCCATGCATTTTCCGGGAGGGCTCGCATAGAGGATAGGTCGCTTCGACACGTTGCGCTCTGCCGTCGTCATAGGCTAGCTCTCCGGACAACGCCCGTCGTTGAATCCTCATCAAGGTCATTCACGCTGATGTCGCTGGGCAGCACTGAAGGTCCACTCGATCGCGCTTTCGCCGTGCTGGATTTCGTCGCGGGGCAACTGAAGGCGGTGTCCGCTGCCGAGATTGCGAAGAATCTTAACCTGCCTCTCCCGACCGCACATCGGTTGATCGGAAATCTGGAAGCGCGCGGGATGTTGCAGCGGGCGGCTGGAACCAAGCGTTACATGGTTGGCAACAAGCTGGTCGTACTCGCGGGGAAAACCATCGGCTCCGCGTTCCGGTCGGCGCGCCGGCATGCCGTCCTGCAAAATGTCGCCGCCGAAATCGGTGAACAGTGCGAGATCGGCATCGTGCGTGACAATCTCGTTGTCTATGTCGATAGCGTGCGTGCGTCCGTCCCGCAGGGCCTGCAGTTTGATCCCGGCAACAGCGCCCCGCTCTACTGCACGTCGACCGGCAAGATCTACATGAGCATGCTGCCCGCCCGCGCGCGGGAAAAGCTGATCCGCTCGCTCCTCATGGTACGGCACACCGAGCGCACCGTGGTCGAACCGGATGACCTGCTCACCATTCTCGAACAGACGCGGGTGGCAGGCTGGGCGCGTACCAATGAGGAGTTCGTCAAGGGCGTCGTCGGCTGTGCCGTACCGATCAAGGCGCCCGACGGCACGCTCATTGCGTGCCTCGGCGTCTCGGTGCCGGTAGCCAGGGTCAGCTTCGAGGAACTGGAGCGATTTCGCGATCCCCTGCTGCGAGCGGCCCGCCTGCTGTCAGACACTATCCTGCAGGCGGATGACGAGTTTGCTGAAGACTAAGCCTCGCGAACACGGGTGACCGCTCCGCCTGAAAACCCTGAACTTTCGGATATTTGGTGATGGCCTTCGGGCCTCAGGCCGTGAGACATGCGGTCATTTATTAGATTTCTCAAAAATCGGAATAAATAAATCCGTAAAATGATATTTCAATGGACGGCCTCTCTCATTCGCCTATCTTTTGATCGACCTTCTGGTGCGGCCTGGATTTGTGCAACTCAGGTCACCCGCGGGGGTGAGAGATGAAGCGGGCGTATGGCGGCGCTGCGGTGATGGGGTCTTCGAGGTCCAGAAGCCGGCCGATCGGAGACGAAGATGACCAAGCACTACGATGTCGAGGCCGTCAGGAAACTATTTCCTGCCGCGGAGAAGATGACCTATCTCGACTCCGGCTTTCAGACGCCGATGTCGACGCCGGTGCGGCAGGCGCTCGAGGTGTTCATCGAAGAGGCCTATGAGACCGCCGGCCCGAAGGCCATCTGGGTCGAGCGCATGGAAGGCGTGCGAGCCAAGGTCGCCACCCTGCTGAACGCCGGGCCGCAGGAAATTGCCTTCACCAAGAACACCTCCGAGAGCATGAACATTGCCGCCAATGCCTTGCCGCTGAAGCCGGGCGACAATGTTCTCATGCTGCATGGCGACCACCCGAACAACGCCTATGCCTTCCTGAATCTGACGCGAAAGGGTGTCGAGATCCGCTTCGTGCCGATGTCGGAGGTCGTGAACGCCGACAGCTTCCGTCCGTACATCGACGCCAATACCCGCGCCATTTCGATGTCGCAGGTGACCTTCCATGCCGGGCACTGCTTCGACATCGAAAGCGTTGGCCGGTTGTGCAGGGAGCGAGCCCTCTATTACGTCCTCGACATCATGCAGGGTATCGGCGTCGTGCCGATTGACGTGAAGCGCGTCGGCGCCACATTTATCGGCGCGGGCACACATAAGGGCCTGCTGGTGCCGCAGGGTCTGGGGCTGCTTTATTGGGACAGCTGCTGCACCGAGCTTGAGCCGGCCTACCTTGCGGCCATCAGCCTCGCCCATCCGCCGGCGGATTTCATTGCCCGGCCGGACGAGCTTGAGCTCTCCGCCACGGCGGGACGCTTCGAGATCGGCAATTTCAACCTGCCGGCAACGCACGCATTGGGTGCCGCGCTTGACCTGATCGCCTCGATCGGGGTCGAGAAAATCGCCGCGCATTGCCTGGATCTCGGCGACCGGCTGATCGCAGGGCTGGATGCGTGCGGCGTCGCGCTGGTCGGGCCGCGAGAGCGCCACCACCGTGCTCCGCACATCTATGTCGCGGCGCTGCCGGCCGATGAATGGCTGAACTACTTCGCGGACAAGGGTGTGCGCCTGTCGCCGGAACGCGATGGCCTGCGCATCTCCTTCGGCATGTTCAACACCGCGTCGGATGTCGACCGCTTCCTCGATGTCTTGCGGGAACACGGCAGCGCTTCGGGTTGCTCGCCCAAGGCCGCCTGACGGCTACGCCGCCCGGAACCCATCACTCCCCTATAAACAACCAGAGGGAACCATGACGATGAAACTGACCGCGTTTCTGTCGGCTGCCGTGACGGTGCTTTCGTTGTCCGCCGCGCAGGCGGGGCCGACTCTCGATCGCATCAAGTCCAGCAAATCGATCTCGCTCGGCTATCGTGAGGCGTCGATACCTTTTTCCTATCTCGGCGCCGACCAGAAGCCGATCGGCTTCTCGCTCGACCTGTGCAAAAGCCTCGTGAAGCGGCTCGAGGCCGATCTCGGCGAGAAGATCACCGTCAATCTCGTGCCGGTGAACTCGTCGAACCGCATTCCGCTCATCCAGAACGGCACCATCGATATCGAATGCGGCGGCACGTCCAGCAGCAAGAAGCGGCTGGAACAGGTGATGTTCAGCGTATCGACCTTCGCCAGCCAGCCGGCCTGGCTCACCATGGCAGCCAGCGGCCTCAAATCCGCGGCCGACATGAAGGGCAAGACAGTCGTCGTCACCCAGGGGTCGAATGCGGTAGGCATTGCCCAGGGCATTTCACAGAAGGAAGGGCTCGGCCTCAACATCGTTCAGGCCAAGGATCACGCGGAATCCTTCCTCATGCTGACCTCCGGCCGCGCCGCCGCCTTCATGGAAGACGACATTCTGCTCGCCGGTCTGAAGGCCCAGTCGCGTGATCCTGAGACGTTGGTGTTCCTGTCGGATCCGTATCCCAAGACCTTTTACGGGCTGATGTTCTCCAAGGACGATCCCGAATTCAAGAAGACCGTCGATCAGGTTCTGGCCGGGCTGATGGCCTCGGGCGACTTCACTACGACTTACGACAAGTGGTTCGTGTCGCCGATTCCGCCCAAGAACATGAACCTGAACTTCCCGATGAACGAGGCTCTCAAGCAGCGCGTCGCCGCGCCGAGCGATCTCGTCGATTACTGATCGTCCCGGGGGCGCGGTTCCTGCCGCGCCGCTTCGGGCGGGAATGAAAGAGGTGCACCATGTTCACCGTGCTTTTCGAGCAGGGCTCGGACGGGCGCATGTATCTGGTCTGGCTGCTATCCGGTCTCGGCTGGACGCTCAGCCTGGCCTTCTTCGGCTGGTGGCTGGCCTTCGCCATCGGCGTGCTGGTCGGCATTGGCCGCACGGTCGACAACAGGACGGTTGCCTTCCTCGCCCGTTGCTATGTGGAGGTTTTCCGCAACATCCCCGTCCTTGTGCAGATGTTCCTCTGGTACTTCGTCATGCCGGAACTGCTGCCGACGGCAGCAGGGAACTGGGTCAAACAATTGCCGCCGCCATGGGGGGCCTTCTTTCCCGCCCTCATCTGCCTGTCGCTTTACACTGCCTCGCGCGTTGCGGAGCAGGTCAGGGCAGGCCTTGAGGCGCTGCCGGCAGGCCAGCGCGAAGCCGCCGCCGCGCTCGGCTTGAACCAGCGTCGGACCTACTGGCTGGTGCTCGTCCCACAGGCGCTGCGCCTGATCGTACCGAGCCTGACCAGCGAGGTCATGGGCATCTACAAGAACACCTCGGTCGCGCTGGCGATCGGCCTGCTCGAACTGACCGCACAGGCGCGCCAGATCAGCGAGGAGACGTTCCAGACCTTCGCTGCCTTCGGCGCGGCGACGATCATCTATCTCCTGCTGGCGCTCGCCGCCTATCGGCTGATGAACGGGATCGACGAGAAGCTGAAGATCCCCGGCACCGCGGCTCCGCCCCGCAAGAAGGGCTGGCGGTGGCCGACGCGCCGTGCGCCGGGAGAAGCCGTGTCATGAACGAACTCGATTTCAGCATCGTCTATGAGAGCCTGCCTTATCTCTGGGAAGGGCTGCGCTTCTCCTTGCTGCTGACGGCGGTAGGGTTTTCCGCCGGCATGGCGCTGGGTACCGGTCTCGCGCTGCTGCAGCATCTGGAGGTGCCGTTCGGCGCACCATTCGCGCGCGGCTACGTGGTGCTGATACGATCGATCCCACTGATCCTGGTGCTGTTCTGGTTCTTCTTTCTTGTTCCGCTGATGCTCGGTGCGCTGCTGAATGGCGGGCGCCCGATGCCGATCGGCGGGGTATGGACCGCGTTCATCACCTTCTCGCTGTTCGAGGCCGCCTATTATTCGGAGATCATCCGTGTCGGCCTGCGTTCGGTGAGCAAGGGGCAGTACGAGGCCGCGCAGGCGCTTTCGCTCTCGACCTACAAGACCTATCGTTTTGTCATCCTGCCGCAGGTGGTGCGGGTGACCAGCCCCATCATCCTCAGCCAGACCATCATCCTGTTTCAGGACACCTCGCTGGTCTACGTGCTCTCGCTGACCGATCTGGTCGGCGCCGCGTCCAAGGTGGCGCAGCTCAATGGCCGGCTGGTGGAGATGTATCTGGCGGTCGCGGTCATCTACCTCGTCATCTGCGGTGCAGCGTCCCAGTTGGTCGCCCATCTGCGCCGCCGCACCCAACTCAATACAAGCCGATAAGCCGGCTATGAATGAGCATGTTTCCCCGCCGATCGTCGAAAGTTCGACGCAGTCGCAGACCGCAAACCTTCCGGAGGGCGTCTGCAAACAATACGGAGGCTTCAGGGCGCTCAACCGAGCTGACGTCTGCATTGTGCATCAGCTCACTGCGACAGTTCGATGAGCTTGTGGCCGATGTGCCGTCGCTCTGCCCGCGACGCGCCGAAGTCGCGGAGGCGTTGCGCATACATCCGCAGCGGTGGAACGACGCGGATCGAGCCATCGGCTACAGCGCCACCAGACACGAAGAGGCAGTGGCTTCCGCCGCTGAAGAGCGACCGACTGCGCGGCTTTTTGCAGCGAAGGCCGCCTCTCTGCGTGGCCTCTTCGCTCCGGTTGAACAGCCATGACCGTTGGAATGGCGTCCTCCACCCCGTTAAGTATCTCGTCATCGGGCCGCTTGCTCGGCCATGGCCTCGGTGCCAGCTTGATTTCCTTTGGGCAACCGGGAAAGGCCGCCGACGGACGCTATCGGGCATGGGCATCGTATAGTGTGGTGGCGCCGGCCGTCCTCGCCGAGCCAACGCACAGGGTCGTAGAATGCTCGAAATTCCCCACGGAAAGCGGCTGAGTGCCGCTGCGCAGAGGCTCCTTGCTCACGTCGAGCGGCATCCAAATGCCGTCCTTGTGAGCTCTGCCATGGATCTGGCCGCGGTCATCGATGCCTCGGACGCTACCGTGATCCGTGCCATCCAGTCGCTGGGGTTCGATGGCTTGCCGCACCTCAAGACCGTGATTGCGGAGAAGCTGGATCGGGGTGTCCGCACTCCCGTGGAAAAGGTCGGCGTCACGCTCAGCCACCTCTCGCAGGAGCGCGAACGCGCGCCGCTTGATCTCGTGCTCGAAGCCTATGCTCCCATGCTCACCCTGCTGTCGCAGCGCTCGCTGCCGCGGGATCTGGAGGTCGCGGTGAGCCTGCTGAACCAGGCGAAGCGGATCGGCCTCTATGGCGGCGGGCCGCCGGGCGGGCTGGCGTGGCAAGCCGCCACGCACCTGACGCGCATCGGCCGATCGTGCTTCCTGCTGAAAGATTCCGGTCACGCCTTCGCGGATCAGGTCATGGGGCTTCAGCCCGATGACGCCGTCATCCTCATCGCCTATGGCACCGCTCTCAAAGAGGCATTGCTGGTCAAGACCGAACTTCAACGGATCGGCGGCAGGCTTGTCGTCCTCACCGACAATCCGGACGGCCGCCTGGCCCGCGGCGCCGATGTCGTCCTTGAGGTTCCCCGGACCGAGGTGGGCAACATGATGCTCTACGGGACGATCCTGTTGACGCTGGAGGCCATCGTCCTCTCGCTCACGAAAGAGGACCCGGCGCGCTCCATGGCGGCAGCCCGGCGATTGAGCGGCCTCCGCGAGCAGTTGCAGCGCGGCGAATGAGAGCAACCTCGATATGTAATAAACACTACATATCAAGGTTGCTCTGCAGAAATTCATTCTTTAGATTTAGTCTAAATATTATTGTACGCGCCAAGAGGAGATGTTGCTCAGGGCCTGTCTTGAATCTGGCAGTCACGAATGGTAGTCATCACTACGACTAATATTCATCGGAACTGTTCGGGCTCTGCGACCTGCCTCCGTGGCTGCGGCTCACTTCTGGCGCCGCATGCATGCCCGAGTTAAGTCCGGGGAGCATCTCATGATTTCCAGAAGAGCGATCCTCACTGCCTCCCTCGCCCTCGGCGTCACGCTTGTTGCGACGGGCCGATCGGCATGGGCCGAGGATCAGCGCATCCTGCAGATTACGTCGCCGCGCGAGATCACAAGCCTCGCGCTAGCCGATACCAGCTATCATTTCCGGCGATTGCGCGTTGCCGAAACGCTGGTGACGATCACCCCCGCGGGTAAGCTGGCTCCGGAACTGGCGGAAAGCTGGTCGGTGAGCGATGACGGCCTCGTCTGGACCTTCGTCATTCGCTCCGGCGTGCGCTTCCATGATGGAACCGAACTCACCCCGGCGCGGGTCCGGGACGCCATCGAGCTGATGCGCAAGTCGCGCAACAATACGGAGATGGTCTCGCAACTGCCGATCTCGTCGGTCGACGTCGACGGGAGAGCGGTAAAGATTACGCTGACCCGGCCGTTCGGTCTCGTGCCGGATTTTTTCACCGACGGGCCGGCGATCATCCTTGCGCCATCTTCGTTTGCTGCCGATGGTTCGGTGACGCAGATCATCGGCACCGGGCCGTACCGGGTCGCCAAGATCGAGGGAAAGACTTCGGTCGATCTGGAGTCTTTCCCCGACTATTGGGGCGAACCGGCACGGATCGGCCGTGTTCATTTTACCGGCACTACCTCGCCCGATACGATCGCCAACATGGCCGAGGCCGGGCAGGTGGATCTCGTGCTCGGGCTACCGCAGGCGCTGCGTGATCGCGTCGCGGCGAGCGGCCGCGTCCGTATCAAGCCGGTGCAGACCGCTCGCATTCTCGGGCCGATCTACAATGCCAAGGATGTTCGTTTCGATGACCCGGCCGAGCGAAAGGCGGTTTCCATCGCTCTCGATCGCAAGGGAATCGCTACCGCCATTTTCAAGAACCCTGAGGCCGCGGCCAACCAGCTTTTCTCCCCGGCGCTCCCTGACTGGCATGACCCGAAGCTGCCACCGATCGAGCGCAACCTGGAGGAAGCCAAGCGTCTTCTGGCCTCGGCCGGGTGGGTGCCGGGGCCGGACGGTGTTGTTGTCCGGAACGGCATGCGCTTCTCGTTCCCTGTCTTCGTCGGCAAGCAGCCGGAAATGGCTCCCCTTGCTCAGGCAATTCAGGCCCAGCTTGCCGAGGTCGGCATCGAGGTCGTTCTTGAGAAAGGTAGTCAGGCGCCTGTTCTCGAATCCGTCGCCAATGGCAGCTTCGTCTTCGGCTTCACCCGCAGGAACTACGCCGCGGTGCCCGATCCGGTGGCGACCCTGCTGGGGGACTACGCCGAGGCAACCTCGGCTCAGGCCGTCTGGGGCGGCATAAACTACCACAACGCTGATCTTGAGAGCGCCCTCCAACGCTATGTTTCCGCGGCCAGGGACGAGGATCGCGCCGCGGCGCGCGACGAGCTGATAGCGCTTTCCAACAGCGATCTGCCGGTCCTGCCGCTGGTCTGGTACGATTACAACGTCTCGATTTCCAATCGCGTGGATTTCGACAGTGTCCCGGTCGATGCTCTGGAAGTGAGCTTCTGGATCGACCGCGTGAAGTGGGCCGATTGACCATGCGGCGCCTTCGCGGGCTTGGCGCCGTCCTCATCGGGCATCTGATCGCAGCGGCGGGGGTCGCCTTTGCCGTCGCCACTCTTGCGTTCGTTGCCGTGCAGATGGCGCCGGGCGACGTGGCGTTCCGGATCGCCGAGGCGCGCTATGGCGAGAGGATCTCGTTGCAGACGGTGGATCAGGCGCGCGCCGCGACCGGCATGGACCAGAATGTTCTGGTTCAGTATCTGCGCTGGATCGAATCCTCGCTGACCGGGCAATTGGGACGCTCCATGGTCAGCGGTCGCCCGGTCATGCCAGAAGTCTGGCGCAGCTTCCAAACCACCTCCGGCGTAGCGGTCGCCGGTGTCGGCCTTGCCCTGTTCATGAGCCTCATCATCGGCTTCGCAGCTGGCATGCAGCAGGATCGGATCCTCGATCGAGCCTTCCTCTTCGCCTCCGCAATCCTGTCCTCTGTGCCGTCCTTCCTCATCGGCATCGCGCTCATCACCTTGTTTGCCATCACTCTCAGATGGTTGCCGGCAGCGGGCAACAATCTGCCCGGATATGCCATCCTTCCGTCCTGCACCCTCGCCCTGGCGCTGCTGCCGGATCTCTCGCGCGTCGCGCGAAATGCCGTCGTGCGGACGCTGCAGGACTTTTACCCGACCTACGGGCGGATCAAGGGGCAAAGCTGGCCGCGGATTGTGTTCGGCCATGCGCTCCGGCCGACGCTGGTGCCGATCGTTGCCTATTTCGGGCCCCTCGTGGCGCACACGATCGGCGGGCTCGTCGTTATCGACGTACTCTTCAATCTCGACGGCCTTGGGACCCGACTGATCGACAGCGTGCTGGCCGCCGACATTCCAATGGCCATGGGCGCCGGGCTGCTGATCGGCGTGTCCGTCGTGGCCGTAAACGGCATCAGCGACATCATGGTGCAACTGCTCGATCCTCGGCTGTCCACGCCGAGGCTCCGGCCATGACGCAGCCGATGCTCGCATCGTCGCCCGGCAGAGCACGGCGGTGGCCGCCGGGCTTTGTCTCGGTCTTCGGCTTTCTGCCGCTCGCAATCATGCTGCTGGTCGCGCTCTTCGGACCATGGCTCCTGACGGCGAACCCGAACCGGCAGGATCTTGCCGCCGCCTATGCTCCGCCATCGGCTGCATACGTGCTGGGCGCCGACGACCTCGGCCGATCGATCGCGGCGCGCCTTGTCGCCGGCGCGCGCATATCCCTGGGCATTGCCGTCGTCGGCGTGCTGGCCTCATTGGCGACAGGGCTGTTGCTTGGATTCCTTTCGGCATTCCACGGGGGGGGGGTCCGGCAGGTGGTCATGCGGCTCTCCGACGTGATCATTGCCTGCCCAAGCCTGTTGTTCGTCATCCTCGTGTCCGGCCTTCTGGGCGGGGGCATTGGGGCCATCCTGTTCGGGCTGTGGATGTCGCAATGGCCCGGCTTCGCACGTCTCACCGCGGCCATCGCGGCGAAAGAGCTGGCGGCGGACCATGTCGAGGCTTCGCGGCTGCTTGGCTTTCGTCCTGGCTACATCTTCCGCGCGCATGTGATGCCGGCGATCATGCCGTATCTGACGTCGTTGGGCGCGCTCGCGGTGGGCGCGAATGTCCTGACGATTTCGTCCGTCGGCTTCCTCGGCCTCGGACTTCGGCCCCCTGATGCCGAATGGGGCTCGATGATCGCGGGCACCATGACCTATTTCCGCACGTCTCCCCACATGGTGCTGGCGCCCGCCGGCGCGATCCTGATCTGCACTCTGTCGGCCACCGTGATCGGCGAGTACTACAGTGCCCGGCATCAGGGGATCGAGGAGATCGCCTGAGTGGAGAGACTTGTCGTAGACAATCTGACAATCGCCACGGAAGGCCGAACGATCGTCGAGAACGTCACCCTCGGCGTGTCATCCGGCGAGATCCTCGCCGTTCTGGGCGAGACGGGAAGCGGCAAAAGCCTGATCGCCAGCGCCATCATGGGATTGATCCCCCGCGGGGTGTCGGTATCCGGCCGGATCGTTGTCAACGGCCGGAGCCTCGATGCGGCGGATCGCGACGGTTTGCGCTCCCTTTGGTCGAAGGACCTGTTCCTGCTGCCGCAGGAGCCGCTGAACGCCCTGGCGCCGCTTCTGCGCGCTGACGCTCAGGTCGCCGAGCAGATCCGAGGGCGTCGGTCCCGCGCGGAGGCCTGCGCCGCCCTTTCGGCGATGCAGCTCGATCCACGCCATCACCGCAAGCGGCCGTTCGAACTGTCGGGCGGCATGGCGCAGCGGGTGATGGCGGCGATCGCGTCGGTCACCCGTGCCGGCATCATCCTGGCCGATGAGCCGACCAAGGGGCTGGATGCCGATCGTCGCCATGTCGTCGCGGGCGTCTTCGATACGCTGCGCGCCAGTGGCCGGGCCATCCTGCTGATCACACACGACATCGCCTTGGTGCGAGCGCTCGCCGATCAGGTGGCATTCCTCGACGAACGCAGGATTGTCGAGAGCGGGCCGACGGCAGGCGTACTGGCATCTCCGGCGACGGACTATGCCCGCCGCTATGTGGCTAGCGACCCGTCAAGCTGGCCGGCGCGCGCCTATAAGCGATCGCACACCCGCAAGACGGTGGAGGCCGAACGGCTGCGGATCGGCATCGACGACGCGGTGCTGGCCGATGAACTGACCTTTCATTGCCACGCCGGTCACATCACCGCTCTGCTCGGCAGAAGCGGGATCGGAAAGACGACGCTCGGCCGAACGCTGCTTGGGCTGACACGGCCGCTCGGGGGCATCGTCCGCCGGCCGCCGGCCGAAGGCCGATCCGCGCTGCAGAAGCTGCATCAGGACCCGACCCGCGTGTTCTCGCCATGGCAGGCGATTGGACGAAGCATTGAGGATATGCGGCACCTCGCGGGTGGCGAGAGCGCGCTCAGGCAGATGCCCGTCCTTATGCAGCGCTTCGGCCTGCGCGATGACATGCTTGAGCGACGGCCGCATCAGATCAGCGGCGGCGAGGCGCAGCGCCTGGCGCTTGCCCGGATACTGGCGCTCAAGCCGAAAATGCTCATCGCCGACGAGCCGACATCGCGTCTTGACCCGCCGGTTCAAGAGCAGGTCATCCGGCATCTCCGCGAAATAGCCGACATCGATGAGCTGGCAGTTCTGCTGATCACTCACGACCTCGATCTGGCCAATGCGATCGCGGACCGGCGCATGCTGCTGGAAGCGGAGGACGCCGCTCCAGCGCGGCTGCGCGATGTCACGCGGTCACCTCAAGCGCCAACCACGCAATAGTAGTATGTACTACAATATGGACCTGAGTGCGAAGTGAACGTAGTATTAACTACAATCACCGATCTCACCGGAACAGCCATGCATTTCGACGCTCAACTCTGGGCGGCAACCAAAGGGTTTCGCACCCGGATCGCCGCCGCCGTCCTGCTCGGTTTTCTCTCCCTGGCCCTGGGTATTGCCCGCTTCATCCTGCTCGGCTGGATGATCGCCCGTCTTTTCGAGGGCACGGCCATTTCCGAGCTTGCCGAGGCTGCAACGGCGTTGGCGGTTGTGATCCTCGCGAGGATGGGCCTGGAGTACGCAAGGGCTCGGGTCGCCCATGCCACGGCCTCCTGCATCCAGGATCGCCTGCGTCTCAAGATCTATGACCAGATCGTCCGGCTGGGACCGGCCTGGCTGGCCCGGCATCGTACGGGCAGCATCGCCCTGTCGACCATCGACGGGGTCGAGCAGTTGCAGACCTTTTTCGGACAGTTCCTTCCCCAGGTCGCGATCGCGGTAATGGCGCCGGCGCTCCTGTTTGTTGTCCTGTCAGTCTGGGACATTCCCGTAGCCGCCGTGATTTCGGCAGCGGCTGTGCTCGCCATGATTCTTCCTATGGTGCTCAAGCGCATGGGCGAGGAATCGACATTGCGGCGCGTTCGTTCGTTCAAGGCCTTCGGCGAGGATTTCCTCGATGCCGTTCAGGGCCTCCCGACCCTGAAAGCCTTCGGCCAGAGCGCCGCCTTCGGTGATCGGCTCGCCAAAAAGGCCCAGCAACTGGCGGAAAGCACCCTGTTCGTGCTGCAGGCCAGCCTGATGAGCCGCGCACTCACCGACCTTGCCATCGCCGGCGGGGCGGCGGCAGCCATCTCGCTTGGCGCATGGCGTGTCAGCCATGGCCAGATGACCATCGAGGCGCTGTTGATCGTACTGATGGCTGGAACAGAAGTCTTTCGTCCCCTGCGTGACCTGCGATCGCTGCTGCATCGAGGTATGATGGCCAATGCCGCCGCTTCGGGCATCAAGGCCCTGCTGCAGGCGGAGCCGCCAAAGCCCCCGCTCGAGACGCCTGCCACGCCCGACATCGCGGCATCGATTGCCTTCAAGGATGTCCGGTTTGGCTATTCCCATGAGCGAGGCGAGGCGCTTAGGGGCATCACGTTCGCGATCCGGGCGGGAGAGCGCATCGGCATCGTCGGCTATAGCGGGTCGGGCAAGTCGACGATCGTGAAACTGCTGCTGCGCTTCTACGATCCCGATTCCGGAACCATCCAGATCGGCGGTCGCGATGTCACGACGTTGTCGGCCGATCACATCCGCGACCAGATCGCGGTCGTGCAGCAGGACACCTATCTCTTCTACGGCTCGGTCGAGGAGAACATCCGCATCGCCCGTGCGGACGCCACGCGCGATCAAGTCGAGGCCGCGGCACGCGCCGCCAATGCGCATGGCTTCATCTCCCGCCTGCCGCAAGGGTACAGCACCGTCATTGGCGAGCGGGGATTGAGGCTGTCGGGTGGACAGCGCCAGCGCATCGCGATCGCGCGCGCGATCCTGCGCGACGCTCCGATCCTCATTCTTGATGAGGCCTTGTCATCGGTCGATGCCGAAAACGAAAGCCTCATTCAGGCGGAACTTGACGATCTCGCGAGGTCGCGAACGACAATCGTGCTGGCCCACCGGCTCTCGAGCGTGATCGACGCACACCGGATCATCGTGATGTCGGACGGCCGCATCGCCGACAGCGGCACACATGCCGAACTGATCGGCCGCGACGGGCCCTATAAAAAGCTGATGGCGGAACAGGTCGAACTCGGTCACAGCGACCGTGTGATCCGCGCCGACCTGGTCGCCGCGCCACACGAAAATCACTCCGTCGCCGAAAGCGAGGCTTCGGTGAAGCCGCAGATGACCGCAGGTGAGAAGATTGCGGCCGGGCTGAGTCCGTTCCAGACATTGGCGACGCTGTTCAGCCTCATCGTGCCGTGGCGTCGGCAACTCATCCTGACGGTCGCGTCCGGTGTCGGACGCGTTTATGCCCTCATTGGCGTCAGCACGCTGAGCGCGCTGATCGTGGCTTCCATCAAGACAGGCTCTCCCTTCGGCTTCTATATTGCCGGGATGGCGGCTTTGGTGCCGCTCGCCGCCTTCCTGCAATGGAACGAGTCCTGGCGGTCGCACGACATGGCCTACCGGCTGCTCGCGCAGATGCGGGTCGATCTCTACCGCGCTCTCGACAAGCTCGCCCCGGCCTATCTCCTGAAGCGCCGCTCGGGCGACCTCGTTTCGCTTGGGACACAGGATGTCGAAACGGTCGAGTATTTCTTCGCCCATGTCGTGGCGCCCGCCATCGTCGCGCTGCTGGTGCCGGTAAGCGTTGTGGTGGCGCTGACCCTCATCGCGTGGCCCACGGCGCTCGTACTGCTGCCATTCCTCGCCTATGCCACGCTGGCGCCCGTGTTCGACAGGCGAAGGGTCGATGCCTTGGGAAGCCGGGCTCGCGCGCAACTGGGCGGATTGAACGCCTTCGTGGTCGACACGGTGCAGGGCATGAGTGAGCTCATTGCCTTCCGCGCCGTTGAGGCACGCCGAACGGTGTTCCAGGATCAGATTGCCGCCTATCAGCGATCGCGTGTCGACCTCAATGCCGACCTGTCCTTTCAGGTTGCCAAGCAGGAAGCCGTTGCCACACTTGGTGCGGCGGCGGTTCTGGCTACAGCGGCGCTATTGATCAACACCCATGCCTTCGACCCAGCCTGGCTGCCGCTCGTCGCGCTGCTGTCCTCTGCCGCATTCGTCCCCGTATCCGAACTCGCCCAGGCGGCCAGACAGCTTGCCGATTCGATTGCCTCTACCCGGCGCATTCACGCCGTGTACGCCGAACCCATCCCGGTCACCGACGGACCCGAGCTGCTGCCGGAAACGGCGGGAGGCGCACGGCTTGCCTTTCACGACGTGTCGTTCGCCTATGATCCGGCAGGCCCCCGGGTTCTTCAGCACATAAACCTCGATGTGCCGGCAGGCGCGCGGATCGCCCTCGTGGGGTCATCCGGAGCGGGAAAGTCAACGATCGCCAACCTGTTGTTGAGGTTCTGGGATCCGCAGGAGGGGTGCATCACCATCGACGGGCATGATTTGCGCGACGTCGCGCTCGACGATCTGCGCCAGCACATCGCGCTCGTCGCCCAGGACACCTATCTCTTCAACGCAACCCTGGCGGAGAACATTCGCCTTGCACATCCTGACGCGACCCAGGAGGCGCTCGACCTCGCCATTCAGCGGGCCGCGTTGGCGGATTTCGTAGCCTCGCTGCCGAACGGTTTTGATACCCATGTCGGCGAGCGGGGCGTCCAGCTTTCGGGCGGGCAGCGGCAGCGTATCTCGATCGCCAGGGCATTCCTCAAGAACGCACCCATCCTGATCCTCGACGAGGCGACCTCCCATCTCGACGCCTCCAGCGAAGCGCATGTGCGCGCTGCTCTCGACCAGCTGATGCTCGATCGGACGACGATCATCATTGCGCACCGCCTTTCCACGATCAGGGCAGCCGATGCGATTCTGGTGATGCATGACGGACGCATCGTCGAGATGGGGACCCATTACGACCTTATACGACGGCAAGGGTTCTATGCCCGGTTGGTCGCGCATCAGGCGGCGGGCCCGATCGGACATATGCGCCCATCACACGGAGTTGCTGGATCAGATGAGAGGTGCCCTTGCTAGCCACGGTTATTCCCGGTCCTGCTCCTCGGCGGCGGTGTCGCTGCTGCATCCCTGCCGCCAATAGGCGGCGACGTGGGCGTCCTTCTTCGCCATGCCGCGCGCGCCGACAAGGAAGGCGCGAATCGCCCGCGCCGTCCGGTGCTCGCAGCCGGCCAGCACATGGCCGCGTCCGTCGGTCGGCCATTGAATGCCGCGAAGCGCGCGTTCCAGCAGGTCCGTGGAGCCGGCCGGCGCGCCGTTGCGGTGAAGCCAGGACAGGCGGAGATCGGCTTTCGAGACGATGGGCTGCTCTTCCGAGGCATCCGCCACCTCGATCAAGGCATGCACAAGGCACCCGCTGGGAAGACCTTCGGCAATGCGGGCGATGACCGGCAGGGCCGTCTCGTCACCGGCGAGCACATACCAGTCGGCCTGCGGCGGCAGGCCACCGCCCGGTCCCATCACGCCGATCGGATCGCCCGGCCGGGCGGCGGCCGCCCAGTCGGAACCGGGGGCGGGATGGCACCCGTCCTCGTGCAGCACCATGTCGACATCGATGCTCCCCGCCGCGCGGTCGACGCGGCGCACCGTGTAGACGCGGCGGGCCAGTGCGTCCGCGCCCTTCGGCCACAGCGTGCGCCCGTCCGGCGCTGCGGCCGGCCAGACCGGCGCCCGGCCCTTGGGTGGAATGAGCAGGCGGACATGCAGCCCGGCTCCGCTCTCGAAGGCGGCGACGTCCACCCCCGCCAGCGTGACCCGGAGCATCCGCGGGGTGATCTGCCGGGTGCCGGCGACATGCATGGCGTGGAAGAACGGGATGGCGCGCTCTATCGGCGCGTCGCCGGACCAGGCGAAGGCGGGCATATCCTCGCCGACCAACAGCGCAAGATGCTCGGCCAGCGCGTTGCGCACGACATAGAGCCTGGTGGCATCCGCTCCTTCGGCACGCAGATGCAGATGCGCGCCCTCCGCCCGCAGCTCGGCGCGGCCGAAGAGGCTGTCGATGACGCCCCCCGTCGGCGTGCGGGTGACGGCGCCATGCGCGACGAAATGCGCGCAGAGCGCCTGCGCAGTGCCGAGCGGGTCGGCGAGCTTCACGCGGGCCAGAGCGACGAGCGGGCGTTCAGTCATGCTGCGGACCTCCGCGACAGAGCAGCCAGATGAGGTAGGGGGCGCCGATCAGCGCCGCGAACAGCCCGGTCGGCACCTGATAGGGGAACACCACGAGGCGGGCGAGCCAGTCGGCGAGGATCAGCAGCGCCGCGCCGACGATCACCGCCGCCGCCAGCTGATCGCGGGCGCGCGTGAAGCCGGTGAGGCGGGCGAGGTGCGGAGCCATAAGGCCGATGAGGCTCAAGGGTCCGACCACGAAGGAGGCCATGGCGGTGAGCAGGGCCGCTAGTATGGCGAGCGTCACCCGCGCCCTGCGCACCGGTACGCCCAAGCCGCGGCTCGCCCGCCCGCCCAGCGGCAGCACGGTAAGCCAGCGGGTGAGCAGGAACAGCGGGCCGATCAGCACGAGCGCGGCGATGAGCGCGCTCCACGCCTCGAACGGCCCGACCCGGTTGGTCGAGCCGGACATCCAGACGAGCAGCATATAAGCGGTCATACCGCCGCTGGAGAGCACGGTGGAGAGGATCGCCATGCACAGCGCGCCGCAGGCAAGCCCGGCGAGCAACAGCCGCTCCGGCCCGAAGCCGGAGCGCGCGGCCACGGCGAGCATGACCAGCAGCGCGGCGAGCGCTCCTGCCCCCATGCCGGCGATGACGAGCGGCCCGGCCGCGACGCCGGCGAGCAGCAGCGCTGCCAGCCCGACCCCGCCGCCGGCGCTGACGCCGAGTACCTCCGGGCTCGCCATCGGATTGCCGGTCATGCGCTGGAGGATCAGCCCGGCCGCCGCCAGCATCGCGCCGGCGGCGCCGGCGGCGACAAGGCGCGGGCCGCGGAACGGCAGAAGCTGTGCGAACAGCTCGCCGCCGGCGATGTGCCAGCCTTCGGCGGTACGGCCGATGGCGAGGGCCGCAACGGCCAGCAGCAGGGTGCCGACGGTGAGCAGAGCGAGCAGCCTCGCCGGACGGCGCAGGCGGCGCCGCGGCGCCGCGGCGGCCGTGGCGTGGCGCAGCCGGTCGACCGCATGGACGCGCGGCAGCAGCCAGAGGAGCAGCGGCCCGCCCAGCAGCGCGGTGGCGGCGCCGGTGGGGGCGAGGTCGCGCCCGCCGCTGCCGGCGAGTTGCACAAGGCTGTCGGTGAGTGAGAGTAGCAGCGCGCCCATGAACGGTGCGGCGAGCGCGATCTGGCGCGAGGTGCGCGCGCCGGCGAGGCGGGCGAAGGCGGGCGCGGCCAGCCCGACGAAGCCGACAATGCCGACCTCCGCCGTCACGCTCGCGGCGAGCCAGACGGCCACCGCCATGGCGGCGAGGCGCGCGCCCGCGAGGTTCAGGCCAAGGCTGCGAGCTTCGGCATCGTTCAGCCCGAGCAGCGCCAGCGGGCGGGCCAGCAGCGCCGCGGCGGCAAGGCCGAGCACGAGGCGCGTGCCGAGGGTGATCGCGCTATCCCAGCTCTGCTGGTCGAGCGCGCCGGCGCCCCAGATGAACAGCGACAGCACATAGTCGCCGCGCGACAGGATCAGCGTCGCGCTCAGCGCGCCGGCGACCAGCGCGATCATCATGCCCGACAGCACCACGGCGACCGGGTCGAGCCCGCGCCGCCAGCCGAGGGCCAGCACCAGCGCCGCCGCGCCCGCCCCGCCGGCGAGCGCCACGGCCTCGCGGCTGGCCTCGATCAGCGCCGGCGCGAAGGCGAGGGCCGAAGTGAGCGCCAGCTGCGCCCCGGAGGCGATGCCGAGCGTCGACGGGTCGGCGATAGGATTGCGCAGCACGCGCTGGAGCAGCGCGCCGGACAGGCCGAGCGCCGCGCCGGCCAATAGGGCGACCGCCACGCGCGGCAGCTCGACCTGCCAGAGGATGACATCGTCGAGGCCGGGAACGCCCGGGCGGGTCGCCACGGCGGCGACGGCGGCGCAGGCGGCCGCGAGCGCGATCAGACCCCACAGGCGATGGAACAGAACCTCAGCCACGGGAGGCGCCTTCCGCCGCAGCCAACGCCTGCGTCAGCAGCCGGGCGAAGCGCAGCGCGGACGGGATGGCGCCGAAGGGATCGACCGGGCTAAGCCACAGTACCCGTCCCGCCTTCACCGCAGGCAACGCCTGCCAGAAGGCGCTGCGCGCCAGTACCGGAGCCACATCCGGCGGCACCGGACCGATCACCGCGAGCCATGCCTCGCTGTAACCGGCCAGCGCTTCGATGCTGACCGGCGCGGTAGCAGAATAGGAGGTGGAGCCGGTCCAGCCATTGGTGACGCCGAGACGCGGCAGGGCCTCGCCGATCATGCTGTCGAAGCCGAAGGTGCGGAAATGCCGGGCGTCGCCGAAATTGAGCGGCAGTACCGGCCGCGAGACGCCGGTGAGGCGGTTGCGCATTTTCGCGAAATCCGCCTCGGCGCGGGCGAGCAGGGCATCGGCCGCGTCCGGCGCGCCGAACCGCACGGCGATGGCACGGGTCATTGCAGTGATCGGCTCATAGGGCGCGCGGCCGGGCAGGTAGAGAGAAAAACTCTCCACCGGGGCGATGCGGGCAAGGCGCGGCTCCAGCGCCACGTAGAAGTTCGAGTTGAAGATGATGTCGGGCCGCGCCAGCAGCAGCGTCTCGAGATTCGGCAGGCCGCGCAGCCCGAGGTCGGCGACGCTGTCCGGCACCGGCGGCTCGACCGCGATCTCGCGGAACTGGATCAGCTCGGTGGCGGCGACCGGCGGATGGCCGAGGGCCAATAGCGTCTCCAGTATCGCCCAGTCGAGCGTCGCCGCGCGCATCGATGCCGCCCGGGCGAGGCCCGGCAAAGCTAGAACGGTGCCGGCGGCCAGCAGCGCCCGGCGGCTTATCGGATGGGGAGGAATCACGCGATGTAGCCGATCGGCGTGCCGCTGACCGGATGGGCGAAGACGCCCATGGGCAGGCCGTATATGGCGGAGAGCAGGTCCGGCCGCATGATCTCGCCCGCCGCCGCATGGGCGATGATGGCGCCGCGGCCGAGGGCGACGATCTCGTCGCAATAGCGTGCCGCGAGATTGATGTCGTGCAGCACCACGATGACGGAAAGCCCGTGCTCGCGGCTGAGGCGGCGCAGCAGCTGGAGCATCTCCTCCTGATGGGCGATGTCGAGCGCCGAGGTCGGCTCGTCGAGCAGCAGCCATTCCGGATCCTGCGCCAGCATCAGCGCCAGCCAGACGCGCTGGCGCTCGCCGCCCGACAGCGTGTCCACCGCCCGCTCGGCCAAGGCGCCGAGGCCGGTACGCTCCAGCGCCGCCTCGACCTTGGCAGCGTCGCCGGCACCGAAGCGGCCCAGCATGCCGTGCCAGGGATAGCGGCCGAGCGCCACCAGCTCGCGCACGTTCAGCCCGTCGGAAGCGGGCGTGAACTGCGGCAGGAAGGCGACCTTGCGCGCGAAGGCGCGGTCGACCCAGTCGCCGATGGCGCGGCCGGCGAAGCGCAGCGCGCCGGCGGAGGGAACGAGGTCGCGGGCGATGAGGCGCATCAGCGTGCTCTTGCCCGAGCCGTTCGGTCCGACGAGGCCGTAGACGCGGCCGGGCTCAAGACACAGCGAAACCGGGCCGAGAATGGCCCGGCCCGGCACATCATAGCGGACATCGGCGAGCTCGAAGGAGGCGAGCACGGAAGCAGGCGCAGGCATCAGGGGCGCGTTCTCACCATTTGTAGTGGGCCGAGAGGGTGATGGTGCGCGGATCGCCATAGCCGCAGACCGAATAGCCCTGGCAACCGGACACATACACCTCGTCGAAGATGTTGCTGACGTTCAGCGCCACGCCCCAGGTCTCCTGATCGTAGCGGATCGCCGCGTCGACCACGGTGGCGCTCGGCACCTTCAGCGTGTTGGCGTTGTCGACCCAGGACGAGCCGATGTAGCGCACGCCGGCGCCGGCGCTGACACCCTTCAGCCAGCCGGCGTCGAATTTGTAGTCGGCCCAGGCCGAGGCGAGGACGTCCGGCACCGTCATCGGCGTATTGCCGATCAGCGTCGGATCGAGGTCCTCGGTGATCTCCTGATCGAGCACGGTCAGGCTGGCAAGCACCCGGAAATTCCTGGTGACGTTGGCCTTTCCCTCGATCTCGAAGCCGCGTACGCGCACCTCGCCGAGCTGCCGGCTGAGGAAGGGAGGCAGCGGATCGGCGACCAGCACGTTCTGGCGGTTGATCTCGAACACCGAGGCGGTGACCAGCGCATCCATGAAGGTGGGCTCGTACTTGATGCCCGCCTCGTATTGGTAGCCCTCTTCCGGCTTCAGCCCCTGATCGTCGACGGCGCTGACGCCGATCACCGGGTTGAAGAAGCTGGACACACTGACATAGGGCGTGAGGCCGTTCTTGAACTCGTAGCCGAGGCCGGCGCGGCCGGTCCACGCCGTGTCGTCCGACTTGTAGTTCGGCGAGAAGGGCAGCGATGCCGGGCTCTCGGAATCGACGTCGAGATAGTCGTAGCGGCCGTTCAGCGTGACGATCCAGCCGTCGCCGAAGCGCATCTGGTCCTGAATGTAGGCGCCGAACTGCTGCTGGGTGAGCTCCTGGTCGAGATAGACGAAGGTCTCGCCCTGTGCCGCGCCGTAGATCGGATCCGTGGCGCTGATCGGCGTGCCGCCGCCCGAGGCCTGCAGGTTGGAGAGGTTGTAGAGGTTGTAGTCGACGCCGACGAGGACGTCGTGGTCGACCGGGCCGGTCGAGAATTTCTTGGAGAGATTGTTGTCGCTGGCGAAGGCGTCGACGCCGCTCGCGCCCTCGAAGCCGATGCGGTAGAGCAGATTGTCGGGCGCGACCGGCGTGAAGCCGTTGCCGAAGCCGAAGGGGCCGGGGGCATAGCCGTAAGGATATGGCCCGATCTCGTGCTTGTTCAGATAGGCGTAGCGCGAGGCCGACTTGAATACCCAGTCATTCTCGAATTGGTGCTCGAACTCGTAGCCGAGCAGGAACTGGGTGTAGCGGCCATTGTCGAGGTCCGGCTCGCCGAAGAAGGCGTCGCGGGCAATCCTGCCGAAAGAGGCCGGCACCACCGTGCCGACATAGGGCAGGAAGCCGTTGCCGGTATGGGTCTGGTCGAGCGCCGAGAACTGGGCGTAGACGTTGATCTTGGTCTGCTCGGACGGGCGGTAGGTGATCTGCGGCATGATCGTGCCGCGCAGGTCCTCGCCATAGTCGGTGTAGTAGTCGCCGCCGGCGAGACGACCGGTGATGCGGTAGGCCCAGACCGGATTATCGGGCACGGCGATGGGCGCGGCCTTGCCGACCACATCCGGATCGCCGGCATTGCCGCCGACCCGACCGCCGAACACGTCGTTGATGTCGAAAGCGAAATAGGCGTTGCCGAAATTGTTGATGCCGCCTTCGACATAGCCGAAGCGATCGTCCATCGGGCGCTTGCTGATCATGTTGACCAGGCCGCCCGGATTCGAGCCGCCATAGAGTGCGGAGGACGGGCCTTTCAGGATCTCGACCCGCTCCAGCATGAATGGATCGATCTGGAAGCCGCCGAAGGCGTAGCTGGCGAGCGAGAGATTATCGAGGAAGACGCCGGTCTGGGTGGCGTTGAAACCCCGGATGTAGAACCAGTCGGTGTCGGGATCGTTGCCGTAGGGCGCGGCGAACACGCCGGCGCTGTAGCGGATGACCTCGTCCAGCTTGAGCGCCTTGCGGTCGTCGATCTCGTCGCGGCCGATCACCGACACGGATTGCGGGATTTCGGTGATGGGAACGTCCGTCTTCATGCCGGTGGTGGTCTGGGTGGCGACATAGCCGTTGACCGGACCCGTCCCGCTCTGCTGTCCCTCCACCGAGATGGTGTCGAGTTGGACCGTGTTCTCGTCAGACGACGTCGTTTCCTGCGCGAATGCCATCCCGCACAGGAAAGGCACGGTCGCCACTACGGTGCCGCTCAACAGCCAGAGCTTGAAAGACTTCCCATACATTGCAAACGTTCCAAATAATCCTCGCAAGTGACGTTCAGATAAGAAACATTCAAAAGAGGTATACCTTTGGATGTTCATCAGAAGCGTCCAGCCTCTGGTACCAATCAATGCTTCTGGATGATTGTGCACCTCTGCCACATCTTGTACGTTTTTGGTCTATTGAAGGCAAAGGTGGTCTGGCAAATTTATAACGCGCAAAAGGAAGCGAGGAGAACGGTGTTCGTCCCCAGGATGACGTCGAAGCGCGAGGGCATTTCCGTGCTGGGCGATGGCCATCGCCGTTCCTGGAGCGGGGTGCTTGTCGAATTGTGGGAAGCGGAGGGGGCGGTCGGCGCGCGGGCGGAATACATCTCCGAGCATCCGCGCCTGTTCGTGCTGCTCGATCAGGCCGGCGGCGAGTTCGAGCTGCTGCTCTCGCCCGACCGCGCGGCCATGCCGAGACGCCATGTGCCGCGCCAGATCAGCTTCATCCCGGCCGGCGTGCCGCTGTGGTCGCGCTTCACCGGCAACACCTATCTGCGCCACCTCGACCTGCATTTCGACCTGGAGGCGCTGCGCACCAGGCTCGCCGAGGATTTCGCGCCCGCGCCCTTCGAGACGCCGCGATTGATGTTCAACAACGAGCGGCTGATGACCTTCGCCAACCTGCTCGCCGGCGAGTGCCAGGGCCCAGCCGCCTTCCACGACCTCTATGGCGACAGCCTGACCACGGCGCTGTTCATCGATTTCCTGCGATCGGCCGAGAAGCGCAAGCGCAGCTCGCTGGCGCCCTGGCAACTTCGGCGGGTGGTCGACTACATCGAGGAGAACTGCCTGCGGGCGATCCGGCTGCAGGAGCTGGCTGAGCTGGTGAGCCTGTCGCCCAGCTATTTCAGCCATGCCTTCAAGGCGGCGACCGGCGTGCCGCCGCACCAGTGGCAGACCAATGCAAGGCTGAAGCGGGCGCAGGACCTGCTGCTCGCCACCGACATGTCGCTGACCGAGGTGGCCGCGACGACCGGCTTCTTCGACCAGGCCCACCTCACCCGGCTGTTCCGAAAGAAGGTCGGCGCCACCCCCGCCGCCTGGCGCCGCGAGCGCCGGGCCTGAAGGGGCGTCAGAGCCCGTACCTCGTGGCTAACCCTTTGAGCGGAGCCTTCGATCGCGGTATCGCAGCGCGGATGGCGTGCGGGGTTCGTGGCGCTGCCATGGAGTCTCTGGCCCATAGTCCCTCCCGGAATGTAGAGCCAGATCGACTGATTCAATCACACTCCGAGACTGAACGGCTAGCGAAGGCGGTGAAGCCGGATGCCGTTGCGCATAAATGGCAGGTGTTCCAGGACATCCATGAGGCGAGGGAACTCCTCGGCGCCACCGATCGCGCGCTGGCGATCCTCAACGCCCTGCTGACCTTCCATCCGGAAATCGCACTCACCGGCGGCGTCGAGCTGATACATCATCCGCCATGACGGCGAGCCCGCCATCATGCTCGCCGTGGTGATGCAGCAGGGCTGGAACGGGCTGGAGCTCGGCAAGGCGCTCGAGGCGCGCTCCAGGGCAATCGCCGACAATCTGCCGCTCGGCATGACGCTCGCCAAGGTCAGCGACCAGGCGGTGAACATCGATGCCGCCGTCAGCGAGTTCATGATGAAATT
>NZ_JAVDUX010000018.1:0-120379 GCF_031456575.1 Ancylobacter sp. 3268
GCGCGCCCCCCCTCCCGCCGCCCCCGACCTTTCGTCCCTGCCGTGGGCGGGCCCCCCCCCCCCCCCCCCCCGCCGGGGGGGGGGGGGGGGGGGGGGGGCCCCCCCTCCTCTCGGCTTCCCCATGTCGTCCCCCCTCACCGACCCGCTACGCGGGCCACCTCTCCCCATCGGGGAGAGGGACAGAAGGTCAGATGCAGCGGGGCCGGCGTAGCCATTTGCGAAGGCGACGCGGCGCTTCGGCCGCCCTTCACACCGTCGTCCAGGTCGTCACGCCGTCGCAGAGGCGCCCTTCGGGTCGCCCGGCGCGGTCTTCCAGCCGAGCGCCGGGAAACGTACCACCCGGCGGCCGCGGAAATCGTTCTCGCAGACGAGGTGGCCGCGCTCCTCCATATAGGTGAGCAGCCAGCGCCCGCGCGAGGGCGAGCGGCTGCCATAGGCGCGGGCGAGCTCCTCGTCGGCCGGCGAGGGCGCGCCCTCCATGCCGGCGCGGGCGAGGAGCAGGAACACGCCCTGCATCTCCTCCGGCAGGGCGCCGGCAAGCTCGACCGCACGTCGCCACTCGCCGTCGCGCCCCTCCCCGCCCGCTCCCGCGACGCCGGCGCGGGCAATGGCGAGGCGGCGGGTGAACTCGGCGAGATCCGGCATGCGCGAGCCGACGCGACGCACCCGGCAATGCACCGTGAAGTCCGGATAGAGCGTCGCCGCCGAACGGAACGGCGCATCCGGATCGGAAACGAACTGATTGATGATCTCGTCGATCAGCGCCTCGCGCTCCGCCTCGATGGCGGCGGCGGCCTCGACATCTGGCTCGGCCGCGACCGGGGCGACGGCATGCTCCAGCTGCTCCAGCACCTCGTCGGCCGAGGGGCCGGCCGGGCGCGACGCCGGCGCCGGCAATGGCAGGCCGTCATCCTCGAAGATGAGCCCCTGCATGTCGCCGGAGGCCATGTCCGGCAGCGGCATCAGCGAGGGGCGGCCATTGCGGGTGCCGGTCTCCACCTGCCCGACCTTCACCGGCAGCGGCCGGCGCGACAGGGCCGGGCCGAGCGCGACGAAGGAGCCGGTGTTGAGGTCGCGGAAGCTTTCCGCCTGCCGCTTCTCCATGCCGAGCAGATCGGCGGCGCGGGCCATGTCGATATCAAGGAAGGTGCGGCCCATCAGAAAGTTGGACGCCTCCGCCGCCACGTTCTTGGCCAGCTTGGCGAGGCGTTGGGTGGCGATGACGCCGGCGAGGCCGCGCTTGCGGCCGCGGCACATCAGGTTGGTCATCGCCATCAGCGAGGCGCGGCGCGCCTCCTCGGAAATCTCCGCCGCGCCGGCCGGGGCGAAGAGCTGCGCCTCGTCCACCACCACCAGCATCGGGAACCAGTAGTCGCGCTCGATGTCGAACAGGCCTGCGAGGAAGGCGGCGGCCGAGCGCATCTGCGCGTCGGCATCGAGCCCTTCGAGGTTGAACACCACCGAGGCGCGATGGCGGCGGATGCGTGCGGCGATGCGGCCGATCTCGCTCTGGGTGCGCTCGGCATCGATGACGACATGACCGAAGCGCTCGGCGAGACCGACGAAATCGCCTTCCGGATCGATGATCGCCTGCTGCACATGGCCGGCGCTCTGTTCCAGAAGGCGGCGCAGCAGGTGCGACTTGCCGGACCCGGAATTGCCCTGCACCAGCAGGCGGGTCGACAGCAGCTCTTCCAGATCGAGCCGCACCGGCTGGCCGGCTGGACCGGCCCCGAGCTCGATGGCGATGGTCATGATCTGCTTCGCGTCCCGATAATCGCCTGATGCTCCATCCGTCCCCGCCACGCTCTAGCACCATCGCGCGCGCGGGGAGCGGCACCGGCATAGAAGTCCACAGATTCGCGCCCCGCCGGCAAGGGGCGGGCGGCATCGATCACGGGGGGCGTCGACAAGACGATCCGGCTCGGACACAGTAGCCGCATGTCCGATCCCGCGCTGTTCACCATCGGTTACGAGCAGGCCAGTTCCTCGGCGGTGCTCGACGAACTGGCGCAGGCCGGCGTCGAGCTGCTCGTGGATGTGCGGGCGGTGGCGGCCTCGCGCCGGGCCGGCTTCTCCAAGACCCTGCTGGCGGCCGGCGTGGCGGAGCGCGGCATCGGCTATCTGCACCTGCGCGGCCTCGGCACCCCGGCGGAAGGCCGGCAGGCGGCGCGCAGCGGGCAGCACGCGACCATGCAGCGCATCTTCGCCGAGCACATGAGGACGCCGACCGCACGGGAGCAGCTGGACGAACTGGTGGGCCTCGTCGAGGCCGGCAGGCGGGTCTGCCTGCTCTGCTTTGAGCGGCATCCCGAGCACTGCCACCGGCTCATCGTCGCCAATCTCGTCTGCGAGCGCGTGGAGGTGCCAGTGACCCATCTGATGGCCGCACCGCTGTAGCCTCATACCGCGACCAATTGCCTACAACGCATGCGTGCATCCCGATCTTATGCGCGCATTGATTCGTTGGCAGCCGCTCCAGCCGATGCTCGTATTGGCTGAAGCATGGATTTTCACAACTTTCCGAATGGATCGGCATGGCGGGTATCCACCGTCTGGCGCTGCGGCTTTTGCTTGCCGTCGCAGGTCCCGGCGCCGCCGTCGCCGAGGAGCCGGCGTGGCAGAACCCGTTTGCCGAACGCTCCTATTTCTATTCGGGCGTCGATGTCGCCCGCGACACCTCCTATGGCTGGGCCGGCGCGGCCTGGTCGCCCTTCGGCGCCATGCACGAGGAGGGCTTCCGCCTGCGCGCCCAGGGCGGCGGCGGCCGCTATTCCTACCGTACAGATGCGGTGCCCGGCGGCTGGAACAATGCCGGCAAGGTGGAAGGCGAGGTGCTGGCCGGATGGCAGTTCCTCGAAGGCGGCCACGCGCTGGCGGTCTATGGCGGGGTGAACCTGCGCCAGGACATGCTCGACCGCCCCGATCCTTCGAACCGCGACCAGGGCAGTCATGTCGGCATCAAGGGCGTGGTGGAATGGTTTCACCGCCCGGCGCCGGACTGGGTGGCGAGCGCAGCCGCCGGCGCCTCCACCGCGGACGAGACGGCATCGCTGCGGGCCGGCCTCGGCCGCAAGCTTACCGATAAGGTGGAGCTCGGCACCGAGGCGATGGGATATGCTGACTGGTTCTCCAACACCGCCGGCATCGGGCTCTATCTCGCCAATCCCCTGCCCGGCCGGCAATGGCGCGTCGCCGCCGGCTGGCGCTGGAGCAGCGACAGCCCGGACGGCGCCTATGGCGCGCTGTCCTTCTACACGCCGTTCTAGCTACACACCATTCTAGCGGGGCCGTTCCGGGGCATCGCCTCGCGTCAGTTCTCCACGCGAACCGGCAGCCTGCCGTGCCGAAGACGCCTGGTCCTCAGGCATCCTCGGCCTGCATGCCGTCCAGCGCCGGGCCGGCATCGACATGGGCGGTCTCGGCGATGTGGTGCAGTTCCAGCGCCTGCAACTCCTCCATCGTGTCGACATCGACGAAGGCCGCGTCGTCGCTGACCTCGACATCGACCACCGCCTCGGCGTTCTCGGCGAGCAGATGGCGCGCGCCGACATCGCCGGTGAGGGCCGCCAGCGCCGGGAACATCCGCCGCGCCCAGACCACCGGATTGCCCCGCCGCCCCTCGCTCGACGGCGCGGCGGCGATGGCGCCGGGCGCGGCGTCGAGCGCGGCGATCAACCGGTCGATCAGACCGGCATGGACCTTCGGCATGTCGCCGAGCAGCACGGCGGCGGCGGGCGCTTCCGGCGGCACGGCGCCGAGGCCGACGCGGATCGAGCTCGACAGCCCTTCGGCGTAATCGGGATTGTGGATGAGATGCACCGGCAGCCCGACAAGCGCGGCGCGCAGCTTGGCGGCGTCATGACCGGTGACGACGATCACCGGCCGCGCATGCGAGGCGAGCGCCGAGAGCACCACGCGGCGCACCATCGGTTCGCCGTCGAGCGGTGCGGTGAGCTTGTAGGTCTCCGGCATACGGCTGCCGCGGCCGGCGGCGAGCACGATGGCGGCGGTCGGGCCGCCAGCATGCGGGGCCGCACCCTCGCGCGGCTGCGGACGGGACGGGATTTCCATCAGAAGACCTCCTACACCCATCGAGACAATATCGGTCCGCGAAACCGGGAGGCCGGCGAGCAGCCGGTTCAACACCCAGTCGAAGCCGTTCTCCTTCGGGCTGCGGGCGCATCCCGGCGCGCCGAGCACCGGCAGCGCCCCCAGCCGGCCGGTGAGCAGGAGATTACCCGGATCGACCGGCATTCCCAAGTGCTCGATGACGCCTCCGGCGGCTTCCAGCCCGGCAGGGATGACATCGCGCCGATCGGCGATCGCCGAAGCCCCGAACACGATGGCGAGATCGGCGCCGGCCGCCCGCGCGCGCTCCAGCCCGTGCCGCACGCCCTCCGTTGTATGCGGCACCCGCTCCTCATGGCCGATGACGGCGCCGGCAGCGGCCAGCCGTGCCGCCGTCACCCGCAGCGTCTTGGCGATCACCTTCTCGGCCAGCCCCGGCAGCAGCGTCGAGATCACCGCGACGCGCGACAGCCGGAACGGCACCACCTCGACCAGCGGCGGCCGCCCGGCGAGTACCGTCTCCACCGCCGCCATCACCGAGCCCGCCACCGCGAACGGGATGATCTTGACGGTGGCGATCATCTCGCCGGCCTGCACCAGCCGAAATTCCTGCAGCGTCGCCAGCGTCACCGTCTCGTCGACGGCGTTGAGCGCATCGACGCCGGCGCGGTCCACCCGCACCAGCCCGGCGCAGCGGGCGCGGATATTGGCGCGGCCGGTGAAGGCGGCATCGGGCGCCGCCCCGCCACCGGCGATCGCCGCGGCCACCCGTGCCGCCGCCACGTCCTCGGCGACGTCGCCGGCCTCGGCCCGCACCACCACGATATCGGCAAGCCCGTGGCCGGCCAGGGCGCCGAGCGTGCCGGCATCGAGCCGGGTGCCCTTGCGCAGCTCGAGACCCGGCAGCCGCAGCGAATGAACGTTTACCGCCCCTTCCGCCTCGCCGAGCGGTACGCGGTCGAATCTCATGCCGCCTGCCCGCTCGTGGCCGGCCCGCCGGCGCGCTCGTCCACTGCCGGCCGGCGCCGCAGTTCGCCGACGATCTCGGCCAGGATGGAGACCGCGATCTCCGCCGGGCTGGCCGCGCCGATATCGAGCCCGATCGGCGCGCGGATGCGGGCGAGCGCCTCGCGCGGCACCCCCTTTTCCGCCAGCCGATCGAGCCGGGTCGCATGGGTGCGGCGCGAGCCCAGCGCACCGATATAGAAGCAGTCGCGCGCCAGCGCCTCGATCAGCGCCGGGTCGTCGATCTTGGGATCGTGGGTCAGCGCCGCCACCGCCGTGAAGGCGTCGAGGCCGAGCCGCGGCAGCACCACGTCCGGCCATTGGGCGTGCACCTCGACATCCGGGAAGCGCTCCGGCGTCGCGAAGGCGGTGCGCGGATCGACGATGGTCACGTCGAGCCCGGCGAGCCGCGCCATCGGTGCCAGCGCTTGGGCGATGTGCACCGCGCCGGTGATGACCAGGCGCGGGGCCGGCACCTCCACAGCGAGAAACAACCGCTCATCGCCGAGCGTCAGCATGCCGCTCCTGCCGGTGCGGAGCGCCTCGGCGAGCTGCGGCGCCAGCGGATCGGCGTCGATGGCCGCCGCCTTCACCAGACGCTGCCGGCCACTGCCCAGCTCGGTGACCACGATGGCGGCGCGGCGCCCGGCGCGCTCGGCGTTCAGCTCCTCGAGCAGCAACAGATCCATCAGTTCAGCTTCTCGACATAGACGGCGATCCGCCCGCCGCAGGAAAGACCCACCTGCCAGGCGGTCGCGTCGGCGACGCCGAACTCCAGCAGGCGCGGGGCGCCGTCGACGATCACCTCGGCGGCTTCCGCCACCACCGCGCCCTCGACGCAGCCGCCGGACACCGAACCGAGAAAGCCGCCGGCCTCGTCGATGACGAGATGGCTGCCGACCGGGCGCGGCGCCGAGCCCCAGGTCTCCACCACCGTCGCCAGCGCCACGCCGCGGCCCTCGCGGCGCCAGCGGGCCGCGGCTTCCAGTACGTCGTCCTCGCGCGCGGCGGGCGCGCCAGCTTCCGAGCCGGCCATGACAGCCTCCCTTATATGTGAGCAACTATAGCGCAATGCAGCACAACCCGCCTTGCCGATAAAGGTGGAAACGGTCACAAGGTCGCGCATGAAGCCGAGCCGTTCCGCCGCCCCGCCCCTCACCCGCCTGCCGCGCACGCTGCGCAGCGCCGCCGCGCTCGCCGAAGCCGGCCTGCTGCCGCACGACTCGGCGCTGGAGGCGGTCGGCGCGCGCTATGCGGTGGCGGTCACCGCCTCGCTGGCGGCAAAGATGGCGCCGGGCGTGCCGGAAGACCCCATCGCCCGCCAGTTCCTGCCCGATGCGCGCGAACTCGACGACCGGCCGCAGGAGCTCACCGACCCGATCGGCGATAACGCGCACAGCCCGGTGCCGGGCATCGTGCATCGCTACCCCGACCGGGTGCTGCTGAAGCTGGTCGGCGTCTGCGCCGTCTATTGCCGTTTCTGCTTCCGCCGCGAGATGGTTGGCCCCGGCGCCGAGACCACCCTGTCGGACGAGGTGCTCGACGGCGCGCTCGCCTATGTCGCCGGCCATCCCGAGATCTGGGAGGTGGTGGTCACCGGCGGCGATCCCTTCATGGCCTCGGCGCGGCGGCTCAAGGAACTGATGGCGCGCCTCGCGGCCATCGCCCATGTGAAGATCGTGCGCTTCCACACCCGCGTGCCGGTGGCGGCGCCGGAGCGCGTTACCGCCGCCCTTGCCGACGCGCTGCGGGTGCCCGGCCTTACCACCTATGTCGCCGTGCACGCCAACCATGCCCGCGAGCTCGACGGCGAGGTGCGCGCGGCGCTGGCCCGCCTTGCCGATGCCGGCATCGCGCTGGTCGGCCAGAGCGTGCTGCTGGCCGGGGTGAACGACGACGCCGACACGCTCGCCCGCCTGTTCCGCGCCTTGGTGGAGGCGCGGGTGAAGCCCTATTACCTGCACCATCCCGACCTCGCGCCGGGCACCGCGCATTTCCGCCTGCCGGTGGAGCGCGGGCAGGAGCTGATGCGGGCGCTGCGCGGGCGCGTCTCCGGCCTCGCCCTGCCGACCTATGTGCTCGACATTCCCGGCGGCCACGGCAAGGTGCCGATCGGGCCGGGCTATATCGAGCCGGCGCCCGAGGGCTGGCAGGTTACCGATTATTGCGGCGAGGTCCATACCTACGATCCCCTGGCCTATGATCCCCTGGCCGGCGATCCGGCGACGGAACCGTGAAGACGCCGGCGGAGAACTGGGATGTGGTCGTCATCGGCGCCGGCGCCGCCGGGCTGATGTGCGGCATCGAGGCGGCCCGGCGCGGGCGGCGTACCCTCGTCATCGACCATGCTCGCGCACCAGGTGAAAAGATCCGCATATCCGGCGGGGGCCGCTGCAATTTCACCAATATCGGCGCCACGCCGAAGAACTTCCTCTCCGCCAATCCCGGCTTCTGCATTTCGGCGCTGAAGCGCTACAGCCAGCACGACTTCATCGCGCTGGTGCGCCGCCACGGCATCGGCTTCCACGAGAAGACGCTGGGACAGTTGTTCTGCGACGGCTCGGCGCGGCAGATCGTCGACATGCTGCTGCGGGAGCTCGACGACGCCGCCGGCGCGCTGCGCCTCGCCACCTCGGCGGCGCTGCCCGAGCGGGTGGAAGGCGGCTTCCGGCTCGCCACCTCCGGCGGCGCCCTCACCTGCGCCAGCCTGGTGGTCGCCACCGGCGGCAAGTCGATACCGAAGATGGGCGCCACCGGCTTCGGCCACGACATCGCCGCCCGCTTCGACCTCAAGGTGACGCCGACCCGCCCGGCGCTGGTGCCGCTGACGCTCGACCCGGCACTGCTGGAGCGGCTCGCACCGCTGGCCGGCATCGGCCTGCCGGCCAGAGCCACGCATGGCAAGACCCGCTTCGACGAGGCTGTCCTGTTCACCCATCGCGGCCTGTCCGGGCCCGCGATCCTGCAGATCTCCTCCTATTGGCGGGAAGGCGACGAAATCGCGCTCGATCTGGTCCCCGGCACCGACGTCTTCGCCGCCTTGAGGGCGGCGCGCGGCGAGAATGGCCGGCAGGCGCCGGGCAGCGCGCTGGCCGCGCTGCTGCCGCGCCGGCTGGCGCAACTCGCCGGCGACAGCCACGCCGCCGGCCGCAACCTCGCCGATCTGTCGGACAAGGCGCTGCGCCAACTGGCGCTGGCGGTTAATGAATGGCGGTTCAAGCCGACCGGCTCGGAGGGCTACCGCACCGCCGAGGTGACGCTCGGCGGTGTCGACACCGCCGAGCTCGACCAGAAGACCATGCAGGCCCACGCGGTGCCGGGCCTGTTCTTCATCGGCGAGGTGGTGGACGTCACCGGCTGGCTCGGCGGCTATAATTTCCAGTGGGCATGGTCTTCCGGCTGGGCAGCCGGCCAAGCCGCCTGACGCCCTCCTGCCGGACGCCTGCCGACGGCCGGATCCGCAGCCCGGCTTTGCGCGACTCGCCGCGACGGTAACCGACGGGGCCTGTCCGGCCGCTCCGGCCGCCCGTTCTTATTGCTCGGCTGTTCAAAAATGGGGATTGTGTCGCTCATGCGACATTTTTCAGACGCTGAATACCACGGCGGGCGCGTGAAATCGCACCTAGCAACAGCCTGAAATTGATTAGATTTTCGGCAACTGAGGTATTTTAATACCCATGCATCACTTCTTTCAATGATTTGCATTTCGTCTTTCGATCGAATTGTATCGGATCGCGGCGCAGGCTAAGACTCTGCGCAGCCCATCTCCCGGGCACGATCACAATATGGGCAAACCATACGGGAGCTGGGGTGGCGACATCGGCTGAGGGGAGCCGGCATACATTATGGACGTTTTTGTTCAGCAGCTCATCAACGGGCTGACGCTGGGATCGATCTACGGATTGATCGCCATCGGTTACACCATGGTTTTCGGCATCATCGGCATGGTGAACTTCGCCCATGGCGACGTGTTCATGGTGTCGAGCTTCATCGCGCTCATCTGCTTTCTGCTGGTGACCACCGTGCTGGGGATCACCTCGATCTTCCTGGCGCTGGCCATCGTGCTGGTGGTGGCGATGTTCTTCACATCGCTGATGAACTGGGCGATCGAGCGGGTGGCCTACCGGCCATTGCGCGGCTCCTTCCGCCTCGCGCCGATGATCTCGGCGATCGGCATGTCGATCTTCCTCGCCAATTTCGTCCAGGTGTCGCAGGGCCCGCGCAACAAGCCGGTGCCCCCGATGGTCACCGACGTGATCGTCATCATGGAGCGCGAGGGCTATCAGGTCACGCTGGCCTGGAAGCAGATCATCATCATGCTGCTGACCTCGGTTCTGCTCTTCGGCTTCTGGTACCTGGTGCAGAAGACATCGCTCGGCCGCGCCCAGCGCGCCGTCGAGCAGGACCGCAAGATGGCAGCGCTGCTCGGCATCAATGTCGACCACACCATCTCGCTCACCTTCGTCATCGGCGCCGCCCTCGCCGCCGTCGCCGGCACCATGTACCTGATGTATTACGGCGTCGCGAACTTCGCCGATGGCTTCGTGCCCGGCGTGAAGGCCTTCACCGCCGCGGTGCTCGGCGGCATCGGCTCGCTGCCCGGCGCCGTGCTCGGCGGGCTGCTGATCGGCCTGATCGAGGTGTTCTGGTCGGCCTATTTCTCGATCGAGTACAAGGACGTCGCCGCGTTCTCCATTCTGGCCATCACGCTGATCTTCCTGCCGCAGGGCCTGCTCGGCCGGCCGGAAGTCGAGAAGGTGTGAGGCGACGTCAATGGCCGTCGACACCGCACATCCTGCCGGCGCCATCGCGGGCTCCGGCACCTCCGTCCTTCCCGGCGCCCTCAAGGACGCCTTCTTCACCGGGCTGATCGCGCTCGGCCTGCTCGGGCCGCTGGTCGGTTTCGAGACCATCGTGATCGACGGGGCCCTCGGCCTCGCCTATCGGCCGCTCATCGTCGCCGTCATGGTCGGGATCATCGTCGCCGGGCGACTGATCCTCAACCTCACCGTCTGGTCGCCCAATCGGCGGCCCAAGGCGCAGGCCGGAACGAGCCCCGTCGCCCGCGGCATCCTCGCCATTTCTCCGGCCTTGAAGCCGGCGCTGCTGGCCTTCGCGGTCGGGTTCCCCTTCTTCGCCACCTTGATGACCGGCGGCCTCAGCGAAAGCCGCTACCTGCTCGACCTCGGCATCCTCATCCTCACCTATGTGATGCTCGGCTGGGGCCTGAACATCGTGGTCGGCCTCGCCGGCCTGCTCGACCTCGGCTATGTCGCCTTCTACGCGGTCGGCGCCTACACCTATGCGCTACTCGCCACCTCGGCGCCGGTGAACGACTTCTTCGCGGCGCTGCTCGGCGAGACCTTCTGGGCCAATTGGGCGTTCTGGTTCTGCCTGCCGGCGGCCGGTGCCTTCGCCGGGCTGTGGGGCATGATCCTCGGCTTCCCGGTGCTGCGCCTGCGCGGCGACTACCTCGCCATCGTGACGCTGGCCTTCGGCGAGATCATCCGCCTGGTGCTGATCAACTGGGTGGATTTCACCGGCGGCGGCGCCGGCATCGCCTCGATCCCCCGCGCGACCTTCTTCGGCATTCCGTTCAATGCCAGCGAGGATGGCTTCGCGGCGCTGTTCGGGCTCGAATTCAACCCGATGCACCGCATCGTCTTCCTGTATTTCATCATCCTGGCGCTGGCGCTCATCACCGCCTTCACCACGGTGCGGCTGCGCCGGCTTCCGGTCGGCCGGGCGTGGGAAGCGCTGCGCGAGGACGAGATCGCCTGCCGCTCGCTCGGCCTCAACACCACCAATGTGAAGCTCTCGGCCTTCGCCACCGGCGCCATGTTCGGCGGTTTCGCCGGCTGCTTCTTCGCGGTGCGGGCCGGCTTCGTCTCGCCGGAGAGCTTCACCTTCGACATCTCGGCGATGATCCTCGCCATCGTGGTGCTCGGCGGCATGGGCTCGCAGATCGGCGTCGCGGTGGCGGCGGCGGTGATGATGGGCGGCATGGAAATGCTGCGCAATCTCGGCTTCCTCAAGCAGGTATTCGGCGAAGGCTTCGATCCCAGCCTCTACCGCATGCTGCTGTTCGGCTTCGCCATGGTGGCGATCATGATCTGGAAGCCGCGCGGCCTCGTCTCTTCCCGCGATCCGACGATCTATCTCAAGGAGAAGAAGGCGGTTTCCGGCAGTCTCGTGAAGGAAGGGCACGGCTGATGTCCGACAACGCTCTCCCCATCCAAGGCTGGGACAAGGACCCGATCCTCACGGTCGAGCACCTGTTCATGCGGTTCGGCGGCCTCGTCGCCGTCAACGACCTGTCCTTCCGTGTCGGCCGCGGCGACATCACCGCGCTGATCGGCCCCAACGGCGCCGGCAAGACCACGGTGTTCAACTGCATCACCGGCTTCTACAAGCCGAGCGAGGGCCGCCTGATCCTCGGTCACGGCCGCGCGCCCACCGCTGAAGAACTCGCCGCGGTGACGCTGAACGGCGAGCGCGCCCTCGTCGGGCCGGATTCCAGCGTCTATCTTCTGGAGCGCATGCCGGACTTCAAGGTGTCGGGCGAGGCCAAGGTGGCGCGCACCTTCCAGAACATCCGGCTGTTCTCCGGCATGACCGTGCTGGAGAACCTCATGGTCGCCCAGCACAACGCGCTGATGACCGCCTCCGGCTATTCGCTGAAAGGGCTGCTCGGCCTGCCGAGCTGGACCGCGGCACAGAAGGATGCCACCGAGCGGGCGAAATACTGGCTCGACAAGGTCGGCCTTACCGAGCGCGCCGACGACCCGGCCGGCGACCTGCCCTATGGTGCCCAGCGGCGGCTGGAAATCGCCCGCGCCATGTGCTCCGGCCCGATCCTGCTCTGCCTCGACGAGCCGGCGGCCGGCCTCAACCCCCGCGAGAGCCTGGAGCTCAACGAGCTCCTGAGGGCCATCCGCGCCGAGCACGGCACCTCCATCCTTCTCATCGAACACGACATGAGCGTGGTGATGGAAATTTCCGACCATGTGGTCGTCCTCGACTACGGCACCAAGATAGCTGACGGCACGCCCGAGGCGGTGCGGAACGACCCGCGCGTCATCGCCGCCTATCTCGGCGTCGACGAGGATGCGGTCGAGGCGGTCGAAGCGGTGCTCGACGAAGCCACGGGAGCGCACTCGTGAGCGCCGCCGTGACCTCTTCCGAGCCCATGCTCGCCGTGCGCGGCGTCAAGACCTTCTACGGCAACATCATGGCGCTGAAGGGCGTCGACGTCGACGTCCATCGCGGCGAGATCGTCACGCTGATCGGCTCCAACGGCGCCGGCAAGTCGACGCTGATGATGACCATCTTCGGCCAGCCGCGCGCCCGCGAGGGACAGATCCTCTATGAGGGCCGCGACATCACGCGGATGCCGACCCACGAGATCGCGCATCTGAAGATCGCCCAGTCGCCGGAAGGCCGGCGCATCTTCCCGCGCATGACGGTGTTCGAGAATTTGCAGATGGGCGCTTCCATCGACAATTTCGAGCATTTCGACAGCGATCTCGAGCGGGTGTTCACCTTGTTCCCCCGCCTCAAGGAGCGCGTCAACCAGCGCGGCGGCACGCTGTCGGGCGGCGAGCAGCAGATGCTCGCCATCGGCCGCGCGCTGATGAGCCGGCCGCGTCTGCTGATGCTGGACGAGCCTTCGCTCGGCCTGGCGCCGCTGATCGTCAAGCAGATCTTCGACGCCATACGCGAGCTCAACCGCAGCGAGGGGCTCACCGTGTTCCTGGTCGAGCAGAACGCCTTCCACGCGCTGAAGCTCGCCCATCGCGGCTATGTGCTGGTGAACGGCGCCGTCACCATGTCCGGCGAGGGCCGCGAGCTGCTGGAGCGGCCGGAAGTGCGCGCCGCCTATCTCGAAGGCGGGAGGCACTGAGATGAGCCCATCCACGCGTCCTACCCTCATCGCCCAGGGCTCGCCCGCCAGCCTCGCCGTGGTGCTGCCGGCAGTGGTGGCGGTCGCCGTCCTTCTCGCCAGCATCCTTGCGCCGGTGCTGGTGGTCGAGGCCTCGCGGGCGGATTTCTACCTCGTCACCGTCTTCCTCGGCGGCGGCGCGGCCTGGCTGTCCGGCCGGGCGGTGGCCTCCACCTGGCGCGGCTACCGGCAGGCGGTGGTCTATGCGCTGCTGCTCGGCTGCGCGGTGCGCTTCTTCCACTTCGCGCTGTTCCAGGGCACGCTGTTCAGCCTGCCGCACTTCCTCACAGATACCGCCTTCGTGCTGGCGATCTCGACCCTCGGCTTCCGTGCCGAGCGAGCAAAGCAGATGGCGACACGCTATGGTTGGCTCTATCGTCAGTCCGGCCCCTTCGGCTGGCAGCGGGGAGCCCCGGATACGCAACGGAAGGACGTCGCGTAGTTCGGCCGAAACCTTTCGCTTCTGCCGTCGACAAGCGCCTGAAAAAGAGCAACATTTGCCCTCGGACGACGACCACCATGGGGCGACTGGCCTGGCCGACGGACCAGCGAACAACCAACCTTTCAGAAGCAGGAGAGATCTTCCATGAAGAAGTTTCTGTTTGCCGGCCTTGCGCTCAGCGCCACCCTGGCGATGGCGCTGCCGGCTTCGGCGCAGGTGAAAGTCGGCGTCGGCGGCCCGATCACGGGCGCCAACGCCACTTTCGGGGCACAGCTGAAGAACGGCGCCGAGCAGTGGGCGGCCGACGTCAACGCCGCCGGCGGCCTCCAGGGCCAGAAGGTCGAGATCATCGTCGGTGACGACGCCTCCAAGCCCGAGCAGGGCGTCTCGGTGGCGAACAAGTTCATCGCGGACGGCGTGAAGTTCGTCATCGGCCACTTCAACTCGGGCGTGTCGATCCCTGCTTCCGAGCAGTATGCCGAAGGCGGCGTGGTCGCCATCTCTCCGGCCTCGACCAATCCGAAGCTGACCGAGCGCGGCCTCACCAACGTGTTCCGCACCTGCGGGCGCGACGACCAGCAGGGCGCGGTGGCCGCCGAGTACATCGTCAAGAACCTGAAGGGCAAGAAGGTCGCCATCGTCCACGACAAGACCCCGTACGGCAAGGGTCTCGCCGACGAGACGCAGAAGGCGATGAACAAGGCCGGCATCAAGGAAGTCGTCTACGAAGGCATCAACCCGGGCGAGAAGGACTATTCGGCTCTCGTCTCGAAGCTGAAGGGCGCCAATGTCGACATCCTCTATTACGGCGGCCTGCACACCGAAGCCGGCCTGCTGGTGCGCCAGATGCGCGACCAGGGCCTGAAGACCGTGCTGTTCTCGGGTGACGGCATCACCGATAAGGAGTTCTGGACCATCGCCGGTCCGGGCGCCGAAGGCACGCTGATGACCTTCGGTCCCGATCCGCGCAAGAACCCCGCTGCCGCCAAGGTCGTCGAGGAGTTCAAGAAGAAGGGCATCGATCCGGAAGGCTACGTGCTCTACTCCTATGCCGCCGGCCAGGTGATCCAGCAGGCGGCCGACGCCACCAAGTCGCTCGATCCGAAGAAGGTCGCCGAGTACATCCACTCCGGCAAGCCCTTCGACACCGTGCTGGGCAAGCTGACCTTCGACAAGAAGGGCGACCGCACCAATCTCGACTACGTCGTCTATGTCTGGAAGGACGGCGGCTACACCGAGCTCTGATACGCCTTCGACCGGCGGCGCCCGCGGCGCTGCGCTCAAGGCCTGAAGACGAGACCCGCCGGTCCGCGCCGGCGGGTTTTTCTTTCGCCCCTCCCCTCACGGATCGATCCCGTGCCGCTCCCCGGCATACGGCGCCGTTGCCAGCCGGCGCCCTCCGGATAAACTCGTTCATCCGTTGGGCTCGACATGTCGATGGAAGCGAATCTGCGCCTGGAAACGGCTCACCCGGAAGATGCGGAAGCGATGCTGCTGGTGCATCGCGCGGCCATTCGCGCGACCGCCGCCAGCTTCTACGCCACCGACATCATCGAGGCCTGGGCGCCGCTGCCGCTGCGGCCCGACCATGTCGACGCCCTCGCGCATCGCATCGAGACCGGCGAGGAAGAGGCGATCATCGCCCGCGCACCGGGCGGCAAGGTGATCGGCTTCGGCTCCTTCGTGCCGAGTGGGCGCGAACTGCGCGCCGTATATGTCGCCCCCGAACACGGCCGGCGCGGCATTGGCGGCGCGCTTTTGCGGGCGCTCGAGCTCAGGGCGCGCAAATATGGCGTTACCGAATTCGTTCTCGACGCCTCGATCAATGCGGAGGCGTTCTACCATCGCCATGGCTACGTCACGATACGCAGCGGCGAGCATCTGCTGCGGGGCGGGGCGCGGATGGCCTGTATCCGCATGCGCAAGGCACTCGCGCGCTAGAGCATTTCCGGTGAATACCGGTTCGCTGGAAATGCTCTAGCAAATTGTTCTGACGCGTTTTCCTCCCGCGAGGTGGAATCCACTTCGCTCGAAAACGCTTTAGCGGCAATCGGCGTTCAGCCGAAGCTGGCCAGCCCGGGGAAGGTCTCCAGCATCCAGTAGCTGATGCTCGCCATCCAGCCGGAGAGGAAGCCGATCCCTGTGAGCACCAGCAGCGCGCCCATGCCCTTCTCCACCATCGGCAGATAGCGCCGCGCATGGACGAGCAGGCCGAGCGCCGGCCGCGCCATCGCCGCCACCAGCAGGAACGGCACCCCGAGCCCGGCGGAATAGACCGCCAGCAGGCCGGCGCCGCGCAGCAGCGTCTGCTCCGAGGCGGCCACCGCGAGGATCGCCGCCAGCACCGGCCCGATGCACGGGGTCCAGCCGAAGGCGAAGGCGAGGCCCATCACATAGGCGCCCGCCAGCGTCGCCGGGGCATCGACATGCACGCGCCTGGTGCGCGTCAGCCAGCCGAGGCGGAGCAGGCCAAGGAAATGCAGCCCCATCAGCAGGATGGCGATGCCGGCGACGATGGCCAGCTCCTGCGAATAGAGCCGGAGATAGCCGCCGACCACCGACGCGCCGGCACCGAGCGCCACGAACACGGTGGAGAAGCCGGCGACGAAAAGCGCCGAGGCCGCCAGCGTGCGCCGCGCCGCCGCATCGGTCGGCGCCTTGTGGGTGATCTCGTCGAGGCTGGTGCCGGCGAGGTAGCACAGATAGGGCGGCACCAGCGGCAGCACGCAGGGAGAGGCAAAGCTGGCGATACCGGCGAGGAAAGCGGCCGGAAGCGTGACGTCGGCCATTGACCTTGGCACCCGTGAACGAATTGACTGGCGATCCACATCGCGATCCGGATCGCCTCCCGTGCCGGCCGCGCGTCAGTCCGACCTGCGTCCAATGCACGGCCACGGCGGCGAATGCAATGCGGCGATTTCCACCATCGCCGGGATGTGATGGCTGTGCGAGTAGGGTTTCGTGAATTCAGCAAGAGGTAGGTCGATGCGCAATCTGATCACCGACGTCGCCGGACTGAAGGTCGGCCATGCCACCGATCTCGCTCTCGCTTCAGGGGTCACCACGGTGGTGTTCGACCGGCCGACCACCGCCTCGGTGGACGTGCGCGGCGGCGGGCCGGGCACGCGGGAGACCGATCTGCTCGCACCCGACACCACCGTCGACGCCGTGCACGCGCTGACGCTGAGCGGCGGCTCGGCCTTCGGCATCGATGCCTGCGCCGGGGTGATGGCCGCCCTGGCCGAGCAGGGAATCGGCTTCGCCATCGGCGACGCCCGCATCCCCATCGTGCCCGGTTGCGTGCTGTTCGACCTCATCAATGGCGGCGACAAGAACTGGGGCCGCTTTGCTCCGTATCGCGACCTCGGCTACCGAGCAGCCGTCGACACCGGGCTGGATTTTCCGCTCGGCACTGTCGGTGCCGGCACCGGCGCCACCACGGCCGTTCTCAAGGGCGGGCTGGGCTCGGCCTCGGTGCGGGCGGCCAGCGGCCATATGGTTGGCGCCATCGTCGCGGTGAACGCGGTCGGCTCGGTGAATGTCGGCGATGGTCCGCATTTCTGGGCCGCGCCTTTCGAGCGCGGCGGCGAGTTCGGCGGCCTCGGCCTGCCGTCCCCCCTGCCCGACCCGCGCCTCGCGCCGCCGATGAAGGGCATGCCGGCGGTCGAGGAACCGGCGGCGGCCACGCTCGCCAACACCACCATCGCCATCGTCGCCACCGACGCGGTGCTGACCAAAGCCCAGTGCAAGCGGCTCGCGGTGATGGCGCAGGACGGACTGGCCCGTGCCATCTGGCCGGTGCACACACCTCTCGACGGCGACACGGTGTTCACCGCCGCCACCGGCTTCAAGCCGCTCGGCGAGCCGGTGCGCGACCTTGCCTGGATCGGCGTCGCCGCGGTGGAAGCCCTGGCCCGCGCCTGCGCCCGCGGCGTCTATGAGGCGAGCGCGCTGCCGCAGCCCGGCGCGCTCCCTTCCTGGCGCGACCGCTGGGGACGCTGAGGAGGTATCAACGACGGGCGTTTTCCGGGCTTATTGCGGCCGGCGCAATAAGACGGGGTCGCTGACACGGTTTTGTCGTGTTTCATTGCCGCTGCTGTCGCATCCGTCCAATCGACGAGGCCGCAATGCGCCGGACACTCTCTTTAGAAAAAAAGAGGGGCGCATGACGCAGAGCCGGCCTCGCATCAGGGTCAACGGACTGACCAAGATATTCGCCGACCGGCCGGAAGCGGCGCTGTCGTTGCTGAAGGCCGGGCAAAGCCGTGCCGAGATCCAGAAGGCGACCGGCGCGGTCGTCGGGCTGCAGGATGTCAGTTTCGATATTGCCGAGGGCGAGATCCTGGTGGTCATGGGCCTGTCGGGATCGGGCAAATCCACCTGCCTGCGCTGCATCAACCGGCTGATCGAGCCCACCGCCGGCTCGGTGCTCGTGGATGATGTCGACATCACCAAATTGAGCGAGCGGGACTTGATGGAGTTCCGCCGTACCCGCTTCGGCATGGTGTTCCAGCAATTCGCGCTGTTTCCTCACCGCACCATCGTCAGGAATGTCGAATACGGGCTGGAGATCCAGGGCGTCCCGCCGGCCGCGCGTCGCGATCGGGCGATGTCGGCGCTGGAGACCGTCGGGCTGAAAGGCTGGGACCAGCACTACCCCTCGCAGCTTTCCGGCGGCATGCAGCAGCGCGCCGGCCTCGCCCGCGCACTGGCGCTCGATCCCGACGTGCTGCTGATGGACGAGGCGTTCAGCGCGCTCGACCCGCTGATCCGCCGCGACATGCAGCAGGAACTGGTGGCGCTGCAGAAGCGGCTGAAGAAGACCATCGTCTTCGTCAGCCACGATCTCGACGAGGCCATCGCGCTCGGCGGGCGCATCGTGCTGATGAAGGACGGCCGCGTGGTACAGCAGGGCACGGCGGCCGATTTCCTCAGCCATCCGGCCGACGACTATGTGCGACGCTTCGTCGAGCATATCGACGTGCTCGGCGTCGTCACCGCGGGCGACGCCATGCGCGCGCCGGCGGCGGTGAAGCCCTGGTTCAGCACCGCGGCGGAGGCGCTCGCCAGCCTGATGCAGAGCGGCGAGCCGGTGGTCACCGTGGTCTGCCACGAGGGCCGCTTCCAGGGCACGGTCGACGCCGACACGCTGAAGGCGGCCGGCGAGACGCAGCTGCGGCTGCTGCTCAGCGACACCGATGCCTGCGTATCGGCGGAGGCGACGCTGAACGAGACGGTGGCGAAGCTCGCCACCGGGCGGGGCGAGATCGCGGTGATCGACGCCGATCGAAGCTTGCGCGGGGTCATCGCCAATGCCGACCTCGTGGCGACGCTGGCGCGCCGTCATTCGCAACCTGAGCACTGAGGGGACATGGTGATGGCGTTCGAAATCCCGCGCATTCCCCTCGCCGAATGGTGCGATATCGCGCTGGACTGGGCGACCGCACACTTCTCCGGCGTGACCCGCGCGCTCAGCGCCGTCGTCGGCACCGGCATTGAGGGAGCCACCGATCTTCTGGTCGGCCTGCCGCCCTGGCTGGTGATCCTCGCCTTCGGCCTCGCGGCGTGGCGGCTGACCACGCTGCGCATCGCGCTGTTCACCGTGGTGGGGTTCGCCTTCCTGTGGAACCTCGAACTCTGGCGCGCCACCATGCAGTCGCTGGTGCTGGTGCTGGTGTCGACACTGTTCGCCCTCGCCATCGGCATACCCATCGGCATCGGCGCGGCGGTGAGCAAAAGGTTCTGGCGGGTGGTCGCCCCGGCGCTCGACATGATGCAGACCATGCCGAGCTTCGTCTATCTCATCCCCGCCATTCCGTTCTTCGGCCTCGGCGCCGTGTCGGCCTGCTTCGCCACCATCGTCTTCGCCATGCCGCCGACCATCCGCCTGACCGCGCTCGGCATCATGCAGACGCCGCCGGAACTGGTGGAAGCGGCGGACGCCTTCGGCTCGTCGCGCTGGCAGAAGCTGTTCAAGGTGCAGCTTCCCCTTGCCATCCCAACCATCATGGCCGGCATCAACCAGACCATCATGCTGGCCCTCTCCATGGTGGTGATCGCGGCGATGATCGGCGCCGGCGGCCTCGGCGGCGAGGTGTGGAAGGCCATCCAGCGGCTGGAGGCGGGCCAGGGCTTCCAGGCCGGCATCGCCATCGTGGTGCTGGCCGTCATCCTCGATCGCATCACCCAGCACATCGCCCGGCACATGCGGCGCGACAAGGCGTGACCACGCACCCAACGGAAGCGGCACAACGACTTCCGGCAAGCAACCTTCCCCCTTCCAGACTGGAGACAGCCTATGTCCATTCTCGGTAGACTAGCGAAGACGGCGGCCAAGACAGCCCTTCTCGCCGCCACCGCCCTGAGCTTCGCCTTCAGTTCCGCCCAGGCGGAGAAGAAGGACCTCACCATCGCCTATGTCGAATGGTCGGACGCGGTGGTGGCGACCAACATCGTCAAGACGGCGCTGGAGGAGAAGGGCTACAAGGTCAAGATCGTGCCGCTGTCCGGCGCCGCCATGTGGCAGGCGGTGGCGACCGGCGAGGCCGACGCGATGGTCGCCGCCTGGCTGCCGGCCACCCATGCTGCCTATTACGCCAAGCTGAAGGACAAGGTGGCCGATCTCGGCCCCAACGTCACCGGCGCCAAGATCGGCTGGGCGGTGCCGACCTATGTCGACATCGCCACCATCGAGGACATCAAGAAGGATCCGGCCAAGTTCGGCGGCAAGGTGATCGGCATCGATCCCGGCGCCGGGCTGATGAAGGCGTCGGAAAAGGCGATCAAGGACTACGCCCTGCCGGTGAAGCTGGTCGAGGGCTCGGACGCCACCATGGTCGCGGCGCTGAAGGACGCCTACGCCAAGAAGGAGCCGATCGTCATCACCACCTGGACGCCGCACTGGATGTTCGCGACCTGGGACCTGAAATATCTCGCCGATCCCAAGGGCGTGTTCGGCGGCGAGGAGACGGTGAACACCGTGGTCTCGACCAAGCTGAAGGAAGAGGCGCCCGAGGCTTACAAGATCCTCGACAATTTCAACCTGTCGCTCGCCGACGAGCAGGCGGTGATGGTGGAGAACAACAAGCCGGGCGCCGATCCGGCGGCCACCGCCAAGGCCTGGGTCGCCGCCAACAAGGCCAAAGTCGAGGCCTGGTCCAAGTAGTTCCGGGTCAGACGGTTGCGAGGGTGGCCACGCGGTGGTCGCCCCTCGCCCCGCCTTCCTCGCCCCGCCTCTCCTGCCTGACATCGCCTCACGGCGGTCGTTCCCACCTGCAAGGCCGGGCATCGTCCCGGCCTTTCCTTGGCACCGGTCCCGGCCGGCTCATTGCATTGGCCGAACGCCAGTGCTAGGGCGCGGCCGTCGGCAAGACCGCCAGAGTGATCCGCCGGGAGATCGCGAGGAGACCGCCATGGCCGCCCATCCGCTCATCATCGCCCCCTCCATCCTGGCGAGCGACTTCGCCCGTTTCGGCGAGGAGGTGCGCGCCATCGACGCCGCCGGCGCCGACTGGGTGCATATCGACGTCATGGACGGGCATTTCGTGCCGAACATCTCCTTCGGCCCGGATGTGGTGAAGGCGATCCGCCCGCTGACGCCCAAATTCTTCGACGTGCATCTGATGATCGCGCCGGCCGATCCCTATCTCGACGCCTTCGCCAAAGCCGGTGCCGACCTCATCACCGTGCATGCCGAGGCCGGCCCGCATCTTCACCGCTCGCTCCAGCATATCCGCGCGCTCGGCAAGAAGGCCGGCGTCGCCCTCAACCCGGCCACGCCGGCGAGCGCGGTCGAACATGTGCTCGACCTTGTCGATCTGGTGCTGGTGATGACGGTCAATCCCGGCTTCGGCGGGCAGGCTTTCCTGGCGCCGATGATGGAGAAGGTGCGCCAGATCAAGACGATGGTCGGCGACCGTGCCATCGAGATCGAGATCGATGGCGGGGTGACGGCGGAAACCGCGCCGCTCTGCGCGGCAGCCGGCGGCACGGTGCTGGTGGCCGGCTCGGCAGTGTTCAAGGGCGGTGCGACCGCCTATGCGGGCAACATCGCCGGCATCCGCAACGCGGCGGAACGGGCGCTCGGCACCCTGGTCTGACGCGGCCGCCCGGTGCCCCTGCGGTGCCCGCATTTGTCGCGCGGGCGCCTATCTGCTAATGCGCGGCGTCCGTCACCCAATTGAGTGAGCACGCCCGTGATCCCGCGCTATACCCGCCCCGAGATGGCCGCCATCTGGGAGCCGCAGACCCGCTTCCGCATCTGGTTTGAGATCGAGGCGCACGCCACCGACGCGCTGGCCGAGCTTGGTGTGGTGCCGAAGGAAGCCGCGGCGACGATCTGGGAGAAGGCCAAAGACGCGACCTTCGACGTCGCGCGCATCGACGAGATCGAGGCGGTCACCAAGCACGACGTCATCGCCTTCCTCACCCATCTCGCCGAGATCGTCGGCCCGGAGGCGCGCTTCGTCCACCAGGGCATGACCTCGTCGGATATTCTCGACACCTGCCTCAACGTGCAGCTGGTGCGCGCCGCCGATATCCTGATCGCCGATACCGACCGGCTGCTGGCGGCGCTGAAAGCGCGCGCCTTCGAGCACAAGCTGACCCCGACCATCGGCCGCTCGCATGGCATCCATGCCGAGCCGACCACTTTCGGGCTCAAGCTCGCCCAGGCGCATGCCGAGTTTCAGCGCAACCGCGCCCGCCTCGTCGCGGCGCGGGAAGAAGTCGCCACCTGCGCCATTTCCGGCGCTGTCGGCACCTTCGCGCAGATCGATCCGCGGGTTGAGGAATATGTCGCCGCCAAGATGGGGCTGAAGGTCGAGCCGGTGTCGACGCAGGTGATCCCGCGCGACCGCCACGCCGCCTATTTCGCCTCGCTCGGCGTCGTCGCTTCCTCCATGGAGCGCGTCGCCATCGAGATCCGCCATCTGCAGCGCACCGAGGTGCTGGAAGCCGAGGAGTTCTTCTCCGAGGGACAGAAGGGCTCCTCGGCGATGCCACACAAGCGCAACCCGGTGCTCACCGAGAACATCACCGGCCTCGCCCGCCTCGTGCGCGGCATGGTCACGCCGGCGCTGGAGAATGTCGCGCTCTGGCACGAGCGCGACATCTCGCATTCCTCGGTGGAGCGGATGATCGGCCCCGACGCCACCGTCACGCTCGACTTCGCGCTCAACCGCCTTGCCGGCGTGGTCGAGAAGCTGCTGGTCTATCCGGAGACCATGCAGAAGAATATCGACCGGCTCGGCGGCCTCGTGCATTCGCAGCGCGTCCTGCTGGCTTTGACGCAGAAGGGCGCCTCGCGCGAGGAGGCCTATAAGCTGGTGCAGCGCAACGCCATGCCGGTCTGGCGCGGCGAAGGCGAGTTCCAGACCCTGCTGACCAACGACCCCGATGTGCGCAGCTATCTCTCAGCCGAGGAGATCGCCGAGAAATTCGACCTCGGCTATCATCTGAAGCATGTCGATACCATCTTCAAGCGGGTCTTCGGACACGCCTGAAGCTCATTCTCTTCAATAGATTTTTGCACTAAAGAATTGGGCCGGCTCGTCTTTCGAGTCGGCCCTTTTCGTTGATCACGGACGACGCATGCCGCCGATCTGCGGGCGGTACATAACGGGACGGGGGCCCGCATAACCTCCCCGGTACATCGCCGGCCGGGCGCCGGCATAACCGCCGCGCCAGGCAGGCGGGGGAGCCCCGCGCCAGCCCGGCCGCGGGCCACCGGCCCAATAGCCGGGGCGACCGCGCCAGGCGGGACCGCCGCGCCAATAGCCGGCACGCGGCCCGTAATAGCGGCCGGGACCCCAATAGCGATAACGGGGCCCGCCCCAATAGCCGGGACCGCCCCAATAACCGGGTCCACCCCAGTAGCCGGGGCCGCCCCAGGCGGAGCCGACGCCGACGCCGAGCGCAAAGGCGCCGATGCCCAATGCCGGGTCGCCATAATAACCGTCATAATAGCCGGGGCTGACAGCGACGCGGGAGCCGCCGAATGACAGATAGCTGGCGCTGACATAACCGCCGCCGATCTGGCACCAGTTGTTGCTGGTGCAGCCGCCGACATCGACGCGTGCGCCGGCCGGCAGGGTGGCGACCACCTGATAGCCGGTACCCGGCCCGCTGCGTACGTTGAGCGCGTTGGTAGCGGTGGCCGGCCGCGCTTCGGCGGTGGCCATTCCGGCCAGAAGCAGGCCGACGGCTGTCAACAATGTCGTCCGCATACGCATGGAAACCTCCTTCGCGGGCGGACCAGCGGGGCCGCCCTCTCGCCGGCGGCGCCGGCCACGTCCAGCCCCCGCTTAAACGGCGCAGGACGGCATTGGTTCATTCCACAGGTGTCACGAAGCCGCGACTGGCGGGGCGAGGAAGGTGCGCAGGGGCGCTGGCCGGCGCTCAGATCCGTTCCGGCAACGGATAGGCCGGATGTGGCCGCCAATAGCTCGGCCGCCCGCCCCAGTAGCTCGGCCGTGCGCCCCAATAACCGAGCGTCGGCGCCCGCACGGCGGCACGCGGCCGCGTCGTTCCGGCCCTGAAGCGCCCCGGCGCGCGCCCGACCAACCGGGCGCTCACATAACCATATTGCGTGAGGCACCACCCCCCCGAGCAGGATTCGATCGCGACCGGGGATCCGGCGGGCAGCGTGCCGAGCCGTTCGTAGCCGGTGCCGGGACCGGCGCGAACATTGGTATTGGCGGTGGTGGTCGCGTTGCTTTCCGGCATCGCTCCGCCCCGTGCGTTCGCCACGGCAGGAACAGACGCCTGGCCGGGAAGCGAGAATGGCCCTGCGGCCACGGCTACAGGCGAAGTAGGGTCGGGCATCCGGGGCTGGGCCTCGGGAGGCAGGACCTGCTGCACGGGCCCGCGCGAGAGCACATAAAGGCTCACATAGCCGCCGTCGATCTGGCACCAGCCATTGGCGCAGCCCTGCACCCTCACCGAGGTGGCGTCCGGCAGCGTCTTCACGATCTCAAAATCGGTACCGGCCCCCGCACGCACGTTCACCGTGCCGATCGTGGTGCGGGTTCCCGTCATGGAAACGGTACTGCCGGGCTGGTTGTTCGACATCATGGAAGCGACCGGCACGGCCGCCGCGGCCGGCGTGCCTTGGCCGATCAGGCCGGCACTCACATAACCATATTGGGTCCGGCACCAGCCGCCGGAGCAGATGGCGGTCTCCACTGCGGTGCCGGCCGGGAGACGGCCGATCAGGTCATAGCGCGGGCCGGGCCCGGCGCGCAGCTCGGCCGTGGCGGTGACGATGGCCGGTGCGCCGGCGGCGAGGCCGACGCCGGCGAGCGCCAGCCCGGCTGTCAGCAACGACCTCGTGATCCACATGGGTGGCCCCTCCCGTCCCGCCCATCCCTCGCGTAGCGGCGGCAAGCCTCTCCCATGCCCGCAAATCCGCCGTGCTGCAACGGAAAGCCGGAAAAATGGTTGCTTAAAGGCTTGTGCTCGGCCCGCCCGATGCCGCGGCCGGCTCCGGCTCACTCACGGGAGTGGCGCAGGCCGGCCGACGCGGTTGCGAAAGGCTCGCCCGGATGGCTGGCGATCAGCGCTCCGCCTTGATCGCCGCGAGGGATTCGGAGAGCAGATCCTCCATCGTCCGGCGGATGCGATGCTCGGAGATGTCGAGACCCTTGGCGTCGAAGTCGGTCTTCAGCTTGGTGTAGATTTCCTCGTCGCCCGCCTGCTCCAGATCCGCCTCGATCAGTGAATGGGCATAGGCGGCGGCCTCGTCGCTGGAAAGTCCGAGCTTTTCGGCGGCCCACAACCCAAGCGCACGGTTGCGACGGGCATGCGCTTTGAACTTCAGCGACTCATCATGGGCGAACTTGGCTTCGAACGCATCTTCGCGCTTATCGAACGTGCTCATCTTTTCCCTCGCCCTGTCTGTTTATGTGGCCTGCGGGGTGCGGCTCGCGGGCTTGATTATAGCGCACGCGCCCCCAAATCAACGCTGCCCGGGCAGCGGAACACCCCTTACGTCAATCTGCCGCTGCCGTTCCCGGGTCGCCGTGAAGCGGTGCGTTTTGGCGGCCTGTCTTTGCATTGCGTTGTATCGCGGTCGCTGATCGGCTAGTGTCCGGACGCGGGAGCTTGTGCAGCGCGATACGAATCGGCATTGCCCGGCGCAGAGCGATCACAGCAGCCCCCAGCCGTGGACCAGTTAGAACCGGAGCCCCGGCACCGATGGATTTCCTCAATCGACGGTACCCCCCCATGAGCCGCCGCCGCCGCATTTACGAAGGTAAGGCGAAGGTCCTTTACGAAGGTCCCGAGCCCGGCACCCTGATTCAGCACTTCAAGGATGACGCCACTGCTTTCAACAACAAGAAGCACGACGTCATCGATGGCAAGGGCGTCCTCAACAACCGCATCTCGGAATACGTCTTCCTGAAGCTGAACGAGATCGGCGTACCGACCCATTTCATCAAGCGGCTGAACATGCGCGAGCAGCTCATCCGCGAGGTCGAGATCATTCCGCTCGAAGTCGTGGTGCGCAACGTCGCCGCCGGCTCGCTGTCGACCCGCCTCGGCATCGAGGAAGGCACGCAGCTGCCGCGCTCGATCATCGAGTTCTACTACAAGAACGACCAGCTCAACGACCCGATGGTGTCGGAAGAGCACATCACCGCGTTCGGCTGGGCCACCACCCAGGAGATCGACGACATCATCGCTCTCGCCATCCGCGTGAACGATTTCCTCTCCGGCCTGTTCCTCGGCGTCGGCATCCGCCTCGTCGACTTCAAGATGGAATGCGGCCGCCTGTGGGAAAACGACATGATGCGGATCGTCGTCGCCGACGAGATTAGCCCCGACTCGTGCCGCCTGTGGGACATCAAGTCGAACGACAAGCTCGACAAGGATCGTTTCCGCCGCGACATGGGCGGCCTTGTCGAGGCCTATTCGGAAGTCGCACGCCGTCTCGGCATCATCTCGGAGGGCGAGCGCGCCCAGCCGGCTGGTCCGGTGCTGGTGAAGTCCGAACCCGAGAAATGAGGAGCGCGCCGGCGCGACTGCACGCCGCGCCGGGCAGCCATGTTGCGTTGGGGCATTGAGCCCCGCGCATTCCGATGATAGGCGGGGGCCGAAACGCCCCCGTTTCTGTTTTCCGCCGGTTTCTCGAGATCGTCCCCGGCGACGATCGATCTGAAGAGTGGTTCCATGAAGGCGCGCGTCCTCGTCACCCTCAAATCCGCCGTCCTCGATCCGCAGGGCAAGGCCATCGAGGGCGCTCTGCGCTCGCTCGGTGTGCCGGGCGTTGGCAGCGTTCGCCAGGGCAAGGTGTTCGACGTCGAGCTCGACGGCGGCGACCGCGCCAAGGCCGAGGCCACGCTGAAGGACGCCTGCGAGAAGCTGCTGGCCAATACGGTGATCGAAACCTACCGTATCGAATTCGTCGGGTGAGGCCGCGCTGATGAAAGCCGCCGTTCTCCTCTTCCCCGGCTCGAACCGCGAGGGCGATGTCGCGCACGCCCTCAGGACCGTTACGGGCACGCAGCCGGCCATCGTCTGGCACGCCGAGACCGAGCTTCCCGCCGGCACCGATCTCGTGGTGCTGCCGGGCGGCTTCTCTTATGGCGATTATTTGCGCTGCGGCGCCATCGCCGCCCGCGCCGCCATCATGGATGCGGTACGCGCCCATGCCGCGCGCGGCGGGCTGGTGTTGGGCATCTGCAACGGCTTCCAGATCCTGTGCGAGAGCGGCCTGCTCCCTGGCGTGCTGGTCCGCAACGCCCGGCTGCGCTTTATCTGCCGCGAGGCCCTGCTCAAGGTCGAACGCAACGACACGCCCTTCACCCGCCGCTACGCCAAGGGCGCCATCGTGCGCTACCCGGTGGCGCATGGCGAGGGCAACTACACCGCCGACGCCGAGACGCTGGCGCGTCTGGAGGGCGAAGGCCGCGTGGTGTTCCGCTATGTGGTGGCGGACGGCAAGCGTGACGACACCCAGGTGCTCAATGGCGCCGCCAACTCCATCGCCGGTATCGTGTCCGAGAAGTTCAACGTGCTCGGGCTGATGCCGCATCCCGAAAATCATGTCGACCCGCTGATCGGCCCGACCGACGGGCGCGCCTTGTTCGAGAGCCTCGCCGGGATATTGGAGAAGGCGTGACGCCCTGCGGCTCCCTTCGCCCGCCCCCGACGGCGCCCGCCTGCCAGCGAAACGGAATGTGACGGCCCGCGCATGACTGTCCTCGATACGCCTGTCCAAGAACCCGCCAAAGAACCGAAGATCACTCCCGAGCTCGTCGCCGAACACGGCCTCAAGCCCGACGAGTACGAGCGCATCCTGAAGCTGATCGGCCGCGAGCCGAGCTTCACCGAGCTCGGCATCTTCTCGGCAATGTGGAACGAACACTGCTCCTACAAATCGTCGCGGCTGCATCTGCGCGGCCTGCCGACCAAGGCGCCGTGGGTGATCCAGGGGCCGGGCGAGAATGCCGGCGTCATCGACATCGGCGACGGTCTCGCTGCGGTGTTCAAGATGGAGAGCCACAACCACCCCTCCTATATCGAGCCCTATCAGGGCGCGGGGACCGGGGTCGGCGGCATATTGCGCGACGTGTTCACCATGGGCGCCCGCCCGATCGCGGCGCTCAATGCGCTACGCTTCGGCGATCCGGCACATCCGCGCACCAAGCATCTGGTGGCCGGCGTCGTCGCCGGCATTGGCGGCTACGGCAATTCCTTCGGCGTGCCGACCGTCGGCGGCCTTGTCGGCTTCCACACCCGCTACGACGGCAACTGCCTGGTCAACGCCATGGCGGTCGGCCTCGCCGACGCCGACAAGATCTTCTACGCCAAGGCGACCGGCGTCGGACTGCCGGTGGTCTATCTCGGCTCCAAGACCGGCCGCGACGGCATCCACGGCGCCAGCATGGCCTCCGCCGAATTCGGCGAAGGCGCGGAAGAAAAGCGCCCGACGGTGCAGGTCGGCGATCCTTTCGCCGAAAAGCTTCTGCTCGAGGCCTGCCTCGAAATCATGGAGGCCGGCTGCGTCGTCGCCATCCAGGACATGGGCGCGGCCGGCCTCACCTGTTCGGCGGTGGAAATGGGCGCCAAAGGCGATCTCGGCATCGAGCTCGACCTCGACAGGCTGCCCTGCCGCGAGACGGGCATGAGCGCCTATGAGATGATGCTCTCCGAGAGCCAGGAGCGCATGCTCATGGTCATCGCCCCGGGCAAGGAAGATGAAGCCGAGGCGATTTTCCGCAAATGGGGGCTCGACTTCGCCATCGTCGGCCACACCACCGACACGCTGCGCTTCGTCGTCAAGCACAAGGGCGAGGTGAAGGCAGACCTGCCGATCAAGGAACTCGGCGACGAGGCGCCGCTCTATGACCGTCCCTGGGTGGAAACGCCCAAGCAGCAGCGCATCGACCCGTCGTCGCTGGAAATCGCCGCTACCATTCCCGGCGCACTCGAGCGGCTGATCGGCTCCCCCGATTTCGCTTCAAAGCGCTGGATCTGGGAGCAGTACGACCACCTGATCCTCAACAACACCGTGCAGCGCCCGGGCGGCGACGCGGCGGTGGTGCGGGTGCAGGATGGCCCCAAGGGCCTCGCCATGGCCTGCGACGTCACCCCGCGCTATTGCGAGGCCGACCCGTTCGAGGGCGGCAAGCAGGCGGTGGCGGAAGTCTGGCGGAACATCACCGCCGTCGGCGCCACCCCGCTGGCCCTCACCGACAACCTCAACTTCGGCAACCCCGAGAAGCCGGAGATCATGGGCCAGCTGGTGGGCTGCCTGCGCGGCATCGGCGCGGCGGCGAAAGAGCTCGACTTCCCGGTCGTCTCCGGCAATGTCAGCCTGTACAACGAGACGAACGGCCGCGGCATCCTGCCGACCCCGACCATTGGCGGCGTCGGCGTCATTGACGACATCGAGAAGATGGCGACACTTGCCTTCAAGGATTCCGGCGAAGTTATTCTGGTCATTGGCGAAACCTCGGGGTGGCTCGGCCAGTCCGCCTTCCTGTCCGAAATCCTCGACCGCGAGGAAGGCGCGCCGCCGCCGGTCGACCTCGCGGTCGAACGCAAGCATGGCGACTTCGTGCGCGAACTGATTGCCGAGGGCCTCGTCACCGCCGTGCACGACGTCTCCGACGGCGGCCTGCTGGTGGCGCTGGCCGAGATGGCGATGGCATCGGGTATCGGCGCCTCGCTGCTCGCCCAGCCGACGGACGTGAATCCGCACGCCTTCTGGTTCGGCGAGGATCAGGCGCGCTACCTTGTCACCGTGACCGCCGGCGAGAAGGCGACGATCTTCAAGCGCGCCGAATCCGCCGGCGTCCCGATCGCCAAGCTCGGCAGCACCGGCGGCGACAAACTGACCATTCCCGGCGAGCGCCCCATCGTCATCGATGCGCTGCGCGAGCGTTCCGAATCCTGGCTGCCCATCTATATGGGCGCGGGCATGATGTGAGGGAGCCGACCTGTCATGGCAATGGAAGCATCCGAGATCGAGAAGCTGATCCGGCAGGGCCTGCCGGATGCGCAGGTCGTCATGCGCGATCTGGCCGGCGACAATAATCACTGGCACGCCACCGTGGTGAGCGAGAGCTTTCGCGGCAAGTCCCGCGTGCAGCAGCACCAGATGGTCTATGCGGCCATCGGCGCGCCCATGGGCGGGGTCCTGCATGCCCTCGCCCTGCAGACGGAAGTGCCGAAAGCCTGACAATCCCGCCATGTTCAGGGGCGTGGGACGACATCATGAAGCCCGGCCGCGACAGCGTGCCGGGCTTCATCTATATGTAGAGGCGAAGGGTTGAATGGTGCCCCGCGCGCCATCACCTATGATCGCATAGAGACACACAGGGCCCCCGTGGGAGCCTGAGACGGGTGAACGCTACATGAGCATCCAGGATTTCATCGACAACCAGGTGAAGAGCAACGACGTCGTCGTCTTCATGAAGGGGACGCCGCAGTTCCCGATGTGCGGCTTCTCCGGACAGGTGGCGCAGATTCTCAACCACCTCGGCGTCGATTACAAGGGCATCAACGTTCTCGATTCCGACGAGATCCGCCAGGGCATCAAGGACTACACCAACTGGCCGACCGTGCCCCAGGTCTTCGTGAAGGGCGAGTTCATCGGCGGCTGCGACATCGTCCGCGAGATGTTCCAGGCTGGCGAGCTGCAGAGCCTGCTCGAGGAGAAGGGCGTGCCGGTGATGGGTCGCGCCTCGGCGTGACGCCGGGGCGCCACCGGCGCTCGACACCACCTCCTTCTGCGCGGCTTGCTTCTTCGCCCGGCTAGTGCGGTAATTCCCTCCGGGCCAAGCTCGGGGGGAATGCCATGGCACGCATCTATTATGCGACGAACCGGCGCCTCATCGCCGGATCGCGGGTTCCATTCGGCAATCGCTATAATGCGGAAGGGCCGGCCTTCTACCGAGTCGGCTATGCCGAGGTCGACCGCGTCCCGGATGCGGCAGATCCGGATGACGGCTTTGTCCTGCGTTCGGTGACGGTGGCGGAGGAGCATCCCGCCCCTCCGGGAGCGCCTCCTTCGGCCGAAATGATCGGCTCGACCGGCGTGTTCGCCTCGATGACGCAGGCGGTGCGGGAGGAATCCCGCGAGGTGATCGCCTATATTCACGGCTTCAATTCCAGCTTCGAGACCTGCATTCTGCGCGCCGCCCAGCTGGAGGCGAATTGGCGCGTCGGCGGCAAGGCGCCGCTGGTCTTCGCTTTCTCCTGGCCGGCCGATGACGGCGATGGACTCGGCCTTGGCGAAAGCGCCGCCACGGAATCCAAATGGAAGTATTTCGGCGATCGCGACGACGCCGAAGCCTCGGGAAAGGCCATCGGCCGCAGCCTGAAGCGGCTTATCGACTTCCTGCTCGAACTACGGCGCGAGGACCGCGCTATGGGCCGCGAGCCTTGCGGGCAAAAGCTGCATCTTGTCACCCACAGCATGGGCAACTGGGCACTGCGCCACGCCCTGCTCGCCCTGCGCGGCTTCAATAGCGGCGCCCGCCTGCCGAAGATCTTCACCAATGCCTTCCTGATGGCGGCGGATGAGGATGCCGATGCCCTCGAGCACAACAACAAGCTCGGCCTGCTGCCGCAGCTCGCCGAGGCGATCCACGTCTACCATGCACGCCGCGACCTCGCCCTGATCATCAGCGACACCACCAAGCTCAATCCCGACCGGCTCGGTGCCTGGGGGCCGCGCACATTCGACGGGCTCGATTCCGCCATCTACGGCATCGATTGCGCCGATGTGTGCGCGACGGGGCTCACTCACGCCAACCATCAATATTACCGCATCCGCCCGGAGGTGATCGCCGATGTGCGGCAGGTGATGGCCGGCAAGGGCCCCGATCAGGTCACCGGCCGCGTTGCCGTGCGCGCCGGGCGGCAATATCGCATCAAGCCACGTCCCGCCGGCTAAAGAAGGCAACAAAAAAGCCGCCCCAAGGGCGGCTTTCTCGTCTGGATAGAAACCCGCAACTCAGCGCGAATAATATTCGACGACGAGGTTTGGCTCCATCACCACCGGATAGGGCACTTCGTTCAGTTCCGGCACGCGAGTGAACTTCGCGGTCAGCTTGTGACCGTCGACCTCGAGATAATCCGGCACGTCACGCTCGCCGGAAGCCGCAGCTTCCATAACCAGCGCCATCTGCTTGGACGCGTCCTTCACCTCGATCACATCGCCGACCTTCACCTGGTAGGACGGGATGTTGACGCGGCGGCCGTTCACCTTCACGTGGCCGTGGCTCACGAACTGGCGGGCGGCGAACACGGTGGGGACGAACTTGGCACGATAGACGACGGCATCGAGGCGACGCTCAAGCAGGCCGATCAGGTTGGCGCCGGTATCGCCCTTCAGGCGCGCGGCTTCCACATAGATCGCATAGAACTGCTTCTCGCCGATCGAGGCGTAGTAGCCCTTCAGCTTCTGCTTGGCGCGCAGCTGCACGCCGAAGTCGGAAAGCTTGCCCTTGCGGCGCTGGCCGTGCTGGCCGGGGCCGTATTCACGCTTGTTGACGGGGCTCTTCGGGCGGCCCCAGATGTTCTCGCCCATACGGCGGTCAAGCTTATGCTTGGCCGAAACGCGCTTGCTCATGCGCTGGTCCTCTTCGCAAGGTTGCGGTTTGGATCGCGCCCCCTCCTTTGTCTCGCAAGCAATCAACTTGCAGGACCGACAGGCTCCGGTCGAACGCGCCGAACGGAACCACGGGTGCGTGAAACAGTCTCGCCGAACGTACAGAGGCCCGGCGAGGTCAGGCTCCTTAGTGGCAAACGCTCATGGGGTCAAGGGCCCGGCGTCTTGAGCTCATGATGCTGCGGCGTCCCTTCGCGACGCCAGCCGACATGGGCGATGACTTGGCGTCTCGTTCCAATGGCGCCGGGCATGTACAGCGGTGCGCTGACGAGATCGAGTTCGTCGCCTCTCAATGTACAGAAGCGCCTTTGCTCGGTGCCGATCCAGGACGGAAACCACGCCATATCCACGTGCGTGACGAGCATATTCGGCATTTCCAGGCGATACGCTCCCGAATAGGCGACAAGCCGCTCGTAATCCGCTGCCCGTTCGAGCGCATTGGCGGGTGTCGGCCGCTCGCCGGCGGTCAGAAGCGCAAAGAAACGGCCATACGGGTGAAACATGATCGTTCCAGCTGGATGCTCGCCAAGCGGTTCGCTCAGCAGGCCGGTTTCGACCTCCTCGAACTGAAAGCTCCGCAACAGCCAGACACCCGTGAGATCGGCAGCGTTCATCGAGCTCTCCCGGACCGCGTGTCGCGAACCCGTTTCAGCGCGCCGTGATTTTAGCGCCCCTTCCTCAGCGCCGCCAGCACATCGAGCCCGGCATAGCCGTCCGGCTTCATACCGGAACGGCGCTGGAAATTGGCGACGGCGCGCATGGTCAAGTTGCCAACCCGCCCGTCGACGCCGCCGGTGTCGAAGCCGGCCGCGGTGAGGCGCTTTTGCACCTCCTGGATCTCCGCCAGAGTCAGCGTCCGCTCGCCGCCGGGAAACGGCGTTATGAACCCTTCGCCGCCGAGCACGCGATCGCCGAGATGGCAGACGGCAAGCGCGTAGTTCATCGACGGATTATAGGAGCGCACCGCATAGAAATTCTGCGTCAGCAGGAAGCTTGGCCCCTCGATGCCGACTGGCGCCCACAGCCTCGTACGGGCGGCGGCATGGGTGAGGCGCCCTCCTCCGGCCGCCGTGACGCCGAGCTTGCCCCACTCCGCCACGGTGCGCACCGACTGGGCGTCGGCGTAGCGGGCGGCGCTGGCCGGTACGGTCACTTCGAGCCCCCAGGGCAAGCCGGCCTGATATTTGCCGCGCTTGATCAGATAGCGGGAGGAGCCGGCGAGCGCGTCACCGACCTCATAGGGCGACACCCTGCCATCGCCGTCATAATCGATGCCGAGATTGAGCCACACCTCCGGCATCCACTGGGTATGGCCCATCGCGCCGGCCCAGGAGCCGAGCATCATGTCCGGCGTGCCCCAGCCGCGCTGGACGATGGCGAAGGCATTGAGCAACTCGGTTTCCCAATAGCGGCGCCGGCGCGGCTCGCCCCAGGCGAGCGCCGCCAGCGAAGGGAAGACCGGCTTCATGTGATCCTCGTCGGTGACGAGTTCGCCGAAGGCGCTCTCCATCCCCCACAAGCCGAGCAGCACGTCGGGTTCGACGCCGAAATCCCTGTTGAGGCGCTTCAGCAGCGCGGCATTCTGCTTCGCTGCCGCCCGGCCGGTGACCAGCCGCCATTCCGAAATGCGGCGGTTGAGATATTGCCAGAGCTCCTCGCGAAATTCCGGCTGCGCACGGTCCTTGGCATAGACGCTGGTATCCGGCTTCAAACCGCCGGTCACCCGGTCATAGACCTCGTCGGAAATGCCGCGCGCCCGGGCCTTGGCACGAAAATCGCGCAGCCAGGCATCAAAGGATTGATTGGCGGATTGCGCCAGGGTCGGCGCGGCCGGCAGGACGAGCGCGCCCGCGAGCGCGAGCATCGCACGGCGCGACAGGACGGAACGGTGAAAACCCTGCATGTCCTCCCTCGCTTTCCACGACAACATGCCGGAATCGGGCGGCTGCTGACTTCAGGGCATGGTGGCTGGCGAAGGCGATCCCGGCAAGAGACGCGGCCAAACGACCGGTCCGGCATGATCACTCAGGCAAGTTCGGCACTCATCGGCACCAATTCGCCATTGCGGGCGAGCATGCCGACGATCCGACCGACCAAAGCAGCATCGAGCGGCGCGCCGGTGGAAAACAGCCGCAACGGCGCCGGCACGCGCTCGTCGAGGGCCGGCCCCACCAGCGAGACCGTGCGGCGCGCGATGGCCGGCGCAGGGTCCAGCCAGCGCACCCGCCAGGGAGCGACCTTCTCCAGACGCTCGCGCACCAGCGGATAGTGCGTGCAGGCCAGCACCACGGTATCGGTGCGGGCACTGCCCTCGCGCACGAAAGCGGGGGCGAGTTCCTCGGCGAATTCGGCGTCACCGACGGCCTCGCCGGCGAAGCTGGCCTCGACGAGCGGTGCCAGCCGGGCACTGCCGACCAGCGTCACCCGGCAGGAGCCGGCGAAATCGCGGATCAGCGCCTGGGTGTAGTCGCGCTTGACGGTGCCGGGGGTGGCGAGCACGCTGATCAAGCGCGTCTGCGAACCTTCGCAGGCCGGCTTGATGGCCGGCACCGTGCCGACGAAGGGCACGGAAAAACGTGCCCGCAGCGCCGGCAGCACCAAGGTCGAGGCCGTGCCGCAGGCGATCACCACCGCATCCGGGACGATGCGGGCGACAAGCGCATCCATGACCGAAACGATACGCTGGATCAGCGCCGGCTCGTCCCAGGAGCCATAGGGGAAGGCCGCATCGTCGGCAGCATAGACATAGCGCGCATCGGGCCGGGCCCGCACCAGCTCGCGCAGCACCGACAGGCCGCCGAGGCCTGAGTCGAAAACGAGAACGGTGGGGCTGCGCAGGCCTGGAATAGAAGCGGGAGGAAGTGACGACACCAGCGATGGCCCGATGGAAAATCCGCAATTGGCAACAGCGGAAGACGTGCCGGAAACAGAGGAAGCCTTGATGCCCATCTTGTTGCCCTCCAACCGGGCGGCATTGTGGCGCATCAAGGTGAACACTTGGTTTCCGATCTGGTGGTCGCAGCTGTCGCGAGCGGCAGCCGAGGCTCCCTCCCCACCACCACGGCGGAGGTAGCGGTCAGGCCGATCTTCGTCGCATGCAGGCACGAGGCCCGCTTCTCGCCCAACTCGCGCCATCGGGAGGTAAAGCGCAGAGACGGCGCAACAATCTGGAACCCAGGCGGCGATGGGCTGTTGACTTGGCAGACGTCACGGCAAGACGTGATGCCGATTCATGCCCTCACCACCTAGATACCGGAGGAAAGACCATGGGCTTCTTCTCGAAGGACATCAAAACCATGGACGATCTCTTCGTCCACACGCTCCGCGACGTCTATTACGCGGAGAACAAGATTCTGAAGGCCCTGCCCTCGATGATCGACAAGGCGACCGATCCTCAGCTGAAGACCGGCTTCCAGAATCATCTGAAGGAAACCGAAGGCCACGTGAAGCGCCTGCTCGAAGTGTTCGAACTGCATGGTGCCGAGGCGAAGTCGGTCACCTGTCCGGCGATCAACGGCATCATCGAGGAAGCCGAGGAGATCAGCGGCGACGTGGCGGACAAGGAAGTGCTCGACGCCGCCCTGGCCGCTGCCGCCCAGGCGGTGGAGCACTATGAAATTACCCGCTACGGCACGCTGATCGCCTGGGCCAACCAGCTCGGCCGCGCCGACTGCGCCCGTGTGCTCCAGCGCACGCTTGACGAGGAGAAGAAGGCCGACGCCCTCCTCTCCAAGGTGGCGATGGCGAAGCTCAACGTGCGTGCCGCCAGCTAGGCGGCACGGCCGCTATCCCCGGACAGGCGGCGCCCGAAGCGGACGCCGCCTGTCGCGCAGAAAGGAGAGAAGCAATGGTGCGCGATCCGCGGCAGCTTGACCAGAACCCGGTGGTGATCGATCCCGCCAATGTCGATGCGGTTCTTGATGACCGCCCGACTCCACCCGGAAATCCGCTGAAGCCCGCGCTGGATGACGTCTCGCACGCGCGTCCGCTGCGGGAAAGCGATGGCGAAAAGGCAGGTCGCAAGCCGGCTCCGGGACATGTGCCGGGAAATGCACGTCCCGTACCGGCCCAGCGCGAGCGCTGACGCCGCTCAGCGAAGCATGCCCCAGCGGCGAACGGTGGCGCTTTCCAGTCCGCGAAACGCCACCGCCTCGACCAGCAGGCCGATGAGGATCACGGTTGCGAGGCCGGCGAACACACGGTCGGTATAAAGTTCGTTGCGCGCCCTGAAGATGAACCAGCCCAGACCGCCGGAACTTGAGCTCACGCCGAACACCAGCTCGGCGGCGATCAGCGTGCGCCAGGCAAAGGCCCAGCCGACCCGCATTCCCGAGATGATCGCCGGCAATGCCGAGGGGATCAGGATCTGCCGCACATAGGCGGCGCCGGTCAGTCCATAATTGCGGCCAACCAGGCGATGGGTTTCCGGCACGCCCTCAAAACCCTGAAGCGCCGCCAGTGCAAACGGCCAGACCACCGCATTGATCAGCACGAAGAGCAGGCTCGCCTCGCCGAGGCCGAACCACAGCAAGGCCAGCGGCAACAGCGCGATGGCCGGCAGCGGGTTCAGCATGGCGGCCACCGTCTGCAGGGCATCGCGCACGAAGCTGTTGGCCGCGGCGATGGAGACGATGATGGTGGCGATGACGATCGCCGCCACATACCCTTTCAGCAGCACGGTCAGCGAGGCGCCGGCAGCGGCGAGCAGTCCCTCGTTCAGGCTCGCCGCGCGAAAGGCGGCAAAGGCCTCCAGGAAGCTCGGCAACAGAATGGGATTGTTCTGCCAGCGCGCCGCCAGTTCCCAGCCGAGCGCCAGCAGCACCAGCACGAGCAGGCGCCGGAACCACAGGGTGCGGCTCACGCGCCTGACGCCGTCACGCCAATGACGCGGCCCAGCCGCGCCGATCTCGGCACTGTGCACGGGAATATCAGTCATCGCTGCGCTCCTGCGTCACCGAACAGCGTCGCATGCACCTTCCGGCTCACGGTCTCGAAGGCGGCGGAGCCCAGGTCGCGTATGTCGAAAGCCGAGACGTCCAGCGTGGTGATGGTTCGTCCGGGATGGAGGCTGAGAAGATGCAGCCGCGTGCCGATCAGCACGGCCTCGTCGATATCGTGAGTGACGAATAGCAATGTCAGCCCGGTCTCGCGGGCGATGTCCATCAGGTCGCGCTGCATCTGCAACCGCGTGAGCGCGTCGAGCGCCGCGAAGGGCTCGTCCATGAGCAGCACATCCGGGCTCGCCGCCAGAGCCCGTGCGATGGCTGCGCGCTGCTTCATGCCGCCCGAAAGCGTGTGCGGATAGCTGTTCAGCACCCGCTCCAGCCCGACCCGCCGCAAGGCATCAGCGGCAATCTCACGTGCTTCGCCCTTTTTCTTGCGGCGAGCGACCACCAGCGGAAAGGCGACATTGTCCAGCACTGTCTTCCAGGGCAGCAGCTGGTCGAACTCCTGGAACACCACGATGCGGTCCGGCCCCGGCCCCTTGATGGGTCGTCCGCGCAGGCCGATAGTACCGGCGGTGGGCGTGAGGAACCCCGCCGCAGCCTTGAGGATTGACGACTTGCCGCAACCGGAGGGGCCGAGCAGTACCAGCCGCTCGCCTTCGGCAATGGTGAAATCCACCGTATCGACTGCCCGCACCGGACCGCGCTCGGTCGCATAGTCGAGGGTCAGGCCGCGTGCCTCCAACACCGGCACGGCCGTTCTCGTGTCTCGCGTCCTCTCTATGGCCGGGGCGAGCATCGCTCAGCTCCCCGCCTGGTCGTGCAGCTCGGGGAAAGTATAGCTCTTCCAGCTGCCCGGATCGGTCTTGATGGCGCCGGTGCGGAAGAGGAACGCGCCGAAGGCTTCGCTCTTCAGCGGCACCAGGGTGAACCGCACCTCGGGATTGTCGATGATCTGCTTGACGAAGGCCGGATCGAGCTTGGACTTCTCGATCTTCACGTAAGTGTCCGCCGCCAGCTGATGATCCTTCGCGGCGATTTCGGTCGCCTCCTTGAAGGCGCGGAAGAACGCCTCATAGGTCTTGGGATTGGCATCGCGCCATTTCAACGTCGTATAGGCGACGGTGGGGGTGAAGGGACCGCCCAGCACGTCATAGGAGGACCACACCTTGTGGACCTTGGGGTCCTTCAGCGCCTGCTCCTGGAATGGCGAGTTGGAGAGGTGCCCGGTAATCTCGGTGGAGCCGGAAATCAACGCGGCGGTCGCGTCCGGATGCGGCAGCGTCACCTGGAGGGAATCGAGCTTACCCTGATTGCCGGGGCCGAACTCCTTTTCGGCGGCGATCTGCAGGGTGCGCGCCTGCACCGAGACGCCGGCGGCCGGCGTGGCGATGCGGTCGTTCGGCCCGAAATCCTTGAGGCTCTTGATGTCCTGCTTATTGGTGAGGAGATAGTTCGGCGTTGCCCCGAAGGCGCCGACGATCTTCACCGCCCCCTTGGTGCGGTCCCACACGGTGAAGAACGGCCCGATCCCGGCCGAGGCGATATCGACCGAACCGGAGAGCAGCGCATCGTTCACCGCGTTGCCGCCGGAGAGCTTCAGCCATTCGACCTTGACGTCGATGCCGAGTTCCTTGGCGTGCTTCTCGATCAGGTTCTGGTCGCGCAGGATGTGGAAGGGAATGTAGAGCGTGCCGAACTGCTCGGAAATGCGGATCAGCCCTTCGGCCGAAGCCGAGCCGATGGCGGTGCCCAGCAGCGCAAGGGAGAGCGTCGCGGCCCGGAAAAAACGTTTCATTCACGAGATCCTTGAGGTCGAGCGCCGGCTTTCCTCGCGCGAGATTTCCCCTCGCTGCGGCGGCGCATGAATGGAAGATTGAACGTGAAGGCCGCGCGCCGTCAGCGCGTGGCGCTACATCGTTCCCTGGACCGGGCGGCGCCGCTCATGGCTTCACTCCGCCGCAATGGCCAGGGGATGGGACGAGCGACGCACCGCCAACGTCGCCTCGTGCACCAGCCGCTCGAAGCGCCGCTCCGCCGGCTCGCCGATCAGCGCGGCGCCGGACCATTCACGGTCGGTGAGGAACAGGCCGGTGCCGAGCGGCTGCGCCTGGAAGAAGGCGAATAGCGGCCGCAGCTGATGTTCGATGACGAGGGCGTGGCGCTCGCTGCCGCCGGTCGCCAGCAGTGCCACCGGTTTACCCACCAGGCCGCCATAGTCGACGAAGTCGATGAAGTGCTTGAACAGGCCGGAATAGGAGCCCTTATAGACCGGCGAGCCGACCACGAGGAGATCCGCCGCCTCGACGGCAGCGAAGGCGGCCGTTTCCTCGCGCCCGGCCGCCTCGCGCGAACGCATTGCACCGAGCTGCGGCAGGCGTGAGACGTCGACGACCTGCGCCCGGGCGTCGAGTTCGCGCGCGAGCCGCTCCGTCACGAACTGCACCAGCCCGAGGGTGCGGGACGGCGCCGAGAGGCTGCCGCTGATGCCGACAATGTTCAGCCCGCCGCTCATGACTGCGACACCTGCCGGACGGGGCGATAGTCATTGGCGATGGTTTCGCCGAACGGACCCGTATTCACGGTCGCGGACGCGCGGGCGATGTCGTGGTTGAGCTTCAACCGGGGCAAAACAAGCTCGGCGACGCGATAGGCTTCCTCCAGATGCGGATAGCCGGAGAAGATGAAGCTCTCGATGCCGAGCTCCGCATATTCCTCAATGCGCGCCGCCACCGTCGCTCCATCGCCCACCAGCGCGGTCCCGGCGCCGCCGCGCACCAGACCGACACCCGCCCACAGGTTCGGGCTCACCTCGAGCTTGTCGCGCCGGCCGCCATGCAGCGCCCGCATCCGCGCCTGGCCCACCGAATCCAGCCGCGCGAACACGCTCTGCGCCGCCGCGATCGTCGCGTCGTCGACATGGCTGATCAGTTCCTCCGCCGCTGCCCACGCCTTGGCATTGGTCTCGCGCACGATGACATGCAGCCGGATGCCGAAGCGCACCTTGCGCCCGCGCGCCTCCGCCTGCCGCCGCACCTCGGCGATCTTCGCCTTCACCGCCGAAGGCGGCTCGCCCCATGTCAGGTAGACGTCGACATGCTCGGCCGCCACCGCGTTCGCCGCCTCCGACGAACCGCCGAAATACAGCTTCGGCCCGCCCGCCTGCACCGGCGGGAACAGCACCGAGGCACCCTCCACTTTCAGGTGCTTGCCTTCATAGCTCACCGTCTCGCCGGCCAGCAGCGGGCGGTAGATGTCGAGGAATTCCCGCGTCACCTCGTAGCGCTGGTCGTGGTCGAGGAAGATCCCGTCGGCGGCGTTCTCCACCGGGTCGCCGCCGGTGACGATGTTGATCAGCAGCCGCCCGTCGGCGATGCGGTCAAGCGTGGCAGTCATCCGTGCATAGAGCGTCGGCGAGGCGAGCCCCGGCCGCACCGCCACCAGATAGCGCAGCTTCTTCGTCACCGGCGCCAGCGCCGAGGCCACCAGCCAGGAATCCTCGCAGCTCTTCCCCGTCGGGATCAGCACCCCGTAGAAGCCCAGCGTGTCCGCTGCCTGCGCCACCTGACGCAGATAGTCCAGCGTCACCGCCCGCCCCCCCGTCGCCGTCCCAAGGTAGCGACCGTCCCCGTGCGTCGGCAGAAACCACAAAACATCAAGGCCGGAGCCGGCGGTCGGGGGCAATGTCGTGAGCGTCATCGTCAAAACTCATGGAAAATGGACGTGATGGATGTGCGGAGCCAGGCATCACCGCGCCTGGTTCAGGAGCAACATCGAAACGTGCGCCTCATATCCGCCAATCCTCGCCCGTCGCGACCACCGCCGCGCTTCTCGCCCCAAGAAGAACTCAGGAGCGGCAACAGGTCAACATATTTTCTATAGACTCTATGGTAATTAGCGTCAATCACAGGAATGACTCGTGCAACGTCTTGCACGGCAATAAAAAACCCGCCGGCCACAATGACCGGCGGGCTTGTCTGGATGACGTCGATGGATGTGAGGATCAGACCACGGTCACGTCGAGCGTGCCAACACCGTCGACACCACCTTCCATGCGATCGCCGCGCACAATGGCGCCGACGCCCGCCGGCGTGCCGGACATGATGATGTCGCCCGCCACCAGCGTGAACAGGCCGGAAAGATAGGAGATCATCTCCGGCACCTTCCAGATCATCTGGTTCAGGTCGCCGCTCTGGCGCAGTTCGCCATTCACCTTCAGCCACACCTTGCCATCGGTGGGATGGCCGATCTGCGAAGCCGGCACCAGCGCGGAGCAGGGCGCGGAAGCCTCGAAAGCCTTGCCGACTTCCCACGGGCGGCCGAGCTTCTTGGCCTCGCCCTGGAGGTCGCGGCGGGTCATGTCGAGGCCGACGCCATAACCCCACACATGGTCCATCGCGCTCTCGACCGGGATGTTCACCCCGCCCTTGCCGATGGCCACCAGCATTTCGAGCTCGTAATGCACGTCCTTGGACTTGTCGGGATAGGGGAAGGTGCCGCCGGTGATGACGTTGTCCGGGTTCTTCTGGAAGAAGAAGGGCGGCTCCTTGTTCGGATCATGCCCCATCTCGATCGCGTGCTCGGCATAGTTGCGGCCGACGCAGTAGATGCGGTGGATGGGGAACAGCTTGTCGCTGCCGGCCACCGGCAGGGTCGGGATGCCCGGCGGGGTGATCACATAGGCGGTGGTGTCAAGCGGTGCGTTCATCAGCGGACTCCTGCATAATATTCGACGCGTTTTTCGATGTTCTCAATCAAGGCTGACAGTCCCATCGCCACGGCGAACAGGATGATCGTCAGTGCCCAGAAGTTTTCCATGTCGAAATTGCGCGAGTAGAGCTCGAACAATTCGCCATAGCCGATGATGGAAACGAGCAACTGCCCGATAACCACGCCCTTCACGCCGCGCACCATGCCAAGGCGGATGCCGGCGAGGATTTCCGGCAAGGCGGCGAGAAGGATGATCTTGGTATAGAGGCGAAGCCCCCCTGCCCCATAGCTGCGCCCCATCTCCTCAAGCGAGCGGGGAACCGCCTGGATGCCGGCGCGGGTATCCAGCACGATGATCCACACCGCGAAGAGGAAGACAGTGACCACCACCGTGGTCTCGCCCATGCCGAACAGGATCATCAGTACCGGCACCAGCGCCGAGAGCGGCGCCGACACGAAGATGTTGACCCAGATGCCGAACAGATTGTCCGCCACCGGAAAGCGGCCCATCAGCAGGCCGAGCACCACCCCGACGACGATGGCGAGCGCCATGCCGATGACGAAGCTGTTCAGCGTGGTCAGCGCCGCCGCCTGCCAGGTACCGGTCTGCACCAGCGAGAACGCCGCCACCAGCACGTCGGAAAGCGGCGGGACCAGGAAGGACAGGCCGAGCTGCCCGACGATTTCCCAAATGACGCACCACGCCAGCAGCGAGGCCATCATCGGCACGCGATAGCCGAAAAGAGTCATCGTCCGCTCCTAATCGACATAGCGCTTGAGGCCCTGCCAGATCTCCTCGACGGTATCGAGGTAGCCCTGGTCGCGGCGGATGGCATCGGGACTGGCGGTGCGATCGATCTCCGGCTCGATGATCTGCGCCACCCGGCCGGGGCGACGCGACAGGATGACGATGCGGTCCGAACAGTAGACCGCTTCCTCGATGGAATGGGTGACGAAGATGAAGGTCTTCTTCTCCAGTTCGACGAGGCGCAGCAGATCCTCCTGGAACTTGCGGCGGTTCTGCTCGTCCACCGCCGAGAACGGTTCGTCGAGCAGCAGCACGTCGGCGTTCACCGCGAAGGCACGGGCGAGACCGACACGTTGCCGCATGCCGCCGGAGAGTTCGTGCGGATACTTCTCCTCGAAACCGGTGAGCCCCACTTCGGCGATGTATTTCCGGGCGATCGCCTGCCGCTCGGTCTTGCCCATGCCCTTCAGCTCCAGCCCGAAGGCGACGTTGCGCATCACCGTCGCCCAAGGCATCAGCGCGAAATCCTGGAACACGAAGGCACGTTCCGGGCCAGGCCCGGTCACCGGCACGCCGTTCACCCGCACCTCGCCGCTGGTCGCGGGAATGAGGCCGGCAATGATCTTGAGCAGCGTGGTCTTGCCGCAACCGGAGGGGCCGAGCAGCGTCGTCAGCTTGCCGGCCGGAAAATCGAGGTCGATGGAGCGCAGCGCCTCCATGTCCGCATACATCTTGCTGATGCCGCGCACTTCGACGGCGGCGTCCGGCGACGGTGTTTCGACGGCGGTGGTCGCCGCGGCTGTTATGTTGCGCATGGCTCAGCCCTTTCGCTTCTCGGGACGCAGTACCCGGACCTCGAAGGCCTCCAGAGCGGACAGCGTCAGCGTCGAGACGAGGATGATGGAAACGACGGCGGCATACATTTCGGGATAGTCGGCCACCGACCGGTGATAGGTGATGAGATCGCCGATTCCGGTAGGCGTGATAAGCAGTTCGGCGAGAATGACGCCGATGAAGCCGGCGGCGAGGCCAAGTCGTAAGCCGGCAAAGATTACTGGCGAGGCGTCGGGCAGGATGATCTTTACGATCCTTTGCCACCAGCTGCCCTGAAAGGAGCGGCACATGTCGACCAATGACGGATTGGTGTTTCGTACTGCCTTGTAGCCGTTGAGGGCGATCACCGGGAGGGCCAGCATCACCACCGCCAGGGTCTTGGACACCAGGCCGATGCCGTAGACGAAGGTGATCAGCGGAATGAGCGCCGCCATCGGCGCCGCCTGCAGCACGACGAACACCGGCGCGACGAGCCATTCGGCAAAGCGCGAGAGGCCCATCACGATGCCCAGACTGACGCCGAGCACGGCGGAGATGCTGATGCCGATCACCAGCGGCTGCAGGGTCTCGGCATAGGCCGCGACGAAGGCGCCGTTGAACAGCATGGTCAGGAAGGCGCGCAGCGTCTCCAGGAAGGTCGGAAAGGCGAAGCTGATCGGGATGCGGCCGGCGATCTCCCAGATGAGAAAGAACAAACCTATGGAGGCGGTTCGCCAGAGGGCCGTGCGATGCTCCAGAAGCTTCCCCCAGAAGGAGGAAGCCCCGGTGCCCGAAATAGCTCGCGGGGAGCCATTTGCGTGAGCGGGTGCCGACATGCCACCCGCCTCAATTGGTGCCGACTTTGCCGAGCACGCGGTTGAGCGGCTCGAGCGCCCAGAACTCCTCGACCTTCAGGCTGGCCGGCTCGCCGGTCAGCTGGCCCGAGAGGGTGTAGAAGGCGAAGTCGTCCTTGGCCGCCGCGGCGCCGCCGCCATTGAGCGGAAAGGCCTTTCCTTCCGCCAACTCGGTGAAGTACGGCGTGATTTCCGCCACCTGATCGGCCGGCAGGTCGGGCAGCAGCTTGTACTTGGCGCGCCATTCGGCGACCACGGCCGGGTTCTTGGTGACCTCGCGCCACGTGGTGAGGATCGACTCGACGATGACGTCGACCTCCTTCGGGTTCTTCTCGAGATAGTCCTGCCGCGCGAACAGCGCCTCGTCGGTGGCGTTGACGCCATCCATCGGCAGGATGACGAACTTGCCGGGGGCCTTCTGCTCCAGCAGCCGGCGTCCATTGGAATCGACGATGGTCGCCTTCACATTACCCTGCAGCAGTGCGCCGGTGCGCACTTCCGAGCCGGGGATGTAGCTGATCTTGGAAAACTTGATCCCCTGCTTCTGCTCCATCAGCCTCATGATGGCCTCGGTGCCGGAACCGCGCGAGTGCACCGCGACCTCCTGCCCGTTCAGGTCCTTCCAGCTCTTGTAGAATTCGGCATTGACCGCCGGATAGAAGCGCAGCGTCGAGAGCTGCAGGAAGATGCGTACCGGCACCTTCACCTTCTGGATCAGCGCATAGGGCCCGCCGACGCCAATATCCGCCTGCCCGCTGACCACCGCCTGGGCGGCGATGTCCTCGGACTTCAGATAGGTCATCTCGATGTCGACCCCCTTCTGCTTGGCGAGCTCGAAGGCCGCCAGCAGATGCAGATTCTCGACGCTGGCGATGTCGCCATAGGCGACGCGCACCTTGGCTTCGGCCTGCGGCGCAGCCAGAACGGCGGCGCCGAAACCAATGATAAGTGCCACGCCCGACGCGCCGCACAGCCCTTTCACGATATTCTTGAGCATTTCCAGTCTCCCGTGAGTGCCGAGCGGTTGGTTCCGCCCCCTGGCCAACCGCCGAAATATTCCGCGAGGTTGAATACCAATTATCATTTGGTTTACATTGGGCCTGTCGCATGGTCAAGTTCAAATCGGCTTGACCCAAGGCGCGCACCACGACATAGATTGAACCAATTCCATATTTGGTTGATGCGCATGGACATGTTGACCGACGCCGATCCGCACGCTGAAAAGAGCACCGTCACCCAGTTGCGGGCCTTTCTTGCCCAAAGCGACCTTGCCGATGAGGGGCGACTGCCGCCGGAACGGGAGCTGTCGGCGGCGCTCGGCGTCTCGCGCACCGAACTGCGCAAGGCGCTGGACGTCCTGGAATCGGAAGGGCAGATCTGGCGGCATGTCGGCAAGGGCACCTTCATGGGCAGCCGGCCGCTGGACACCTTCGCCGACATCACGGCGCTGGCCCGGCGCTCCAACCCCGCCGAGGTGATGCGCGCCCGCATCGTGATCGAGCCGGAGATCGCCCGCGCCGCCGCCTTCACCGCCACGCCGGCGGACATCGCCGAGATGCGGCTGTGCCTCGCCCGCTCGCGGCAGGCCGACAGCTGGCGGCAATATGAGGGCTGGGACACCCGCCTGCACCGCACCATCGCCGAAGCGACGCAGAACGGCCTGCTGCTCGGCCTGTTCGACACGCTGAACGCGGTGCGCCGCGCCGTCACCTGGGGGCGGCTGCGCGCCCTGCCCGTCAAGCCGGCACCGGACCACCACAGCTTCAAGGAGCATGAGGCGATCGTCGACGCCATCGAGCATCGCGACATGGCCGGCGCGGCCAATTTCATGCGCAATCATCTGCGCACCGTCGAGCGCAAGCTGCTCGACAAGCAGTTGCGGGCCGCCGAAGAGGGCTGATTTCGCCACCGCCTCTCAACCAATCGGATGATTGAATCCACACCGGTTGCGTTCTCATGGGGCTGCCGATAGGCGCACACCGGCGATGCGGCACCCGACAGCCAGGCCGGTGCGGTGTACGGTCGAGCCGATCCGGCTCCATGGGCGGATGATCCGGCCGCTATCAGGAAAGCCACGGGTGTCGGATGCGGCGAGGGCTGCTAGGCTGGCGCGCCGCACCGCCATATTGGGGCTCCGCCGTGACAGATTCCGCCGCGACCGCTGCCATCCCTGCCCTGCTCGTCATCAATGCGGGTTCCTCCAGCATCAAGTTCAAGCTCTATCGGGTGGAGGGCGACGACATTGCGCTGGTGCTCGGCGGCGCGCTCGACGGCATTGGCCGGCTGCCCCGGCTTCGGGTCAAGGATGCCGCCGGCGGCGCGCTGGTCGACCGATCCTTCGGCGCCGACGAGATCGCGACCGCCACCACAGCGCAGCATGTGATCGGCGACTGGCTGCTGCCGCGGATCCGCGATTATCGCATGATCGGCGTCGGCCACCGCGTGGTGCATGGCGGACCGGTCTATTCCGGGCCGGTGCTAGTCGACGACGCGGTGCTGGCGACCCTGAACGGCTTCATCCCGCTGGCGCCGCTGCACCAGCTCAGCAATCTCGATCCCATCCGCGTGCTGCGCGAACGCCGCCCGGACCTGCCGCAAGTTGCCTGCTTCGACACCGCCTTCCACCGCGGGCATCCGGAACTCTCCGAGCGCTTCGCCCTGCCGCGCGCGCTTTATGACGAGGGCGTCCGCCGCTACGGCTTCCATGGGCTTTCCTATGAATATGTCGCCTCGGCGCTGCGGCGGACCGAGCCGGAGATCGGCCGCGGCCGGGTCGTGGTGGCGCATCTCGGCTCCGGCACCTCCGCCTGTGCGCTGAAGGAAGGGCGCAGTATCGAATCGACCATGGGTTTCACCGCGCTGGACGGCCTGCCCATGGGCACCCGCTCGGGAGCGCTGGACCCCGGCGTGGTGCTGCACCTCATCGAGCAGAAGGGCCTCTCCGCCGCCGAAGTCGGTCGCATGCTCTATAATGAAAGCGGGCTGCTGGGCCTGTCCGGCATCAGCAACGACATGCGCGAACTCATCGCCAGCCCCGCGCCGGAGGCGGCGCTGGCGGTGGAGTTCTTCTGCCTCAAAGTGGCGCAGGCGATCGCCGCGCTCGCCACCACGCTCGGCGGGCTCGACGCTCTGGTCTTCACCGCCGGCATTGGCGAGCATTCGCCGGAGGTGCGCGCCCGCATCGCTGGGCGGCTGGCCTGGCTCGGCGCAAGGCTGGATCCGGAGGCCAATGCCGCCGGCGCGGCGCGCATCGAGGCGGCCGGCAGCACCGTTCCGCTGCTGGTCGTGCCGACCGACGAGGAGCGCATGATCGGCCGGCACACGCTGAGGATGCTGGCATCGCTGCGCGACTAGGGCGCGGCCGCCGACGCGACGGGCGGGCTGCACATCGAGCGCGAATATCGCTCCAGAACAGGCATCGAGGTTGCGCCGTTCATCGGCGCACCGGGCGGCGCGGATGGCGCGCCTGTTGGGCGTGATGCCCGTCTTCTCGATGTCGGCAAAACCAGTCGCGCGGGGCGGGCCTGCCGGCCCGGGAACGCCGCATGGCCGGCGAGCGGGCCGACCCCAGGGAATGAGAGGCCGGAAATGATCAGGGCGGAATCCGACCCGAGGTCCGATCCCGCCCTATCAAACAATATCGAAACAGCGCTTCAGCACCATGTCCGGTCGGAAGAGCCGGCCATATGGCCGGCGGCCGATCAGAACTTGTAGTTCACGCCGAGGCGAACCACGTTGGTGTTGATGTGACCCCAGCTGTCGCTGGTGCCCGGCAGTTCAGCCTTGGTGTCCGGATCGCCGATGTAGAGGTATTCACCCTTGACGGTCCAGTTGTCGGCGAAGGCGTATTCGACACCCGCACCCACGGTCCAGGTCCAGTAGTCGGCCGAGGAGTCGTAGGCGACGCCGTTGATCGAGCCGCTGACCGAAGTCTGGCCATAGGCCGCACCGGCGGTGCCGTACACCAGGACGCGATCCCAGGCGTAGCCGATACGGCCGCGGATGGTGCCGAAATAATCGGTGTCGAAGTCGTTGCCGTACCAGGTGGAGCCGGCGATGCCGCCATAGCTGCCGCTGCCGGCGACGCCCTGAATGTCAGCCTCGACACCGAACACCCAGGCATCAACCTGGTAGTTGTAGCCGATCTGGCCGCCATAGGTGAAGCCGTTGCCGCTGCCGGCCCAGCTGCCGACGCCATAGCCGTCGATGGTGGAGCCGCCCGAACCGTCCGACCACGTGTAGCCGAGGTTGGCACCGATATAGAAGCCGGTCCAGGTGAACACCGGAACCGCGACGACGGCGGCCTTCACCGGATACTTGGCGGCCAGGTCGGCAGCAAGGGCCGGGCTGGCCAGAGCGACGACGCTAACAGCAGCAAGGAGAAGTTTCTTCATGGCCAGCACCCTTGAAATCTGAAGTTGGCGAACAGCTAGGCAGCGTCAGAACCAACAACCACAGGAATTCGTATGCCGGGATAATGCCGCAACGCAGCGGCAGAGGAAATGATAAATATGTCACACGGCCAAGTCTTTGTTGGCTCAGCCGGCGGCGCCTCCCTCCTGGACGGCTGGCGGTGGGCCTCGATCGCAGTGTTGGAGCACCTGCCATGCGGCCTACTGCCCGCTATCGCGGTCGCGTATACATAGTTAATCCTTGATTTTCAGCGTTAATATTCTCTGTTTTTTTCCGAGAATAAAGTCTTTCATCACATGAGCGATACAATTCATGTTGGCAACAGCGCTGAGGCGGGGATAATTCAGCGTCGTTCAATTGTGGCAATCGCGTGCATTTCAACGCCACATTATGATTCTTTGGATAATCGCCGGTTGTGCCAAGAATCTACGGGCGCACGGCCAGGGTTGCACTGGCTTTTCGCAACCGCGCGGTGTTGCGCCTGCGCGAGCTGGTTGCGGTGACGCAAGGTAATCGGCGGTGGTCGACGCAGGCTGTGGCAGTTTGGCAACGCCTCTTCGGCGAAATATCGACAGGCAGTCCGCTACCGCACGCGGCTTAAATTCCTCACGGCAGCATCTCGTCCGGCACCGGGAATGGCCGGAAATCGGGAGTGCCGTCGGTGCGCGGCAGGCGGCCGGCCGCGAGTTCGACATCGTGCCAGTCGTTCCACGCCTTCCAATAGGCGATGCGCATGGGCGACTCGCTGAATTGCGAGATGGCGCCGGCGCCGTGCTGGGTAAGCGACAATCCGTGCCGCCGGCCGAGCGTCAGCACCATGCCGATGCCCGAGAGCGCCGAGGAGCCGAAATGCAGCCGCACCCGCTGCTGGAACTCGCGATCGGCGCCGAAGCGCACCGAATCGAACAGGCCGACCTTTTCGAACACGTCGGCGGCGAAGAAGGTCGAATGCGGGCATTCCTCGATGTAGCGGCCGCGCAGGCCGCATTCGATGGTGGCGTCCGATCGCACCCGCAGCCATTGCGAACTGGTGCATTTGAGCTCCGGCCGGCCGTGCATCGCCCGCAAATGATGCGCGACATGGGTGCGTAGCCAGAAATCGTCGGAATCGCACAAGGCGACATAGTCGCAACCCGCCCGCAGCGCCTCGGCGATGCCGAGATTCTTCGCGGCGTAGGTGCCGACATTGCGCGGTGTGCGCAGATAGGTGAGCCGGCCGGCGGCGGCCAGCGGCGCGCAGACCGCCTGCGTGCCGTCGCCCGAGCAATCGTCGACGATGATCAGACGCACCCCCGGCACGCTCTGTCCGAGCACGCCTTCAATGGCGCGGGCGATATGGTCCTGTGCATTGAAGGCGGTCATCACCACCGCCACCCGCGCCTCCGGCGCCTCCACGTCGCGGCTGAGATCGGTCACCGTGTCGATGCCGAAGGTCTCCCAGGCGAGTTCCATCTCATAGCGGCGGAACACCTCGCGCAGGATCGTGGTGTTGCCGCCATCCAGGCTGAGGATGTTGTGAAGCGCGATCAGATACTCCACCGGAGCCGGCACTTCCGGCGTCTGGGTGATGTCGATGACGTGGCGGATCGACATTTCCGCCTGATGCACGCGGCCGAGCTCGATACTGTACTCGCTGTACAGCACCTGGCCGGCGACCGTGGAGCGGCCGTGCAGCACCCCGGTCTTCTCCAGCAGCATGCAGGCCTGCTGCTTGTCGTCATAGGAGGCCAGCACCGCCTTGTTGACCAGCGGCTGGCGCAGCAGCGGCCGGATCCGCGCCCATTCGTCGAGCCAGGCACGCGCCTCGTCGCGGCGCCCGAGACGGAACGCGGTGTACCAGAGCCCCTCCAGGAAGCGGGTATCGACCTCCCGCCCCGGCGGCCGGCGCGCCGCCGCGCGGCTGAGCAGATCATAGGCGCGCTCGAAATAGCGCACCTGGAGATAGTGCCGCACGGCGATGTCGAGCAGCATCTGCCGCTCCGGCCCGACCGATTCCGGCGTATCGAGCCATTCGAGCATGCGCAGCGCCACCGAACGCTGCGCGTGGAAGAAGTCCTCCAGCCAGTTGCCCAGCGACTGCCGGCCGAACGCCTCGGCGAAAAGCCCGGTGCGCAGCACGTGCCGCAGCAGGGCATCGACCTGCTCATGCGGGATGCGCCGCAGCGCCGCCGCCAGCTCCCGCTGCAGGTCCGCCTGCATCACCGCCGGCTCCGGCAGCGGCGGCAGCACGTCGCGCATGCGCGGGATGCGGCGCTCGGGCTCGCGGGCGCTCAGTTCGGCGGCATGCCTGGCGAAGGCGGCGCTCGTATGCACCGCCGCGACCTGATCGGCGATCCAGCTGGCCAACCCGCGCTCGCCGCCGGCGGCCAGATAGCTGACGACCAGGTTGGACGCTTCGTCGCGCACCGCGAAAATCGGGTGGTCGCCTATGGCGGGGAACCCGGTCTCGTGCAGGAAGGCGCGGAACTTCCGGAAGCCGGCCAGCACGGGCCTCACATAGGCGGGCAGGAACTCGTGGGATTGGGACTCGTGGGATTGGGACTTGTGGGATTGGGACTTGTGGGATTGGGACTTGGCCAAGGTCATCCGTCCGCAAATTGATACCGGGGCGGTCGTCGCGATCGCGGCGACGGCTCAGGTCCGGTTTAGAGGCTCCGCCGCGGCTTCACAATCGGCGCCGCTCACAGCTCGGCGCTGCCCGGAAGCTCGGCGACGAGGGCATCGAGGGCGAGCCGCACCCGCAAGGGCAGCTGCGGCGCCTGCGGCCACAGCGCATAGGTGGTGAAGACCAGCTGGGGCAGGTTTTTCATCACCGGCACCAGGGTGCCGGCACGGACCCGGTCGCGGATCAGCCAGCAGGGCAGCCAGGCGAGGCCGTGGCCGGCTTCGGCCGCCTCGGCGATCGCTTCCAGATCGTCGAAGCGCAGCCGGCTCGGCGGCGTCGCCTCCAGCGGCCGCCCCGCCTCGAAGGGAAACTGCCAGCTGCGGATGCGCCCCGCCCGTCCATAGGTCACGGCGTGGTGGGCGGCGAAATCCTCCAGCCCGCTGGGCGCGCCGTGCGCAACGAGATAGGACGGCGCCGCGCACACCACCATGCGCTGCAGCCCGACCGTGCGCGTCATCAGCCCCGCGCCGTCGCCGATCGCCGCGTTGCGGATGGCGAGATCGAAGCCGTCTTCGATGAGATCGACCGGCCGGTCGCTGAAGGAAAGGTCGAGCTCCAGCCTGGGGTGCCTCGCCGCCAGCGCGGCCAGTACCGGGGCGACGCAGCGGCGGCCGAACAGCACGGGAACCGAGACCCGCAGACGTCCCGTCGCCTCGCGCCGCCCCGATTCCAGCACCGCCTGGGCCGCCCGCACCTCCTCCAGCGCGCGCTGGCAGCGCTCGTAATAGAGCTGCCCGTCCTCGGTGAGCGCCTGGCTGCGCGTGGTGCGGTGAAACAGCCGGGTGCCGAGCCGCGTCTCCAGCCGCGCCACCGTCTTGGCCACCGCCGAGCGGGTGAGGTGGGTGCGCTCGGCGGCGGCGGCGAAGCTGCCGGCTTCCACCGCGGCGACGAAGACATCGAGGCCGTTCAGCATCTCGCGCATCTGATCGTGTCCTCTGCGGATACAATATCGGGAGCTTTTATCCCCACCGCATCCTACTGATCAACGATACATGGAAAGCCACCCTACCGCGCAAGCAGGAGCTGGCAATGAACGAAACTATGAAACGCTGGGAGATGAACGGGCTCGGCCGCGGGCAGCTGCGATTGGAGACCGTGGCGCGCCCTGCCCCGCAACCGGGCGAGGTGCTGGTGAAGGCCGCCGCGGTCTCGCTGAACTATCGCGACAAGCTGATGATCGAGACCGGCATGGGCCTCGCCCTCGCCTTTCCCTTCACCCCGGCCTCCGATCTCGCCGGCACGGTGGTCGAGACCGGCGAGGGAGCCGGCCGCTTCCGCGCCGGCGACCGGGTGATCTCCACCTTCGCTCCCGGCTGGATCGACGGCAGGCCGCGCGGCGATGCCCGCCGGCCGCCCTATCGGACGCTTGGCGGCACCTGTCCGGGGGTGCTGGCCGAATATGTCGCCTTTCCGGAGGACTGGTTCGTCCGCGCACCGGCGACGCTGGGCGATGCGGCGGCAAGCACCCTACCCTGCGCCGGGCTCACCGCCTGGTTCGCCCTGATCGAGACCGGGCGGCTGCATGCCGGCGAGACCGTGCTTATCGAAGGTACCGGCGGGGTCGCGCTGTTCGGCGTGCAGATCGCGCGGGCGCACGGCGCCGAGGTGATCGTCGTTTCCAGCAGCGCCGACAAGCTCGCGCGGGCGAAGGCGCTCGGCGCGCGCCACGGCATCGACCGCTCGCGGGAGGATTGGGTGGAGGCCGTGCTGACGCTGACCGGCGATCGCGGCGTCGACCATATCCTCGAAACCGTCGGTGGTCCCCATACCGGCAAGGCGGTGCAGGCGACGGCGGTGGGCGGGCGCATCTCGCAGATCGGCGTGCTGGAGGGATTCGAGATCGTCGCGCCGGGCGGCCCGCTCATGCTCAAGAACGTCACGCTGCAGGGGATCAGCGTCGGCCATCGGCGGGGGCTGGAGGACTTCGTCGCGGCTGTCGAGCGCACCGGCATCGAACCGGTGATCGACGCCCGCTACCCCCTCGCCGCGCTGCCGGACGCGCTCGACCATCTCGAGCGCGGCGCCTTCGGCAAGGTCGTGGTGGAGATGGCGTAGCCGGCACGCCGTGGAGTGCCGGGCTGGCTTTCAGACGCGATCGGCGATGCGGATGAGAGCCAGCCCGCTTTCTTCGTCGACCCGCTTGTGCAGATGCGCCGGCGTTTCGGTGAGGATGATCTCCAGCGTCGGACGCACCTCGCCTTTCGTGAGATGGCCCGCCAGCGCGGTGCCGTCCCGGCGCCCGAGTACCACATGCACGTGGATGGCCGGCTTGCCTCGCGGATCCAGCGCAACGTCGCCGGACAGCGAGGCCACCTCGACCTGCTCGTCGACCGGGATCTTGTCGTAGGATTTCCGCTCCCAGTCGAAATAGCTGATCACCGCCGCGCGGAACGCGCCGATCGCCGAGAAATGGGCGGCGGTCAGCTGCTCGCGCTCGGCGAAAGCCTGAAGCGACGCCATGGCCTCGTCGCCGGTTTCCAGGATGATGGCGAATGTGCGCAGGCCACCGGCCTCGGCGAGCATCTTCGTCTGCACGGAACACCTCGTCGTCGGTTTCAACGGGGCAACGGCGCAGGCCGGCAGACGTTCCATCCTCCGCGCGCCGGTCGGCCACCGCGCCGGCCGTTCCGCCGATGCAGGTCACGCGTGCCGGAGCGGATCTCTGCGCGATCTTTGTTTGTAAATATTACAATCAAGCGGCGCGCGGACGGAAGCGGGGGCCGCAATGAACTTGCCGAGGCTCGATCTATACTGTCGCCTATTTGACGATCACCGATGCAATGGCGTAAGCCGGCCTTGCAATCCGCCATCGGACGCTCGCCTTCAGGAAGGACACCGCTTGAACCCGCCGCTCATGTCGTCCTTGCCCGACGCGGTCGATGAGGTCGCTCCGCCGCTGTTCGACCTCGACGAGGTGCGCTTCGACGTGCCCGGACGGGTGCTGCTGGAGCCGCTGACGCTCGTGCTGCCGACGGGGCGGGTGATCGGGCTGATCGGCCATAACGGCTCCGGCAAATCGACGCTCCTGAAGATACTCGCCCGCCAGCAGCCGGCCTCCGGCGGCACGGTGCGCTTCGCCGGCCGTGCGCTCGGCGAGTGGACCGACCGCGGCTTCGCCCGCAAGCTCGCTTATCTGCCGCAGGCCGCGCCGCCGGCCGCCGGCCTGCTGGTGCGCGAGCTGGTGGCGCTCGGGCGCTATCCCTGGCACGGCGCGCTCGGCCAGTTCTCCGACATCGACCGGCGCAAGGTCGACGAAGCGATCGAGCTGACCGGCATCGCGCCCTTTGCCGACCGGCTGGTCGATACGCTCTCCGGCGGCGAGCGCCAGCGCGCTTGGCTGGCGATGCTGGTGGCGCAGGATGCCGAATGCCTGCTGCTCGACGAGCCGACCTCGGCGCTCGACATCGCCCACCAGCTCGAGGTGCTGACGCTGGTGCGGCGGCTCTCCGCCGTCAAGCAGCTCAGCGTGATCGCGGTGCTGCACGACATCAACATGGCGGCGCGCTTCTGCGACGAGATCCTCGCCCTGCGCCAGGGCCGCCTTATCGCCCGCGGCACGCCGGCCGACATCGTCACGCCGCCGCGCCTGGAGGCGATCTACGGCGTGCGGATGGAAGTGCTGGCGCGGGCCGACGGGGCGCTGCTGGCCGCGCCGCTCTGAGCTCCGCCCGCCGTTGCCGGAGCGGCGGCCGATCCCGTTAAGGAGCGGCCGCCGCGAGGTTCGCGCCGTGGACGGGCAACGCCGCCCGGTTCAAACGACCGCCGTCTGGCGCGTGCGCACGCCGAGCAGGACGATGAGCGCGGCGGAGAGCAGCACCACGCTGGCGACGGCGAACACGCCGGCGGCACCGTCGAACTCGAACACCAGGCCGCCGCCGGCGGCGCCGACCGAGATCGCCAGCTGCACCGCGGCGACGAGCAGGCCGCCGGCGGTCTCCGCCTGATCGGGCACCGTGCGGGTCAGCCAGGTGGACCAGGCGACCGGCACCGCGCCGAAGGCGAGGCCCCACAGCGCGATCAGCGCCGCATGCCCCATCGGGCTGCCATGCAGGGTGACGAGGCCGATGCCAAGCGCGCCCATCAACAGCGGCATCGAGAGCAGCGCCAGCTTCAGGCTGCGCTCGATCAGCGGTCCGGCCAGCAGCGTGCCGACGAAATTGGCAAGGCCGAAGCCGAGCAGCATGCCCGACATCGCGCTGATGCCGACGCCGGTGACCGTCTCCAGGAACGGACGGATATAGGTGAAGACGGCGAAGTGGCCGGCAAAGGCCAGCATCGCCGCCAGCATGCCGAGCGCGATACCTGGCCGGCGCAGCACCTCGCCCAGGGTGCGCAGCCCGGCCGAGCCGGTCGGCGCCATGCGCGGCAGGGTGATGAGCTGGGCGACAATGGTCAGCACGCCGAGGCCGGCCACCAGCAGGAACACCGCCCGCCAGCCGATGAGATGGCCGAGATAGCTGCCGACCGGCGCAGCGAAGATGGTCGCCGCCGAGACGCCGGAGAAGATCATCGACAGCGCCCGCGGCACCAATGCCTCCGGCACCAGCCGCATGGCGAGCGCCGCCGACATCGCCCAGAAGCCGCCAATGGCGATGCCGAGCAGCACCCGCCCCACCAGCAGCAGCGTCAGGCCCGGCGCGAAGGCGACGAGCAGGTTGGAAACCACGAGCAATACGGAGAAACCGATCAGCAGATGCCGCCGGTCGATGCGCTGGGTGACGGCGGCGACCAGCAGGCTGGCCACCAGCGCCACCAGCGCCGTCGCCGTCACCGCCTGGCCGGCGGCGCCCTCGGTGATGCCGAGTTCCGCCGCCATCGGCGTCAGCAGGCTCGCCGGCAGGAACTCCGCCGTGACCAGCCCGAACACGCCGAGCGTCATCGCGCCGACCGCAGCCCAGGCCGGCTGCTCCTGTGCCTCGGCGACGTCTTCAAGGGTGAGCGATTCGCTCATTCACGAATCCTTTCGAAGGATTGATGTTGCATGGCAGCACGCTAGGCTGGATTTGCCGGACGATATATGCCAGCGTGTCCGGCATGCTTGATCATTCGTCCGATAGTGCTGCGCTGCGCTCGGTGACGCCGTCGCCCGATGTGGTGAGCGAGCTTCTGGTGGGCATGCGCCTCGTCGGGCTGAACTACCGGCGGATCCAGATCTCACCGCCTTTCGGCCTCGGCTTCGGCCGGGCGGAGGCGCGGGCACAGTTCCATTTCGTCGCCAAGGGAAGCGTGTTCTTGCGCCGGCCGGGCGAACCCGACCAGAAGCTGGAGACCGGCTCGGCGGTTCTGCTGCCGCATGGCGGCGCGCACGACCTCGTCTCCGAGCCGGATGTGCCGAGCCGCGAGATCGCCGACTTCTGCGCCGCGCCGCTGTGCCGGACGGTCGGCGACATCAAGGAGTGCGCCGAGGATGTCTGCCGCAGCAGGGATGTGGTGATCTTCAGCGGCTGCATGGGCTTCGAGCTCGGCAGCCTCAACCCGCTGGTGGCGATGATGCCGGAGGTGATGTCCGTCGCCACGCTGCTGGACCGCTATCCGGAAATCCTGCCGATGCTGGAGGCCATGGAGCGCGAGGCGCGCGGCGACCGCGCCGGCTTTGCCGGTATCCTGGCCCGGCTCGCCGAGGTGGTGTCGGCCTTCGTCGTACGGGCCTGGATCGAATGCGGCTGCGGCGCCGCCACCGGCTGGGCGGCGGCGCTGCGCGACCCGCGCCTCGGCCGGGTGATCGCCGCGGTGCACCGCGATCCCGGCCGCGACTGGACCGTCGCCGATCTCGCCGCCGAGATGGGCGCGTCGCGCTCGGTGTTCGCCGAACGCTTCCTCGAGGTGACCGGCGTGACGCCGCTGCGCTACCTCACCGATCTGCGCATGCGGCTGGCAGCGCAGTGGATCACCCGCGACCGCGTCTCGATCGAGGACGCCGCCCATCGCCTCGGCTACGGCTCGCAGGCGGCGTTCAGCCGGGCGTTCAAGCGGGTGGTGGGACGCGCGCCGGGCGCCCTCCGCGCCGGCACACGCGCCACCGCCGACGCTGCCGAATAGCGGCGCGCGCCGAGCCGCCTAGCCTCGATTGGCCTTCCTGACGATGTCGACCAGCTTCGGCACATACTCGTCGCCATGGCCGAGGCCGACGGCGAGGGCGAAGGAATTGCGCACCGCCGCCCCCACCGGATTGCCGCTGCCGAGCGCATTGGCGAGGCTCACCAGATAGGTGGTGTCCTTGAAGGCGTTGTCGAGCGTGAATTTGTGCGCCTCGGGATCCTTGTCCAGGAACCATTTGGAGAAGGTCTGGTAGAAGCCGCAATCCATCCGCCCGCCACGGACGACGCTGTCGAAGGTCGTGTCGGTGATGCCGGTCTTGTCGGCGATCATCAGCGCTTCCGCATAGAGCGCGGCATAGCCCATCGACAGGAAATTGTTCAGAAGCTTCATGGTGTGGCCGGAGCCGGTCGGCCCGGTATGCACCACCTTGCCGGCAAAGGCGTGGAGGATCGGCGCGGCGCGGGCGAACGCCTCGTCGCTGCCGCCGGCCATGACGTCGAGCGTGCCGGCTTCCGCCTCGGCCGGGGTACGCCCGAGCGGCGCGTCGATCAGGGTGATTCCGTCGGCCGCCAGCGCTGCCGACAGCTTCAGCGTCACCGAGGGATCGGAGGTGGAGCAGTCGATCACCAGCAGCGGCCGGCCGGCGGCGCGCAGGCCGTCAGCGCCTTCGAACAGCGCCTGCACCTGCGGCGAGCCGGTGACGCAGAGCACCACCACGTCGACCTGCGCCGCCATCTCCCGCGGCGTCTTCGCCTCGACGGCGCCGAGCGCGACGAGGCTGTCGACCGGCGCCCGGTTGCGGTGCCCCATCACCGTGAGCGGCCATCCCTTGGTGACGAGGTTCTTCGCCATCCCATGGCCCATGAGGCCGACGCCGATAAAGCCGATGCGTTCTTTCGTCATGACCTGTCATCTATGTGTGAGGGCCGGGGCGGCTCTACCGCCATCCCCGGCGGCTGTAGAGATAGCGCTGGAACGAGCGCAGGTCGGAGCAGCGCAGATGCCGCGCCGCAGCGGCGTCGCCGGCTTCGATCGCCATCACAAGTTCGTCCTGTATGTGCAGGGTGAAGCTGACGAAATCCGGATCGTGCGGCACGTCCACCGCGAGGCAGGAGGCGATGAACGGCGCGTAGCGCAGCCGCAGCCGCATCACCATGTCGATCAGCACCGGCGATTTCGAGCCATGCACCAGCGCGATGTTCCATCCCCGTATCGCCTTCATGGTCGCAAGGTGGTCCCTCTCGGGATAATGCACCCGCATGGTATTGGTGTGCCCGTAGAGCGGCTGGGCCTCCTCCGGGCATTTGCGGGCCGCGAACTGCGCCGCGGCCTCGCCTTCCAGCAGCATGCGGATGGTCCAGATCTCGTCCGCCTGCTCGCGCGAGAGCTGCGGCACGCGGACCGATCGTCCCGGGATCACCTCCAGCGCGGAATCGGCCACCAGCTTGCTGACCGCCTCGCGGACCGGTTGCATGCTGGTGTTGAGGAGAGTGGCGAGCTTGCGCAGGCTGATCCTGGTATCGGGCAGCCAGGCACCGTCGACGATGCGGCTTTCCAGCTCCCGATAGGTGTGATGCGCAAGCGTCGAGCTCGACAGTCCGGGTCGATCCACCACGCTGTCTTCGACCATGCCGCTCCCTCCAGGATATTGCCTTTGCCGGCGGCAATATCACGGAATCCGCGTTTATGTACCGGCCTTGGCGGCGAGCTGCGGGGTGAGCTCCGTCATCGTCCTGGCGAACAGATCGATGGCCTCGTCGCAATCCGCCCGGGTGATGGAGAGTGCCGGCGAGAACGACACCACCTCGATGAACGGCAGCGCGCGGATCATCAGCCCGTTTTCCTGCGCCTTCGACGCAACCAGGCGATGCACCGCGTCGCTAGCCTGGAAGGGACGGCGCGTCGCACGGTCGGCGGTGAACTCGACGCCGATCATCAGCCCCTCGCCGCGCACCTCGCCGACATGGGGATGCTCGGCGAGCCGCTCGCGCAGGCCGGCGAGCAGATAGGCGCCGGTGCCGGCGGAATTGGCGACCAGCCCTTCCCGCTCCATGATGTCGAGATTGGCCATGGCGATGGCGGCGCCGACCGGATGGCCGGAATAGGTGAAGCCGTGCATGACCGGGCCGAATTCGGCCGAGCCGGCCTCGAACACCTTCCACATCCGCTCGGAAATCACCGAGGCCGACATCGGGAAATAGGCGCTGGTGAGGCCCTTGGCCAGGGTGACGATGTCCGGCTTCAGCTTGTAGAGGCCGGTGGCGAACCATTCGCCGGTGCGGCCGAAGCCGGTGATGACCTCGTCGGCGATCAGGAGGATGTCGTGGCGGTCGAGCACCGCCCGCACCCGCTCGAAATAGCCGGCCGGCGGGATCAGCACGCCGCCGGTGCCCATGATCGGCTCGGCGATGAAGGCGCCGATGGTGTGCGCGCCCTCGCGGGCGATCAGCGCCTCCAGATCGGCGATCAGCCGGTCGCAGAAAGCGGCCTCGCTCTCGCCGGCCGCCGCGAAGCGGTAATAGTGCGGGCAATCGGTGTAGAAGACCTCGCCTTCGGGCAGGCTCCACGCCTTGTGGTAGGACGGAATGCCGGTGAGCTGGGCCGCTGCCATGGTCAGGCCGTGATAGGCGCCCATGCGGGAGATGATCTTCTTCTTCTCCGGCGTGCCGCGCAGATTGGCGTAGTAGCGCACCAGCTTGAAATTGGTGTCGTTGGCGTCGGAGCCGGAGGTGCCGTAGAACACCCGCGCCAGATGATCGGCGCCGGCATGGTCGTGGAACAGGCCGAGAATGCGGTCGGACAGCCGGATGGTGGCCTCGTTGGAGGCCGAGCCGAACAGGTGCCAGTAATTGAGGTCGAGGATCGCCTGCTTGGCCGCCTCGGCGATCTCCGGCCGTCCATAGCCGATGTTCACGCACCACAGGCCGCCGGAGCAATCGAGGATCGGCTTGCCCTTGTGGTCAGTCAGGCGCACGCCCTTGGCGGTGCCCATGATCTGCGGCCCGTTGGCCATGTGCTGGGAGATGGAGGTCAGGGGATGGAACAGGCTGTTGCGGTCCATCTCCTCGAGCGAATAATTGCTGTCGGGCGTATCGAGATCGAGCATTTCACCGGCTTTCTGTGGCGCGCGGCATGAGAGGGCCGGGCCTTGCGGCACCGGCTCAGGGAAATCGGAAGGGGTGGGGATCAGTTCTTGTCGAGCTTCACGAACAGCACCCAGAAGAACGCGCCCATCACCGGCAGCGTCACCGCCAGCAGGATGGTGGTGAGCGAGAAGATGATCGGCACCTGCGACTGCTGAGACGCCGCCATCGCCCAATTGTAGATCGGCATGGTCGTCTCGATGCCGCGCACGAACAGCGAGCGCGGCAGTTCGTTGAACGACAGCAGGAAGCCGAAGATGCCGGACCCGAGGATGCCCGGGCGCAGGATCGGCATCTCGATGTCCCAGAAGCGCCGCCAGGGCGAGGCGCCGAGATCCTCCGCCGCGTCGAGCAGCCGGAGGTCGAAGCGGCTGGCGACCACCAGCACCAGCAGGATGCAGAAGGGCAGCGCCCATACCAGCTGGGCGAGGAAGATCGACCACAGGCCGAGCGTCAGGTTGAGCATGGTGCGCAGGAAGATGAACAGCGCCGCGCCCATGGTGAGGCCGGGCACGAAGAGCGGCATCAGCACCAGCAGCAGCGGGGCGCCCGGCCGCGGCATCCGCGTCAGCGAGCGGCCGACCAGCGTCGACAGCACCATGCACACCAGCGCCACCCCGGCGCTCATCAGCAGACTGGTGTTGAGCGGCGGGCGCCAGCGCGTATCGGCGAACAGCGTGGCGTAGTTCTGCAGCGTCAACGGATAGGGCACGCCCGAGAGCGGGTTGGCGGTGAAGGACATCACCGCCAGCCAGACCAGCGGGATGTAGATCATCACGATGGCGAAGCCGCCGGCGAACGTGGCCAGCGTCGTCCAGTGGCGGGAGGTTCCCAGCCGGCGGCGGGCGCGGGGCGGCGCGACGGCGCGCTCGGAGTAGGTTTCCATGGCGGCGGTGGACATGAGACCCTCCCTCAGCGGCGCATCGCGACGAACATGGCGGCGAGATCGGTTCGCCGGCGGGCGACGAGGATCAACGCCGCCAGGCAGATGCCGAGCAGCAGGATCACCAGCGTCGAAAGCGCCGCCGCCGTCGGATATTTCAGCTGCTGCAGCGCCGAGTTGACCGAGTTGCCGAGCAGATCGACGAAGCCGCCGCCGAGCAGCTGCGGCTCGACGAAGGCGGCCATCAGCGGCACCAGCGTGAACACCACGCCGGCGACGATGCCCGGCAGCGCCAGCGGCACGATGACGTGGAACAGCGTCTGCGCCGGGCTGCCGCCGAGATCGCTGCTCGCCTGGATGAAGTCGTCGTCGATCAGCGCGATCGACATGAAGATCGGGAACACCATGGTGGGGAAATGCGTGCCGAGCAGGCCGAAATGCACGGCGAACTCGGAATAGAGCAGCCATTCCACCGGCTGGTCGACGACGCCCAGCCAGAGCAGCGCCGTGTTGATGGCGCCGTTGGTGCCGAGGATCGAGCGCCAGACGATGATCCGCGACGCCGCATCGAGGAAGAACGGGATGGTCAGCAGGGTGATGACCGCCGCCTTGAACGTCTTCGAACGGCACCCCTTGGCGAGCCACAGCGCGAAGGGAAAGGCGAGCAGGAATTCCAGGACCGTCAGGGTGATGGCGATGCGCAGCGTGCGCACCACCGCCATCCAGCGGCCGGAATCGATCAGCGACACCCAGGTCGCCAGCGTCGGCTCGTAGACGACGCGGAACTGCCGCACCTGCAGAAAGCTGAACAGGACGATGACCACCAGCGGCACGATGACCAGGAGCGACCACGCCAGCAGGAAGCCCGGCACCAGCAGCTTCGAGGGCGCCAGCCTGTCGAGCGCGCGTTGCAGGAACGGTCGGCGCGGACCGACCTCTTGATGATCCAGTATCGCGGCCATCGGCAGGGCTCCTGGCAAGGGTGGGGCGAAACAAGAAGGGCGCGGACGAGGGGCCCACGGCCCCCCGCTTTGCCGCTGCCGCGCGCGGCGGCGCAGCTTCCCGGCGGCACAAGGAGGCGGCCAGCCCGCCCCGGCGGCCCGGAGCGGGCCGCGCTTCAGGCGTTGAGGAAGCGCTGCCACTCCTCTTCCATCACCGCCGCATTTTCCGGTACGACCTTGCAATAGAAGGGCTTCTGGAATTTGCGCTTCACCTTCTCATCGGTCCATTTCAGGTTGTCGATGTCGGCCTGCGACCAGCCGTGATCGATGGCGTACTGCACGCCGAGATCCATGTTCGGGCCGGCATAGCCGCGCTCCTTCGCCTGGTAGGCGCGGTACTCGCCGCCGAGGAAATAGTTGAGCAGCTTGTAGATGTTGTCGACATTGTCGCGCTGCATCGCCGCCGTGGCGACGTTGGCGCCATGGCCCCAGAGGTAATAGCCCTCGACGGTGAAGGCGTAGATGGTGGCGTTCGGCCCCAGCGCGTTGTTCGCCTCCTTGGTGGCCGGCTCCCAACAGTTTATCATGTCGACCTCCTTGTTGGAGAGCAGCTGCACCTGCTCCTCGAAGGCCGAGAAGATGGTGCGGAAATGGCCGGCTTTCTTGCGCTCGACGAGATAGTCGGCGACCACGCGCGCCTTTTCCGCCGGCAGGTCGGCGGGATCCTCGACGTCGAGCCGGCCGTGATGCTTGAGGAAGTTGGCCGTCTCCGACATGGATTGCAGCCAGCTGCGGTCGATGGCGACGCGGCCCTTAACCTTCTCCCCCTCGAAGAAGGTGGTCCAGGGGATCTCGTCCATGCCGTTCGGGTTGGCATCGATCGCGGCGGGGAAATAGCCGAAGCAGTCGCCATTGCCGATTACCGGCACGCCATACTGCTTGTCGTTCGCCCGCAGATAGGCGGCGCGCTTCCAGCTGTCGGGGGTGCGCTCCCACAGCGTCAGTTCCGGATGCTTCTCGTCGATCTCGGCGAAGAAGCCCTCGGGGCCGAGGATGTCTTCCGATCCACCGTCGAAGATGAAGATATCGTGGGTCTGGCCGAGATTATTGCCCATGACGTCGCGCATGAACACGCCAATATCGGCATTGGTCGGCGTGTAGTCGATGCCGACGCCGGTGGACTTGGTCATGATCGACCAGTCCTTGAGCTGGGCGGTGGTGACGCCGTAGCCCTTGACCGCCTGCCCGGCCGCCCAGGCCTGCTGCGAGAGGCCCGGCATGATGGAAGCGGCGGCGCCGAGGGCGGACACCGAAAGCACGGTACTCATGAAGTCGCGGCGTGACATGTCGAAGTCGGGTTTTGCGATCTTGCCGTCTGTCATTACGGTCTCCTTCGCCGATGAGGCGTGCTGGAAGGGTGTTGTTTTTCGCGAAATCGGTACGCGTCAGGCGTTCATCACGATGCAGTCGCCCTTCTTCCACCGGACGAAGGACGGGTTCCGGGCCGACGAAGCCGCATCCCAGATGCGGGCCTTCAGCGGGCCGAGCGGGGTCTTGACCGTTCGGTCGAGATATTTGCCCTTGTAGATCGAGGCCTCCGCCACGCAGTCGAGCACGTTGTGCCCGGCGGATGGTTCGAGCGGGGAATCGGCCAGTTGCAGCCATTCGGCGCGCATGCCGACCGCCACCCTGCCGCCCGGCTTCGGCGCCGCCTTGCCGGTCCAGCGCCCCTCGATGCGGCGGCCGCCGACCGACACGCGCGCCCAGCCATCGGCCAGCGCGTCGAGCTCGCCCTCGAAGCAGTTGTCGACGCCCATGAAGCGGGCGGCGAAACTGCTGATCGGGCTGTCGAATATCTCTGCCGGCGGACCGGCCTGCTCGATCTTTCCCTTGCGCATCAGGATGATGCGGTCGCTCATGGTGAGCGCCTCTTCCTGGCTGTGGGTGATGTAGATGAAGGTCATGCCGAGCTGCTTGTGCAGCTGCATCAGCTCCACCTGCATGTCGACGCGCAGCTTCTCGTCGAGGGCGCCCAGCGGCTCGTCGAGCAGCAGGATCGCCGGGCGCGGCACCAGCGCGCGGGCGAGCGCCACACGCTGGCGCTGGCCGCCGGAGAGCTGGTGGACCTTGCGGTCGTACATCTCCTGCAATTGCACCAGCCGCAGCGCCTCGCGGGCGCGCGCCTCGCGCTCCTTCGCCGGCAGGCCGCGCACCTTCAGGCCGTATTCGACATTGGCGCCGACCGTCATGTGCGGGAACAGCGCGTAGTTCTGGAACACGGTGGTGCAGTTGCGCTGGAAGGCCGGCACCTCGCGCACATCTACGCCTTCGAGCTTCAGGGTGCCGACCCGGTAGGGCTTCTCCAGGCCGGAGATCAGCCGCAGCAGCGTGGTCTTTCCCGAGCCGCTCTCGCCGAGAATGGTGAGGAACTCGCCGGGCGCCGCGGAGACGCTCACATTGTCCAGCGCGACGACGCCGTCATAGGCATGGACGGCGTTGACGATCTCGAGAATGGGAGGCGCATGCCGGGGAGCGGAAGCGGCATCTGCGAACGTCGTTGAACTGGACAAGGATACGGACCTCCAGACGGCGTGGGCATCGCTATCTGTGATCACAAGGCAACGATCGTGCCAGCGGCTAAAAATGAGCCCTTCGCAAAACCACGCCCTCGGTACCGTTTCTGTCTATTTCATGAGCTTAAGGATATTTGCCTCATAAATAGTCATTTGCCTAAGGCTGGAAGGCAATTTCGCCTCTCCGCCCCTGCCGAAGAGCCGGTCTCCCTCGCACAACCGCCCACGCCTAGTTCGAGATCGACACCTCGACGGCCATGAAATTCGCCGCGAAGGACACCGCCGCCCGCAAGGCGCCGGCGAGAAGCCGGGCCGGTTCCGGCGCCGAAGCGCCATCGACAAATTGCCGGGTCTCGACATCGAAGGAACGGTCCTCGTCATCCGCCATCAGGATGCGGGCAATCGACGACCCATCGAGGCCGGCATTCGACACGATGGCGGCCATGGGCTGCACCGCCGCCGTGGCGAACAGGCTGCCGACCGCCCGCCCGAGATCGCCGGGCGGCAGCGCTCCCTGCCCGCGCCGGGCCGCATGAATGAGCGCGGCTGCGCCGCCCGGCACGGCGCCGCCGGCGCCCAGCGCGCGCAGCGCCGCCGCGGCCGACCTGGCGCGCGCGTCGCGGACGGCGATTTCCGTGGCGGTGGCGCCGCCGATCCGCAGCCGGGCGATACCGGCACCGAACCGCGCCAGCCGGGCCTGATGCTGCTCGCGATCGAAGCCGAGATAGAGCTCCTTGCGGATTGACTGCCGGATGGCCTCGCAACGCGCGGAGATGGCGGATGGGTCGCCCTTTCCGCCCATCAGGCTGGTGGTCTGACGGGTCATTCTCACCGCATCCGCCCGCCCCAGCATGGTCGGGCGCAAGCCCTGCAGCGTGGTGCCGAGCGCGGCACCGATCACCGTCGCACCGGTGGCAATGGCAAGGTCTTCCAGCTGAAGCGCCCGCCATGGTCCGGCGCCCGGCGCCTTCATCGGCGCCACCTTGAACCCGCGCTCGCGCCGGTTGGCGATCAGCGTCGCCATCGCCTCGGCTTCGAAGCTATCGGCGACGATGAGCAACTCCTTGCCGGATCGGGCGATCATTTCAAGGATCCGGGCGACCTCGGCGAAGCTGTCGATGGCGCCGTGATGCAGCAAGATCAACGGGTTGGACAGCTCGACGCGCTCGGTCGCGGCATCGGTGAGGAAGTGTGGCGACAGCCAGCCCTGCGGGAAGCTCATGCCGGCCTCGACGGCGAGATCGTCGCCCGTTCCATGCCCCGGCTCGACGACGACCATGCCCTCCGGCCCTGCCCGCTCATGCGCCTGGGAGACGAGCCGGCCGACGAGGCGATCCCCGCCTGCCGCACGCATCGCAACCCGTTCCAGATCTTCGGAGGCCGTCACCGGGCGTGCCGCCGCCTCGATGGCGCCGGCGACGAGCGCGCCATGGGCGAGCATCGCCTCGCGCAGGGCCGGAACGGAAATTCCCGTTTGCAGCCGGCACGTTGCGCCATGCAGCAGCGAACGGGCGAGAAGCAGGGCGAGCGACGTTCCATCCCCTGCCTGCGCATGAACGTCGGCAGCGAGCTGGCGCATCGCCACCGCTCCCGCCCGCAGCCCCGGCCGATCGAACTCGACCTCCTTGGCGATCGCATAGCCGCCGCGCAGCAGGACCGGCGCCGCATGCTGGCGCGACGACAGTACCGCCCGCCCGGCTGGTCCGATATTCGAGGCCACCAGATCGGCCAGCCTATCGATGCCCCGCATGAGCGGCCGCCTCGCCTCCGCGTCGAACCGCACCGTCGCTCCGCCCACGCCCCACTCCTTTTCCAGCTGATTCAGCCACGCCGCTCGCTGCCGCCGACATATCGGCGGGCAATATGGCACGATGGTTGCTTTCGATTTCAAGGGAAAACTGTGATCACAGTTATTCCGATTTTGCCCAGAATTCACTACGAGATGAGGTCGAAAGCGATGCGTCTGGCGTGTGATACGGGAGGTACCTTCACGGACCTCGTCGTCGAGAACGGTGAGGAAATCCGTCTCTTCAAGGCGTCGACGACGCCGGACGATCCGGTGCGCGGCGTCCTCAACGCCCTGACGCTGGCCGCCGAGCATTTCGGCGAGGACCGCACGGACTTCCTCGCCCGTGCGGACATGTTCATCCACGGCACCACCCGCGCCATCAACGCCATCCTGACCGGCAACACCGCGCGCACCGCCTTCCTCACCACCGAGGGGCATCCCGACGTGCTGGTGATCCGCGAGGGCGGGCGCATCGAGCCGTTCAACTTCACCGTCCCTTATCCCGAGCCCTATGTGCCGCGCCGGCTGACCTTCGAGATTCCCGAGCGCATCGAGGCCACCGGCCATGTCCGCACGCCGCTGGACGAGGCGGCCGCGCTCGAGGTGATCGAGAAGCTGAAGACGCTGAAGGTGGAGGCGGTGGCCGTCTGCTTCCTGTGGTCGATCGTCAATGCCGAACATGAGAAGCGGATGGGCGAACTGCTCGCCGAGCATCTGCCGGGCGTGCCGTTCACCCTGTCGCACGCGCTCAACCCGACGCTGCGGGAGTATCGCCGCGCGTCCGCTACCGCCATCGACGCCTCGCTGAAGCCGCTGATGTTCGACTATCTCGACAGCCTGACGCGGCGCCTGCGCGAGGCGGGCTTCGCCGGCCGGACGCTGATGGTGACCTCCGGCGGCGGCATCATGGACGCGGAGGCGGTGGCGCGGGCGCCGATCCACTCGATCAATTCCGGCCCGGCCATGGCGCCGATCGCCGGGCGCTTCTACACCGACCGCGACTTCGACCACGCCGAGGCCATCGTCGCCGATACCGGCGGCACCACCTACGATGTCAGCCTGGTGCGCGACGGCCGCATTCCGTGGACCCGCGAGACCTGGATCGGCCAGCGCTTCCGCGGCCACATGACCGGCTTCCCCTCGGTGGACGTGAAGAGCATCGGCGCCGGCGGCGGCTCGATCGCCTGGGTGGACGATGGCGGGCTGCTGCGGGTCGGCCCGCAGAGCGCCGGCTCCACCCCCGGCCCGGTGGCCTATGGCAAGGGCGGCACCGAGCCGACCGTCACCGATTGCTCGATCATCCTCGGCTATATCGACCCCGACTTCTTTCTCGGCGGCACCATGGTGCTCGACCGCGAGGCGGCGCGGAAGGTGCTGAAGGAGAAGATCGCCGACCGGCTGGGCCTCAGCGTGGAAGAGGCGGCGGCCTCGGTGCTGACGCTGGCCACCGAGAAGATGGTCGGCGCCATCGACGAGATCACGATCAACCAAGGCATCGACCCCTCCAACGCCGTGCTGATCGGCGGCGGCGGCGCGGCCGGGCTGAACGCGGTGGCGGTGGGCCGCCGCCTCGGCTGCGCCGGCGTGCTGATCCCCGAGGCCGGCTCGGTGCTGTCGGCGGCCGGCGCGCTGATGTCGGACATCTCCTCCGACTATGCGCAGATGCACTACACCACCAGCCGGCGCTTCGCCTTCGACCAGGTGAACGCCGTGCTCGCCGAGCTGGAGGCGCGCTGCACGGCGTTCGCCGAAGGACCGGGCGCCGGCGCGCTGAAGGTGACCACCGAGTTCTCGGTCGAGGCGCGCTACATGCACCAGATCTGGGAGATCGAGGTGCCAATGGGGATGAGCCGCGTCAAGGACGAGGCCGACCTCGAAGCGCTGAAGGAGGCGTTCCACGCCACCCACAAGATGATCTTCGAGATCACCGACCCGGATTCCGACATCGAGTTCGTCACCTGGCGCGCCAAGGTGAGCTGCAAGATCCGCGAGGGCGGCACCGGGCGGCTGCCGACGCAGGAGGTGGCGGCGCAGACCGAGAAGCGGCCGATCTATTTCAGCCAGACCGGCTGGACCAACGCCCAGGTGGTGCGCTTCGAGAGCATGCCGCCCAACGCCCCGCTCACCGGCCCTGCCATCATCGAATCCTCCTTCACCACCGTCGTCGTCGATCCGGGCACGCATGCGCTGCGCACCGATGGCGGCGGCCTGAAGATCACCTTCTGAGGGGGCGGAACGGATGAACGTGAACGTCAGCATCCGCCGCACCGACGGCGTGAAGACGGCGATCCTCGCCAGCCGCTTCGAGAGCATCGCCCGCAAGATGCAGAACACCCTGTTCCGGACCGCCCGCTCGGGCATCCTGAACACCGCGCACGATTTCTCCTGCGTGATCCTGACCGCCGACTGCCGTCTGCTGGCGGCGGCGGAGAGCCTGCCCAGCCACACGCTGACCGGGCCGGACATCATGTGCCGCTACGTGATGAACTATCATCCGAAGCTGCGCCGCGGCGACTGCTTCCTGCACAACAGCCCCTATGAGGGCAATTCGCACGCCGCCGACCATTGCCTGATCGTGCCGGTGATCGACGAGGACGGCATCCTGCGCTTCTTCGTGCTCGCCAAGGCGCACCAGGCCGATTGTGGCAATTCCCGCCCCTCGACCTATCTCGGCGACGTCGCCGATGTGTTCGAGGAAGGTGCGCTGATCTTCTCGGCGGCGAAGATCCAGTCCGACTACCAGGACAATGAAGACCTGATCCGCATGTGCCGCGCCCGCATCCGCGTGCCCGAGCAATGGTGGGGCGACTACCTCGCCACGCTCGGCTCGGTGCGCATCGGCGAGCGCGAGATCCTCGAGCTCGGCAGGAGCTTCGGCTGGGACGGGCTGGAGGACTATGCCGAGAGCTGGTTCGACTATTCCGAACGCAAGATGGCCGACGCCATCTGCAAGCTGCCTTCCGGCAAGCGGCAGGTGACCACCGCGCATGACCCCTTCCCCGGCATTCCCGACGGCATCCCGGTGAAGGCGGCGGTGGAGATCGACAGCGAGGCCGGCATGATCCGCGTCGACCTCACCGACAACCCGGATTGCCAGCCCTGCGGCCTCAACCTCACCGAGGGCACCTCGATGAGCGCGGCCATGGTGGCGATCTTCAACAGCCTGATCGACCATACCGTGCCGGTGAACGCCGGCAGCTTCCGCCGGCTGGACATAAAGATCCGCGAGAATTGCTGCGTCGGCATCCCCCGGCATCCCGCCTCCTGCTCGGTGGCCACCACCAATCTCGCCGACCGCGTCGCCAACCCGGTACAGCGGGCGCTGGCCGAGATCGCGCCGGGCTACGGCATGGCGGAGACCGGGCCGATCATGCCGCCCGGCATGGGCGTCATCTCCGGCCGCGACCCGCGCCACGACAACGAGCCCTTCGTCAACCAGGTGCATATCGGCGTGACCGGCGGCGCCGGCACGCCGGTGACCGACGGCTTCCTGTCGATCATCCATGTCGGCAATGCCGGCATGTGCCATCTCGACTGCATCGAGGTCGACGAGCTGCACCACCCGGTGTTCATCGCCGGCCGCCGGCTGGTGCCGGACACCGAAGGCGCCGGCACCTTTCGCGGCGCCCCCTCCATGCTGGCCGAGTTCGGCCCGATCGACGACTGCGCGATGAAGGTGCTCTACACCGCAGACGGCACCATCACCCCGGCGCTGGGCACGCGCGGCGGCGGCGAGGGCGGCAAGACCAAGGCGCGCAAGCGCGAGCTGGACGGCCGCCTTACCGAGCTGCCGGCCTGCTATGGCGCCGAGCTCGCGGCGGGAGAGATGATCGTCTCCTACTCTTCCGGCGGCGGCGGCTATGGCTCGCCGCTGGAGCGCGACCCCGAGCGGGTGCTGCACGATCTGCGCGAGGGCTGGATCACCGCCGGCCGCGCCTTCGAGGTCTACGGCCTCGTCACCACCGGCCGCGCCGAGGACGACACACTGGCCGTCGACCTCGCCGCCACCACGGCCCGCCGGGCCGAACTTGCCGCCGTCGCGTGAAGGGAGAGGGTTCCATGTCGATCATCACCAAGACGCTCGAGGCGCCGGCCACCGGCGTGCGGATGGCGATCATCTCCAACCGCATGGAGGGCATCGCGCGGAAGATGCAGAACACGCTGTTCCGCACCGCGCGGTCGGGCGTGCTGAACACGGCGCATGACTTCTCCTGCGTCATCCTCACCGCCGATTGCCGGCTGCTGGCCACGGCGGAAAGCCTGCCGATCCACACGCTGATCGGCCCCGACCTGATGTGCCAATACGTCAAGAAGTACCACCCGGTGCTGAAGGCCGGCGATTGCTACCTGCACAACAGCCCCTATGAGGGCGATTCCCATGCCGCCGATCACTGCCTCATCGTGCCGGTGGTCGACGAACAGGGCATCACCCGCTTTTTCGTGCTGGCCAAGGCGCACCAGGCCGATTGCGGCAACTCGCAGCCGACCACCTATATGGGCGGCGCCCGCGACGTGTTCGAAGAAGGCGCGCTGATCTTCTCGGCGGCGAAGATCCAGTCCGGCTACGAGGACAATCAGGACCTGATCCGCATGTGCCGCTCGCGCATCCGGGTGCCCGAGCAATGGTGGGGCGACTACCTCGCCACCCTCGGCGCGGTGCGCATCGGCGAGCGCGAATTGCTGGCGCTCGGCAAGGAGATCGGCTGGGCGGCACTGGAGGATTATGCCGAGGCGTGGTTCCAGTATTCCGAGGACAAGATGGTGCAGGCCATCTCCCGGCTGCCCTCCGGCAAGGTGACGGTGCACTCCGGCCACGACCCGTTCCCCGGCGTGCCCGACGGCATCCCGGTCAACGTCACGGTGGAGGTGGACGCGGCGGCGGGGCGCATCACCGTCGACCTCACCGACAATATCGACTGCCAGCCCAGCGGCCTCAACCTGTCGGAAGGCTGCGCCCGCACCGCGGCGATGATCGGCATCTATAACGGGCTGATCGACCACAGCGTGCCGCCCAATGCCGGCAGCTTCCGCCGCGTCGACATCAGGCTGCGCGAGAACTGCGTGGTCGGCATACCCAGCCACCCGCACTCCTGCTCGGTGGCCACCACCAACCTCGCCGACCGCGTCTCGACGCCGGTGCAGCGGGCGATCGCCGAGATCGCGCCCGGCTTCGGCATGGCGGAGACCGGGCCGATCATGCCGCCGGCCATGGGGGTGATCTCCGGCAAGGACCCGCGCACCGGCGAGTCCTTCGTCAATCAGATCTTCCTCGGCGTCACCGGCGGTGCCGGCACGCCGGTGACCGACGGGTTCCTCACCATCATCCATTGCGGCAACGCCGGCCTGTGCCGGCAGGACAGCGTCGAGGTGGACGAACTGCACCATCCGCTGTTCGTCGCCGACCGTCGCCTGCTGGCCGACACCGAGGGCGCCGGCACCTATCGCGGCGCGCCCTCGATGCGGGCCGAGTTCGGTCCCATCGAGGGCTGCACCATGAAGGTGATCTACACCGCCGACGGCACGATCAACCCGGCGGTCGGCGCGCTGGGCGGCGGGCCCGGCGGGCTGTCGGACGCTTTCAAGCGCGAGCTGGATGGCAGCCTCACCCGGCTGCCCGGCTGCCATGGCGTCGAGCTGAAGCCGGGAGAGACCGTCGTCTCGGTCTCGGCCGGCGGCGGCGGCTATGGCGAACCGAAGCAGCGCAAGGCCGAAAGCGTGCTCGCCGACGTCCGGGAAGGCTGGATATCGCCGGAACGCGCCCGCGCGGTCTACGGCCTCGCGGTGAGCGGCGCCGCCGAAGACGACAGCCTCGCCATCGACGGCGCCGCCACCGCGGCGCTGCGCGCCGGCGGCTAGGCCGGACCACCGGGGAGGCCGGTGGCGAGACAGGCGGCGGAGGCGCCCTCCGCCGCTCCCGACATTGCATCACAGAACCAGCACGAGATGAGCAGATGCAGACCAACCGCTTTGCCGCCGGCGCCGCCTATGTCGACGGCGTGTTCAAGCCGATGGCCGAGGCCGTCATTCCGGTGAACGATTTCGGCTATCGCCGCTCCGACGTCACCTATGACGTCGTCGGCGTGTGGGAAGGCAATTTCTTCCGCCTCGACGACCACATCGCCCGCTTCCGCACCTCGATGAATGCCCTGCGGCTGAAGCCGGCGGAGAGCGACGACGACATCAAGGAGATCCTGCACAGGCTGGTGCGCCTCACCGGCCTGCGCTCGGCCTATGTGGCGATGGACTGCCTGCGCGGCGTGCCCGTGCCCGGCAAGCCGCGCCACCCCGCCAATGCGCGCAACTACCTCGTCGCCTATGCGGTGCCGTGGATCTCCATCGTCACCGAGGAGCAGTATGAGCGCGGGGTGCACATGATCATCGCCAGGACGCTGCGCATTCCGCCGGAGAGCTTCGACCCGCGGGTGAAGAACTTCCACTGGGGCGACCTGACCGCCGGGCTGTTCGAGGCGCTGGATCAGGGCGCGGACACCGCCGTGCTCCTCGATACCGACGGCAACGTCACCGAGGGGCCGGGCTTCAACGTGTTCTCGATCACCGATGGGGTGGTGGCGACGCCGATCCGCGGCGGGCTCGACGGCATGACGCGGCAATCGGTGTTCGAGCTGTGCGAGGAACTCGGCATTCCCTGCGTCGCCCGCGCGGTGCCGGCGGACGAGCTGCGCCAGGCCGACGAGATCTTCACCTGCACCACCGCCGGCGGCATCATGCCGGTGTCGCGCATCGACGGCCGCATCATGGGCAACGACCGGCCGGGCGTCATCTCGTCGAAGCTGAAGGACCTGTTCTGGGCGCGGCGCGCCGAGGGCTGGCACGCCACGCCGGTGAACTACGACGTCCCCGTCGAGGAGGCGGCGGGCGCCTGAGAGCCGGGCTCCCCTGCAAGTTCGTGCCGCCAGGGCGGGTCGGCACCGACCCGGGTGACGGACACCGCCGCCGCCCGGACGGCGAAGGCCAGCGCGGCGAGCAGGGCCTCGCTCCCGAGGCCGGCCACGGCGGCGGGATCAAGCGCGCCCTGCTCCGCCAGCGCGGCAAGGAAGCCGGCATTGAAGGTATCGCCGGCGCCCACGGTGTCGGCGACCGCCACCGCCGGCGCGGCGACATGGCCGTCGAAGGTGGCGGTGAACGCGTGCGCGCCCCGGCCGCCCAGGGTCACCAGCACCAGGCGCGGCCCCATTGCCAGCACGGTGCGCGCCTGATCGGCGAGGCCGCCGGCGCCGATCAGCCAGCCGAGATCCTCGTCGGAGAGCTTGACGATGTGGCTGAGGCCGATCAGCCGCCGGATCCGGGCGCGATAGGCGGCCTCGTCGCGGATGAACCCCGGCCGCACATTGGGATCGAGCATGATCAGCCGCCCGCGCCCGTCACCGGCGAAGGCGGTGGCCATCGCCTCGATGGTGGTGCCGACCGGCTCGACCACCAGGCTGATGCCGCCGAGGAACAGCGCGCCGACCTCGGCCGGCACCGCGGGAATGTCGGCCGGGGTCAGCATCCGGCCGGCGGTGTTCTCGTCAAGGAACAGATAGCGCGCCTGCCCCGCGACCAGCGTCACGAAGGCCAGCGTCGACGGCCGGTCCGCCGGCCGGCACAGGCTGGCATCGACGCCGGCGGCGGCCAGCGCCCCACGCAGCCGATCGCCGAACATGTCGGTCGACAGGCCGTACCAGAACCACGTCGGCAGGCCGAGGCGGGCGGCGGCGATGGCGGTGTTGAACACCGCCCCGCCGGGCAGCGGCAGGAACGCCTGCCCTTCCGGTGTCTGTCGCGGGACCATGTCGATAAGCGCCTCGCCCACGCAGAGCAGGGCGGGTGCGGGTGTCGAATGCGAGCTGGTCATGCGTGGCGCCCCTGCCCTGACGATCCTGTCCTGCCTGTTAAGACCGCGCCATGGCGACATCGTCAACACGCATGTTCCGCGCCAGCCCCGATCCCGCGCCCGCCCCGCGCCGTGGGCGGCCCGGCGACCGCGCGGGCTGCCGCGCCCTCTCCCGGGATCAGCCCGGCACGGATGGCAACTGCGCGTAGCGCTGCACCACCCAGGAGCGGAACAGCGCCACCGCGGGATCGGCCATGTCGTCGGGATGGACGGCGAGGTAATAGCCGAAGCCGCTGGGGCTGGTGGCATTGGCGAACGGCGTGACGAGGCGCCCATCGGCGAGCTCGGCCGCGAACATGTCGACATCGACCAGCGTCACCCCGCCGCCCGCCACCGCGCACTGCACCGCCAGCGCTTCGGTTTCGAAGGCCAGCCCGCGCGATACCGCGATATCGATGCCGCGCTGGCGGGTATAGACCGACCACAGCGTACCGAAGGGTTCGCCTTCCAGCTTCACATGCAGCAGCTCGTTGGCGCGCAGGAAGGCCGCGAGATCGAGGCCGGTCGCGCGGGCGGCGACGTGCGGCGCGCAGGCCGGAGTCTGGCTGACCATCCAGAGCGGATCGCGAATGGCATCGCCGAGATGCGGCCGGTCGAACACCACCGCGAGATCGACGCTGCGCCCCGCCGGCAGGCCGATGCCGTTGCTGCTCGACACGTCGATCGGCACGCCGGGAAAGGCGCGGCGGAATTCGGCGAGCAAGGACAGGCCGACCACGTGCAGGAAGGTCGGCGGCATGTGCACCCTGAGCACCCGCCCGCCCTGGCCGGGCTCGCGCCGCAGCCCCTTCAGCGTCTCTTCGATGCGGTCGAAGGAATCGGCCACCACCGGCAGCAGCGCCGCGCCGGCGGCGGTCAGCACCATGCCCTGCGAGCGACGCTCCAGCAGCCGGCAGCCGAGATACTCCTCGAGGCGCCCGACATGGCGGCTCAGCGCGCTTTGCGAAATATGCAGCGCCGCCGCCGCGCCGGTGAAGCTGAGACGCTGGCCGACCGCCTCGAAGGCCCGGAGCGCGTTCAGCGGCAGCCAGACCCGCCCGCCGTCCGGCAGCTCCGCTTCTGTGGGCCGCGCAGGCTCGGCGACATCCGGACGTGGAAACGGCAAGCCTTTGCCTCCATGCGATAGGGCTATCGAAAAACGTAATTTGAACGGTTCCAGACGCTCTGCCAAGATCGCCGAAAAGGGGAACAGGTATGCTCGATCTTGAGAGAATCCGCGCGCTCGTCGCCGGGCGCCGGCCGGGATATTCGCTGCCGCAGGCACTCTATAACAGCCCCGACGTTCTGGCCTTCGATCTCGACGCCATCTTCGGCCAATCCTGGATACTGGTCGGCTTCACCTGCGAGATCCCGCAGCCGCGCGGCTATCTCGCCGTCACCGTCGGCCAGTCGCCGGTGGTGGTGACGCGCGACCGCGAGGGCACCTATCGCGCCTTCCACAATTCCTGCCGCCATCGCGGCGCGCAGATCTGCGCCGAGGGCGCGGGCGCGCGCGGAAGGCTGACCTGCCCCTATCACCAGTGGGTCTACGACCTCGACGGCAAGCTGGTGCATGCCCGCCACATGCAGGCGAGCTTCGATTCCGCCGAGCACGGCCTCAGGCCCGTGCATGTGCAGAACGTCGCCGGCGCGCTGTTCGTCTGCCTCGCCGAGACGCCGCCCTCCTTCGCCCGCTTCCGCGAGGAACTGGAGCCGCTATTGGCCCCGCACCGGCTGGAAGAGGCCAAGCTGGCCTTCCAGAACACGCTGGTGGAGAAGGGCAACTGGAAGCTGGTGATGGAGAATGCCCGCGAGTGCTATCACTGCGGCGTCGGCCATCCCGAGCTGTGCCTCACCTTCCCCATCGAGGACGCCTCCGGCGGTCATTTCGCCCAGGACGGCGACCCGCGCCACGATGCCTTCGCCGCCCGCATCGCCGCGGCCGGGCTCGCGCGCGGTCCGTTCATTGGCCCATGGTGGCAGGTCGAGCGCTTCCCGCTCAACGAGGGACAGCTGTCGCTCACCATCGACGGCGCGCTGGCCTGCAAGAAGCTGATGACCGCTGGCGACGAGGCGGATATCGGCTCGCTGCGCTGGGCCATCGAGCCGCACAGCTTCTGCCATTCGACGGCCGACACCACGGTCTATTTCAGCGCCATGCCGACCGCGACCGGCGAGACGCTCGTCACCTGCAAATGGCTGGTCCACAAGGATGCAGTGGAGGGGGTCGACTATGATGTCGAGCATCTCACCGCGCTGTGGAACGTCACCAACCTGCAGGATCGCGACCTCGTCGAGAACAATCAGCGGGGGGTGAACTCGGTCGGCTACCTGCCTGGTCCCTATAGCGAAAGCGACGAATCCTACGTGCTGCGCTTCATCGACTGGTATTGCGACAAGGCGCTCGACTACATCGCCGCCCGCACCGGCGTCGACGGGCGGCCGATCGCGCTGCGCACGGCGGTGCCGGCGGCGCCACCCTCCGAGCACCTGCCGGCCTTTGCCGCCAAGCCCGCCTCCGATGCCCCGTCCAAGGCCGAGCCCGCGTGAGCACCGACCGGCACGACGACCCACCGGACGCCTTCCATCCCGACACGCTGGCCGTCGGCTTCGGCTATGATCCGCAGGACGCGTCCGGGGCGGTGAAGCCGCCGGTCATGCTCACTTCGACCTTCGCCTACCCTTCCGCTGCGGCAGCCAAGCAGGCGCATCGGGACTATTTCGACGGCGCCGCGCCGGGTCGCGATGCCGCCTTCATCTATGCGCGGCTCGATCATCCCAATCTCGCCCTGCTGGAAAAGCGCTTCGCCGCGCTGGAAGGCGCCGAGGAGGCCGCCGCCTTCGCCTCCGGCATGGCGGCGATTTCCGCCATCTTGCTGGCGCATCTCAAGCCCGGCGACAGCGTGCTGCATACCCGCCCGCTCTATGGCGGCACGCATGGCTTGCTGCACGGCCCGATCGCCGGAATCGGCGTGACGCCGGTCGCCATAGGCGATGCGCTCGATGCCGCCAGCCTCGCCGAGGCGGCGGAGGCGGCGTCCCGCCATGGCCCGGTCGCGCTCATCTTCGTGGAAACGCCGGCCAACCCGACCAACGGCATTGCCGACATCGCGCTGATCGCCCGCACCGCCGCTACGCTGGCCGAACGGCAGGGCGGCCGGCGGCCGGTGGTGGTGGTCGACAACACCTTCCTCGGCTCGCTGCTGCAGGCACCGCTGAGGCATGGCGCCGATCTCGCCATGACGTCGCTGACCAAATATGCCGGCGGGCACAGCGACCTGATCGGCGGCGCGGTTTCCGGCGGCAAGGCGATGATCGGCCCGCTGCGGCGGCTGCGCACCTTGCTCGGCAGCCATCTCGACCCGTTCACCTCGTGGCTCGCGCTGCGCTCGCTGGAAACCTTCCCGCTGCGCAACCGCCGCGCCAATGCCAATGCCGCCATCGTCGCCGACTTCCTGCGCGACCATCCCAAGGTGGCCGGCGTCAGCTATCTCGGCTTCCTCGAAGCCGGAACGCCCGCGCGGGCCGTATTCGACCGGCAATGCGCCGGCGCCGGCTCGACCTTCTCGTTCCGCATCCGCGGCGGCGAAGCCGAAGCCTTCGCCATGCTGGACCGGCTGAAGGTGTTCCGCATGGCGGTCAGCCTCGGCGGTACCGAGAGCCTGATCTGCCATTCGGCGAGCACCACGCATTATTCGGTGCCTCCGGAGATCCGCCGCGAGGTCGGCGTCGATGACGCGACGCTGCGCATCTCCATCGGCATCGAACACCCCGACGACCTCGTCGCCGACCTCGCTTCAGCGCTGGACGCCCTTCCATGAAACTGACCCTGCCCGCTCCCGACCGCTTCTCGATCGCCGGCAAGACGGCCGCACCGGACGAACGGGCGGAAATCGTGGTGATCGGCGCCGGCCCGGCCGGCTGCGCCGCCGCCATCGAGGCGGCGAAGGCCGGCGCGCAGGTCGTGCTGATCGACGAGAACCCGGTGGCGCCCGGCCTCATCGGCATGGACGTGCCCTTGCACTATGGCGGCCGTGCCACCGCTGCGGTGCAGACGCCGGAACGTCTCGTCGAGCGGGTGCTGGAAGCCAACCCGGCGCTGGGCGAGGCCTTCGAGCTCGGCGTCGATGTCCGCCTCTCGACCTATGCCTGGGGTGCCTGGGTGAACGGGCCGGGGCTGCGGGGCCTTGCCACCGGCATTGTCGGCCTCGCCGACGAGACGCGAAGCTGGACGCTGGGATTCGGCCGGCTGATCCTCGCCACCGGTGCCCGCGACCTCAACCTTTCCTTTGCCGGCTCCGACCAGCCCGGCGTGATGGGCGCGCAGGCGCTGCATGCACTGATCGCCCGCTACGGCGCCTTCGCCGGACGGCGGCTGGCGATCCTCGGCACCGGCGCGCTCGCCCTCGATACGGCCGAGCTCGCCCTCGCGCACGGGCTGGACGTGGTGGCGCTTGTCGAGGCCCGCGAAACGGGCGTCGGCGATCCCGCGCGGCTGGCCGCGCTGGCGGCGCGGGGTGTCGAGATCATCGCCGGCCATGTGCCGCTCGCCGCCGAGGGCGGGCCGGATGGCGTCACCGGCCTGGTGCTCGCCAATGTCGCCGCGCCGGAGCGCCATCGCGTCCTCGTTTGCGACACGGTGTGCCTCGCCATCGGCGCGGTGCCCGTCATCGAGCTGTTCGACGTGCTCGGGGCGAAGCGCACCCTGGTGACGGAACGCGGCGGCCATGTACCGGTGGTCGGCGCCGATGGCGCCACCTCGCTCGCCGAGGTGTTCGCCGCCGGCGACTGCACCGGCCTCGGCAGCAATGCGGTGGAGGCCGGCGGCGCGGCGGCGCGGGGCGCGCTCCGCTCGCTCGGCCGGCCGGTGGACGCCGAGCTGCCGCGCCTCGTCCCACCCGGCCCGGACGCCCTCGCCTATCATCTCGACTGGGCGCGGGCGCTGCTGTCGACCGGCGGACCGGAGGTGCTGGCCTGTCTCTGCGAGGAGGTCACCCGCGGCGAACTGCTCGCCGTGCAGCCGCCGCGCTATCTCGGCTGGAGCTCCAACGCCATCGCCCGCCGCGATCTCGGCACCCTCGCCGAGGACGGCCCGCTCGACCAGGACCAGATCAAGCGCCTCACCCGCGCCTGCATGGGCGCCTGCCAGGCGCGGCGCTGCCGCGAGCAGGTGGCGCTGATGATGGCGCTCGGGGCCGGGGTGCCGGCGCAATCGATCCCGCTCGCTGGCTACCGGGCGCCGGTGCGGCCGCTGCCGCTCTCCGTGCTCGCCGACGCCGACGAGCCGGCGGCGATGGCGGAGAACTGGAACGTGTGGTTCGGCATCGTCACCCAGTGGATCTCCTATGACGACATCGGCACCGAGCGCGAGGCCGAGCAGCTTCGCGCCGGCATGCCCTATTGAGGAGACGCGACATGGCGAAGACCGGGTCTTCCGTGGTGGTGGTCGGTGGCGGCGTCACCGGGCTGTCAGCCGCCTGGTGGCTGGCGCGCTCCGGCGTCGAGGTCACGGTGCTGGAGAAGGGCATTGTCGGCTTCGAGGCTTCGGGCCGTAATGGCGGCGGCTGCACGCACTACCAGAGCCCGCTGTTCCATGAGGAGCAGCGGCTGTGGCCGCTGATGGATGAGTTACTCGGCTATCCCACCGAGCACCGGCCCGGCCGCATCGTGTTCCAGGTCGACGAGCGCAAGGCCAATTTCCACGAGGGCCTCGCCATGCGCATCCCGGCCGGCTACGCGTGGGAGGTGCTGGACGGCAAGCAGGTACGCGAGCTTGTGCCGCTCGCTGGCGACAACGCGATCTCCGGCGTGCGGCTGCATTTCGGCGGCCATGCCAATCCGCAGCGCACCTCGCAGGCCTATGCCTGGGCGGCGCAGGACCATGGCGCCCAAATCCGCCAGCATGTCGCGGTGCATGGCTTCGAGATGGCCGGCGGGCGCGTCAGCGCGGTCGAGACCTCGCAGGGGCGCTTCGGCTGCGACGCGCTGGTAATCGCCGCAGGCCCGCAGACCGGCGCGCTCGCCGCCATGCTGGGCCACCATGTGCCGATGGCGCCGGCGCGGGCGGAGATGATCGTCACCGAGCCGCTGCCGCTGATGCCGATGGGCGGCGTCGACGGCCACGGCCTCTATGGCCGCCAGACGCTGCGCGGCAACCTCGCCTATGGCGGCGGCCCGCACGAATGGTACGACGACACGCCGCTCGACGGCCCGCCGCCGCGCCCCTCGGGCAGCGTGCTGCGCGGCCTCGCCAAGCGTGTCGCCGAGTTGCTGCCGCGCGCGGCGCATGCGCGGGTGATCCGCTCCTGGGCCGGTGTCATCGAGAACACCCCGGACGGACGCCCGGTGATCGAGCGCCTGTCGTCGCCGGACAATGTGACGCTCGCCACCATGTCGAGCGTCGGCTTCGGGCTGTCGCCGGCGAGCGGGCATGCCATTCGCGACCTCGTCGTCGATGGCGTCTGCTCCTTCGCCGATCTGTCCAAGCTGTCGCTGGCCCGCTTCGCCGAGCTGTCGCCGGATTGGCGCCGCGAACTGAACTGGCTGCCGCCGCAGCCCGCCGCGACGACCGCGGGAGAGCTGCACTGATGCCCGGACCGCGTGGAACCGCCATCGTCGTCGGCGCCGGCATTGCCGGCCTGTCGACCGCCTGGGCCCTGAACCGGCGGGGCTTCGACGTCTCGGTGTTCGAACAGGGACCGATTCCGAACCCCCGCGCCACCTCGCATGACGAGCACCGCATCACCCGCTACGCCTATGGGGCTCTGGAGGGCTACGCCTATCTGATGCCTCAGGCCTTCGCCCTGTACGAGCAGATGTTCGCCGATATCGGCGCCGATCATTTCGCCCGCTCCAAGGTGGTGTACTTCCTGCGCGAAGAGGTGGGCTGGCACGAACCGACGGCGCGCTCGCTCACCCGCCTCGGCGCCGGCTACCGCGACATCCCGCTCGCCGAGGTGCCGGAGCGCTTCCCGATGGTGGAGACCGCCGGGCTCACCCGCGTCGTGGAGACCGATGACGGCGGCATGCTGTTCCCGATCCGCATCCTCACCGATCTCACCGTCACGCTCGGCGCGCGCGGCGTGCGCTTTCACGCCGACAGCCGCGTCACCGAGGTCGATCCGGAGGCGGGCAAGGTGGTCGCCAATGGGGCGGAACACCATGCCGACCATGTGGTGATCGCCGCCGGCGCCTGGGTGAACAAGCTGACGCCGCTGTTGCAGGACACCGTCGTGCCCTCGCGCCAGGCGGTGATGTATCTCGCCCCGCCGCCGGAGCTGGCCAAGCTCTGGGCCGAGATGCCGGTGCTGATCGACATGGGGCTGCGGAGCGGCACCTACACGCTGCCGCCGCGCCGCGGCACGCGGCTGAAGATCGGCGACCATGTGTTCACCCGCTCGGGCGACGCCGATGGCGACCGCCTCGCCATCGCGGCGGATGTCGCCCGGCTGGAGAGCGCGGCGCGGCTCGCCTATCGCGATTTCGACCGCTACCAGGTGCTGGAGCGCAAGATCTGCTTCTACACCGTCACCCGCGACGATTCCGAGCGCTTCGCGGTGCGGCCATGGGGCGCGCGGGCCTGGGTGGTCAGCGCCTGCTCGGGCCACGGCTTCAAGCTCGGGCCGCTGATCGGCGACGGCGTCGCCGCCGCGATCGCCGGCGAGCGGACGGCGGAGGAGACGACGCGCTGGGCGGCGGGGACGCTGGACCTCGCAGAGCTCGAGACCGCCGAAGCGCTGGGCTGAGCTACCTTCTCCCCCGACAGAGCCCCACTCATCCCGAGGTGCGCACGCCGCGCGCCTCGAAGGTGGCTCGGTGAAGCGCAGAGGGAGGAGGATCCTTCGAGGGCGGCTTGCGGCCGGGCACCTCAGGCTGAGGGTGATCTTGTGGGGACGCAGGTCCGGTTGGACGCCCCTCACCCCACCTCCCGCGCCAGCCCGGCGAGCAGGTCCGGCACGTCGGCCGGCTGCACCACGGCGGCGCGGATCAGGTCGTCGAAGCGCTGGTTGAGCAGCCGCACATGCTTGGAGGCGGTGAAGACGAAGAACAGGCCGCCGGTGTAGAGGATGGCCCGCTGCGGCCCGAATACCGTGAACGGCGCCGAGTAGGTGTGCCGCAGATCATAGGGATGCACCCGCAGGCCGGGATAGAGCGCGCGGCAGGTCTCGCTCATCGCCCGCAGTTGCTCGCGGCGCAGCGACGCCGGCAGCTTGTTCCACTGCGCCTCGCCGCGCGCGAAGAGCTGCAACCCCTGAAGCGACAGGCAGGCCTCCTGCGACAGATCGGACGAGCGCATGCTGGCGAGCCGCTCCTGCGCCCAGCGCACGCTGGCATCGGTGTCGATCTCCGGCCAGCCGGCATATTCATAGGCGATGACGTCGGCGAGCTTGAGGAAATCCGGAAAGCTGCGCGGCACCGTGCGGATCGGGTAGCCGGCGTTCTCGGCCTCGGCATACCAGCGCAGGAAGCGGTCGTCGGTCGGCGAGCCCGCCTGCCCTTCCACCCGCACCTGCTCGACGACATCGGCGCCGGGCCGCTCCTGGCTGGTCAGGCCGAGCAGCCAGTCGACCGAGACGCCATAGCGGCTGGAGAGCACCGCCAGCGTCTCGGCGCGCAAAAGCCGGTCATGGCTCGGCGAGAGCACCTGCGACAGGGTGGAGCGATCGATACCCAGCGAGCGGGCGAACGCCGCCGGCGTCAGATGCGAGCGCTGCATCACCAGCGCCAGCCGCTCCCGGAAGATATGGACAACCTGTCGCCGCACCGCGTCCTCGCATAATTCTCAGCAGATGCTGCATATTATCAACAATTGCCCATTTTGTGCGACAATTCCCTCGCCCCGCTTCGTTATCCCGCATTGTATGAGGCGAGGGAGGGAAGGATGATCGTACCATGTCGATCAGCGAATCCCTGCCCCGAACCCGCACCAGAGCAACCCTCCGCGCCGCCGTCGAATGGCCGACGCTCTGTCTTTCCATTGCCATTTACGGCGGATGGGGGTTGTTGACTTTCGTCCACGCCAGCCTGCCCATTTTTGTGCTGATTCCGCTCGGCGCCTGGATCATCGCCTGGCAGGGATCGCTGCAGCACGAGATCATCCACGGCCATCCCACCCGCTGGCGCGTGTTCAACCGCGTACTGGGCTCGATCCCGCTGTCGCTCTGGCTGCCGTTCCAGCGCTACCGCATGCTGCATCTCTGCCACCATCGGGACGAGCGGCTCACCGATCCGCTCGACGACCCGGAATCCTATTACTGGACCGAGGCGGACTGGGCGCGGCTCGGGATGGTCGGGCGCTGGCTGGTGAAGGCACAGACGCGGCTGATCGGCCGGCTGGTGATCGGCCCGTTCTGGTCGGTCGGGCGCTTCCTGCTGTCGGAAGCCAGGGCGATGCTGGCCGGCGACCGGCTGCTGATCCGCATCTGGGCGCATCACCTTGCCGGCTGCGTCGGCATCGTGCTGTGGCTGGTGCTGGTCTGCGACTTCGATCCGCTCGCCTATGTGCTGCTGTTCCTCTATCCTGGCACGGCGCTGCAGATGGTCCGCTCCTTCGCCGAACATAAGGCGGAGAGCGAGGTCTCCCGGCGAACCGCTATCGTGGAGAACTCGCCGGTGCTCGGCCTGCTGTTCCTCAACAATAACCTGCATGCCGTGCATCACAGGCATCCGACCCTGCCGTGGTACCGGTTGCCGGACCACTACCGCGCCCATCGCGCGGCCATCCTCGAGGGCAATGGCGGCCTGCTCTATCGCGGCTATGGCGACGTGTTCCGCCGTTTCCTGGTGAGGCCGCACGACCAGCCGGAACATCCCCTCGGCCGCGCGCCTCTCGATCAATGAGATCTACCGCCGGGCCTGGCACGACCTCTCGCGGCAGAGTCTCCCGCAGCACCCTGACCGGCGTCGCCTTCATGCTGGCCTCGGGCGCGGTCGTCGCCTTCATGGAGGCGGCGGTGCGCGGCGTCAGCCAGACGCTACACCCCTTCGTACTGGTGTTCTGGCGCGAATTGTTCAGCGTCCTGCTGTTGCTGCCGCTGTGGATGAGCGTCGGCCGGCCGCGTGTCGCCCGGCGCCGGCTGCCGCTGCACCTGCTGCGTTCGCTGCTCAATGGCGGCGCCATACTGACGTGGTACCTCGCCTTGCGCAGCCTGCCGCTTGCCGAGGCCACCGCCCTCGGCTTCACCGCCATTCTGTTCGCGGCTATGGGCAGCCGCGCGGTGCTCGGCGAGCGGGTGTTCCCGCTGCAATGGATCGCCATCGCCGCCGGTCTCGTCGGTGCCGCGCTCATCGTCGGGCCCGGTCTCGGCCTTAATGCCGGCCTTGAGAACGCCAGCGCGTTCGGGGTAACGGCGGCGCTCGGTTCGGCTGTGCTGTTCGCCGCATCGATGCTGGTTGCCAAGCTGCAATCCCGCGGCGACGGCAGCGCGGTGAGCGCGCTGCTGCTGGCGCTCGGCATGGGCGCGCTGGCCGGCGTGCTCGCGGTGCCCGTCTGGGCCTGGCCGAGCCCGGAGCAGTTCGCCTGGCTCGGCTTCTTCGCGCTGTGCAACGTGCTCGGCCAGGTGTTCTTTCTCGAGGCGATGCGCCGCGCCAGCGCGACGATCGTCATTCCGCTCGACGTCTCCCGCCTGGTGTGGGCCCTGCTGTTCGGCGCCGTCTTCTATGCCGAATGGCCGGCGCCTCCGGCGCTGATCGGCGCCGTGCTGATCGGCGCCTCGGCCGTGCTGGTCGTCCTCGGCGCCCGGCGCGACGAGCGCGACGCGCCGGAGGGCCACGGCGCGGAAGCCTGACCGGCCGCGCGTCAGGCCGGCAACGCGGCCATGCTGCGACCCAGCTTTTCCCGCGGCAGGTGGCAGCGGATCGCATGGCCGGCCGAATCGGCGACGAAGGGCGGCTCCTCGGTCTCGCATATCGGACCGAAACGCCGCGGGCAGCGCGTATGGAACAGGCAGCCGGAGGGCGGATTGATGCCGCTGGGAATTGCGCCGGTCAGACGGATGCGGCCGCTGCGTTCGCCGGTGACGGACGGCGCGGCGGAGAGCAGCGCTTCGGTATAGGGATGGTGCGGGCCGTCGAGGACGTTCGCCGCCGGCCCCACCTCCAGCAGGCGTCCGAGATAGAGCACCGCAATGGCGTCCGACAGGTAGCGGACGACGCCGAGATCGTGGGAGATCAGCAGATAGGCGACCTGCCGTTCCGCCTGCAATTCGGCGAGCAGGTTGAGGATCGCCGCCTGCACGGAGACGTCGAGCGCCGAGGTCGGCTCGTCGCACACCACGAGGCGTGGATTGCCGGCGAAGGCGCGGGCGACGGCGACGCGCTGCTTCATGCCGCCGGACAGCTGGCGCGGGCGGGCGGTCAGCTGGCGGGCGGTGAGCCGCACCGCTTCCAAAAGCCGCGTCACCTGTGCCTCGCGCAACGCGCCTGCCAGTCCTCCGAGGCGCGTCACCGCCCGGCCGATCAGCCGGCGCACCGTATGCGAGCGGTTGAGCGCGGAATCCGGGTTCTGAAACACGATCTGCAGCGTCTTGATCTGCTCCGGCGCGCGACGGCGCACTTCAGGGGCCAGCACCGCGCCGTCGAGTGCCATGCGTCCGCCGGCATCGGGGGCGATGAGCCCCAGCAGCGCATGGGCCAGCGTGCTCTTTCCGCTGCCGGATTCGCCGACCAGTCCCAGCGTCTGACCCGGCATCAGCCGGAGCGAGACGTCGCGCAGCGCGTGCACCGCATAGGGCGCGGTGCCATAGGTTTTCGACAGCGACGCCAGTTCGAGCACCGGCGTCCCGTTGGCGTGCTCGGCCGGCTGCGCCGCTGGCATGGCGCGCACCGCCTCATGTACCAGGGAGCCGACCCGGTCATGATGGTGGCAGCGGCTGACCCTCCCCTCGCCCAGTGCCACCTGCGGCGGATCGACGGTCCGGCAGGTCTCGTCCGCCAGCCCGCAGCGCGGCGCGAAGACGCAGCCCGCAACGATGGAGCCCGGCGCCGGCGGAAAGCCGGGAATGGTGTCGAGCGGCGCGAGATTCTTGCGCAGGCCGGGTCGCGGCAGGCAGCGCAACAGGCCCACCGTATAGGGATGGCGCGGCGCGCGGAACAGCGGCCGCACCGGCCCCTCCTCCACCAGGCGGCCGGCATAGAGCACGCCGACCCGATCGCACAGACCGGCGATGGCGCCGAGATTGTGACTGATGAACAGGATCGAGGCGCCGAATTCCCGCCGCAGCGTGTCGACGAGGTCGAGGATCTCCGCCTCGATAGTGGCATCGAGGCCGGTCGTCGGCTCGTCGAGGATGAGCAGCGAGGGGTCCTTGGCGAGCGCCATGGCGATCACCACCCGCTGCTGCATGCCGCCGGACAACTGGTGCGGGTAGCGCTCCATGACCCGCGCCGGCGCCGAGATGCGCACGCGCTCGAGCATGGCCTCCGCCCGCCGCAGCGCCTCGCCGCCGGCCGATCCCAAAATCTCGAACACCTCGGCCAGTTGGCGGCCGATGGTGAGCGAGGGGTTCAGCGCCCGTCCGGGATCCTGGAACACCATGGCGACGTCGCGCGCGCGCATCTGGCGCAGGGCAGCGCGGTCGAGGGTCGCGACGTCGCGCCCGTTGACCAGCGCCTGCCCGCCCGACACATAGCCGTTCGACGGCAGCACCCGCTGCACCGCGAGCGCCACGGTGGACTTGCCGGAACCGGATTCGCCGACCAGCCCATAGACCTCGCCCTTGCCGAGGGAGAGGCTGACACGGCTCAGCACCGGCACCGCACGGCCGCGCATGCGGTAGCAGACGCTCACATCGCGAAGCTCGAGTACCGGCGGCGAAACGGTGAGATCGGTCATTCGGCCAGCGCCCTCTGCAGCGATTCCGCGACGAGATTCACCCCGACGATCAGCGAGGCTGTGGCGATGGTGTCGAACACCACCGTCCACCAGTAGCCCCCGACCAGCACGCCGTAATTCTCGGCGATCGACAGCCCCCAATCGGGTGATGGCGGCTGCACGCCGAAGCCGAGAAAGCTCAGCGACGCGATAGTGAAGATGGCGTAGCCGAGCCGCACCGTCGCCTCGACGATGATCGGCGGCAGGATGTTCGGCAGGATCTCGGCGACCATGATGTAGGGCGCGCCCTCGCCGCGTACCGCGGCGGCGGCGACGTAGTCGAGATGCCGCTCGGTGAGCACCGCGGCGCGGACGGTGCGCGCGACCAGCGGCGCGAAGACCAGGCCGACCACCACCACCACGGTCGGTGTCGACGGCCCGAGCGCCACCAGAACTAGCAGAGCGACGATGATCAGCGGCAGCGACAGCATCACTTCGAGCAGCCGCCCGACGACCGCGTCCACCCAGCCGCCGAAATAGCCGGTGATCAGGCCGATGGCGGTGCCGGCGACGGTGCCGACTATGGTCGCCAGCGGGGCGATGGTCAGGATGTCGCGCGCCCCGACCAGCACGCGCGAGAACACGTCGCGCCCGAGCTGATCCGTGCCGAACCAATGCTCGACGGAAGGCGGCTGGAGGGTGTTGAGCAGGTCGTCGGCATAGGGATCGTAGGGAACGAAGGACGGCGCGAACAAGGCGCAGGTGGTCCAGAACAGCAGGATCACCGCACCCACCAGGAAACCCGGCGAGCGCAGCAGCACGCCGAGGATGCCGCGGCCCCGTCTTTCGGCAGGAGCGGGCGCCGGAATGACAGGCAAGGACGGCTCGGCAACAGGCACGCTGTCGGTCATCGGCGGCCACCCGTGCGCAGCCTAGGGTCGAGCAGGGTCGTCAGCAGATCGGCGGCGAGCGTCGTCACGATGAAGAAGGCGCCGACGGTCAGGATACCGGCCTGGAGCATGGCGAAATCCTTGGCACGGGCGGCGCCGAGCACGAGGCTGCCGATCCCCTGATAGCGGAACAGCGATTCCACCACGACGAGACCGCCGAGCGCGTAGCCCATCTGCGCGGCGATGACGGTGATGGTCGGCAACAGCGCGTTGCGCAGCACATGGCGCGACAGCACGGTGCGCCACGGCAGACCCTTGAGCACAGCGGTGCGGGTATAGTCGGCGGCCAGCGCCTCCACCATGCCGGCACGGGTCATGCGGGCGATATAGCCGAACAGCACGATCGCCAGCGGCAGCGCCGGCAGGATGAGATGCTGGATCTGCACCAGCGCCCCGCTGCCCGGCGGCCAGCTCGCCGAAAGCGGCAGCCAGCGCAGCAGCACCGCGAAGACCAGGATCAGCGCGATCGAGGACACAAATTCGGGAATCACCGTCAGCGACAGCCCGGCGACGCTGATCACCCGATCGAGCGGCCGGCCGGCCCGCAAAGCCGCGAGCACCCCGGCCCCGATGCCGATCGGCACCACGATGGCGAACACCATCGCCGCCAGCTTCAGCGAATTGACCAGCGCGCTGCCGATGAACGGCGCGACCGGCGCACGATAGGCGTAGGACTGCCCCATATCGCCGGTGAGCAGGCCGCCGACCCAGGAAAGATAGATATCGACCGGCGGCCGATCGGCGCCGAGCTTCTGGTTCAGCGCCGCGACCGCGCGCGGATCGGCCAAGGGGCCGAGTATCGCCCGGGCGGGATCGCCCGGGAGAACCTGGCAGCCGAAGAAGACGACGACGCTGAGCAGCCACAGGGTGAGCAGGCTCAGCGCCAGTCTTTTCAGGAAGAAACGCCCCAACGCGCCCCGCATCGCCGGATCAGGCGAAGCCGGCCTTGTGAAGGAACATCTGCCCCATGGCCGTGCCCTCCACGCCCTGAAGCGTAGCCGAAGTGGCCGTCATGTAATCGTAGAAGTAGGGGAAGATGATCGGCGTCTCGTCGAGCAGCAGCTTCTGGATGGCGCCGGCCTGGGCCTTCTGGGCGGCAGGATCCAGGGCGGCGATGTAGGAAGCCACCAGCTTGTCGTATTCCGGATTCTTGAACTCCGCGGAATTCCACGTGCCGGTGCTGAGCAGCGGCGCCGCGAGGAAGACGTTGGGCGTGCCGCGGTGGCCGTAATCGGTGATGCCGAACTGGCTGTCGAGCCAGTCCGATTTGCCGGGCACCGCATCCCCGTAATAGGCGCCGACATCCTCCAGCTTCAGCGTCACCTTGACGCCGATCTCGGCGGCGGCGTTGCGGATCAGGCTGGCGATCGCCGGCAGTTCCTGCAGCTGCATGGTGGTGAGCGTCACGTCGAAGCCGCCCGACATGCCGGCGGCCGCCATGAGTTCCTTGGCCTTGGGGATATCCTTGACGCGCTGCGGCACCGAGGTGTCGGTCGAGGGGAACACCGGCGCGAAGGGGCTGTCATTGCCCAGATCGGCCATGCCGCGGAACAGGCCCTTGACGATGGCCGGACGATCCAGCGTCAGCGCCATGGCCTGGCGCACCCGCTTGTCGGCGAAGGGGCCGGTGTTCTTCATGTGGATCTGGCGGTGGGCGTTCGACTTGAGCCGCAGGATCTTCACCGCCGGATTGTCGAACAGGCTCTGCGAGCCCTGCACCACCACCTGCTGGATCAGGTCGATCTGCCCGCCGAGCAAGGCGAGCACCTGCGGCTGCTGGTCGGCATAGAAGCTGAGTTCCAGCTTTTCCGCCAGCGCCGGACCGGCCCAGTAGTCCGGATTGCGCACGAAGCTCGCGCCGACCTTCGGCGTATAACTCACCATCTTGAACGGGCCGGTGCCGTTGAAGGTCTTCTCGAAGTCGCCCTTGTAATCCGCCGGCACGATGATGGCGTTGTAATTGTCGGACGAGACGTAATAGGGAAAATTGCCGTTCGGCGCGTCGAGCGCGAAGCGCACGGTGAGGTCGTCGACCTTGGTGGTGCCGCCCTTGGACAGCACGCCCTTGAAGGCGGACAGCGCGTTGGAGCCGTTGGCGGGGTCGGCGAGCCGGTCGATCGAAGCCACCACGTCGTCGGCGGTCATGGTACGGCCGTCATGAAACTTGACGCCCGGCCGCAGGGTGAAGGTCCAGACGCTGCCGTCCTCATTCGGCTTCCAGGAGGTCGCCAGCATCGGGCGCAGCACCAGGTCCGGCCCATCCATGACAAGAAAGTCGCCTGCCTGCTGCAACGGCAGCAGCCCGCCCTGATCGGCGACCGAGACCGGCTCGATGGCGCCCGACGGCGTGATCTGCGCCAGCCGGATGGTGCCGCCGGGCTTGCCCTGGGCGAAAGCGCGGCCGAGCGGCGCGAAACCGGTGGCCTGGAGCACCCCGGCCATCACCGCCATCGACAGGCCGACGCGGCTGCCATGACGCAGGAAGGCACGACGATCCAGCTGCCCGAGGAGAAACTGGTCGATGACCTCGTTTTCCAGTCCGTCCCTGCCTTCTCTCAATTTATTCAATGATTTAAATAGTTTCGGCATGGCACGGCTCCTCTTCGATATTTCGGGAAGAACGTGTTTATATCTATACAAATCCTATGCCATGGAGAGCATGTTGCAATATCTTTGTCGGTAGCGATGAGGGTCGCAAGCCGAAAAGCGTTGGAACTGTGCGGGACCGTCCTGAAACTGCCGGGAGGCTTTCATGATCCCCTTCGACTTCGATGCCGCGGTCATCGGCCTCGGCGCCATGGGCAGCGCGGCGCTGGCGCATCTTTCCGCACGCGGGCGAAAGGTGATCGGTTTCGAGGCATATGCGCCGGCCCATGGCCTCAGTTCCTCGCATGGCGACAGCCGCATCATCCGGCTCGGCTATTTCGAGGATCCGAGCTATGTGCCGCTGCTGCGCCGCGCCTATGACAACTGGCGGGCACTGGAGCGCGACACCGGCGCCGACGTTCTCACCGTCACCGGCGTATTGCAGATCGGCCGCCCCGACAGCCCGATCGTCTCCGGCACGCTGGCCTCCTGCCGCGCCTATGGGCTCGACCATCAGGTGCTGGATGCGGGCGAGATGGCGCAGCGCTATCCCGCCTTCGCGCTTGACCCCGACGAAATCGCCGTGCTCGAAGCACAGGGCGGCTTCCTTCGCCCGGAAGCCGCGGTGGCGGCGCATCTCGCGCTTGCGCGACAGCATGGTGCCGCCATGCGGATGGCGACCCGCGTGACGGCGCTCGAACCCGATGATGGCGGCGTGACCCTGCGGCTCGGCGCCGAGCGCATCCGGGTGAGGCGCGTGGTGGTGGCGACCGGCCCGTGGATCGCCGAACTGGTGCCGGCGCTGGCGGCGCTGGCGACGCCGATCCGGCAGGTCGTCGCCTGGTACGAGCCGAAGGATGCGGCGGCCACCGCGCTCGGCACCATGCCGGTGTTTCTGCGCGATGCCGGACCCGTCGGTTCTTTCTTCGGCTTTCCCGCGCTCGATGGCGCCGGCGTGAAAGTCGGCAAGCACGCGCATTTCCGTGAAGCCATTGGCGACCCGGACCATGCGAACGCGCCCGTCAACGAGGAAGATACGGCGCTGCTGGACGACTTCATCGCCCGCCGGCTGCCGCTGGCCGCCGGCGCACGGCGCGCCAGCACGACCTGCCGCTACACCATGCTGCCGGGCGAAGATTTCCTGCTGGACCAGCTTCCGGGCGAGCCGAATATCGTCGTCGCCTCGCCCTGTTCCGGCCATGGCTACAAATTCGCCAGCGTCGTCGGGGAGATACTCGCCGATCTCGCCGAGAACGGCGGCTCCGGCTGGCCGATCAATGCTTTCAGCTTCCAGCAATTGCAGGGCAAGCAACCGGTGCCCGCGCATTAAAGACTGACGATGTCCCAGCGGGGCGTCTACCAGGAGCCCCTTTGAGGGGTGGACATCGAGGCCAAAGACAGTGGCCTATGCGTCCTCTCAGGCCTGCCGCTCGATATAGGCGGCGGGCGGGGTGCCCAGAATGCGCTTGAACATCGAGGTGAAGGCCGCCGGATTGTCATAGCCGAGATCGATGGCGACGGCAGTCACCGAATGTCCTGCGGCGAGACGCGGCAGCGCGGCCATTACGCATGCCTGCTGGCGCCAGGCGACGAAGCTCAACCCGGTCTCCCTGCGAAACATCCGGGTGAAAGTGCGGCGGCTGACGCCGATGGCGGCGCTCCAGTCCTCGATCGTCGTATGCGGCGTGGGCTCGAGAAGAAAGGCGCGGCAAAGCCGCGCCAGCGCCCTGCCGGCAGGAAGCGGCAGCGACAGCGGCAGAACCGGCAGCAGCGGGACCTCGTGCTGGATGAGCGCCATCAGCGCGCCGTCGCGACCCTGCTCCTCATATTCCGCCGGAATGGTCACCGCCTCGGCCAGCAGGCTGCGCATCAACGGCGTGATGCCCAGCACCTGGCAATGGCCGGACATGGGCTTGATCACGCCCGGCTCGATATAGAGGCTCCGCATCCTGACCGTGCCCATGATGCGCACGTCATGCTCGATGCCGGCGGGGATCCACATGCCGCGTTCCGGCGGCATGACCCAGGCGCCCTGGGCCGTGGCGACCAACACCACGCCGGTGGCGCCATAGAGCAGCTGGTCGCGCCGATGATGATGCGGCGCGACGATGTGCCCGTCGGAATAATCGCGGCCCAGCGCGATCACCGGGCGGGCAACCTCCACGAAGGCCTTCTCGACCCGATCGCTCGCGTTCATTGGCCCACTCGCGTAAGAAAATGACCTTAACGCAGTAGCGGGCCGTGATCCAACCGCTATGACAGCCCCATCATCGATGCGCCGTCCGGCGGCGCCAGCAAGGGTGGCCGCTTTCGCCATGTCCGACATCGCTGCCGAACGGTCCGCGCAGAACCGGGCTGCCTATCTCGTCCTCGGCGCCGCCAGCTTCTGCCACCTGTTGAACGACATGCTGCAGTCGCTCTTCATCGCCGCCTATCCGATGTTCAAGGACAATTTCGATCTCAACTATGCTCAGATCGGGCTGCTGACGCTGGTGTACAACGTCACCGCCTCGCTGCTGCAACCTGTCGTCGGGCTCTATACCGACTATCGCCCGCAGCCCTATTCGCTGCCCTTCGGCATGAGCATGTCGCTGCTGGGGCTGCTGGTTCTGGCCTTTGCCGGTTCTTTTTCCGTGCTGCTTGTGGGCGCGGTGCTGCTCGGAATCGGCTCGTCGATCTTCCACCCGGAATCCTCGCGCATCGCCCGCCTGGCTTCGGGCGGCGCCCATGGTCTGGCGCAGTCGACCTTCCAGGTCGGCGGCAATGTCGGCAGCGCCCTCGGGCCGCTTCTGCTGGTGATGTTCATATTGCCGCACGGACAGGCCAGCCTCGCATGGTTCGCCCTCGCCGCCCTCGGCGGCATCATCCTGCTCGCCGGCCTCGGCTATTGGTACAAGTCCAACGGTCACGCGCGCCGAGGCACCGCCCCGGCGGTCGCCACCGCCAGGCTCGGCCGAGGCAAGGTCCTCGGCGCCCTCGCCATCCTGATCTGCCTGCTGGTGTCGAAGTGGTTCTATCTCGCCAGCTTCACCAGCTTCTATGTCTTCTACCTCATGCAGCATTTTGGCACCTCGGAAGAACAGGCGCAGCTCTACCTCTTCGTCTTCCTGGCCGCCGTCGCGGCCGGCACGCTGATCGGCGGCCCGCTGGGCGATCGCATCGGCCGCAAGGCCATCATCTGGGGCTCGATATTCGGCGTGCTGCCATTCTCGCTCGTGCTGCCCTATGTGGGACTGGTCGCGACATTGGTGCTGAGCGTGGCCATCGGCCTGATCCTGGCGTCGGCGTTCTCCGCCATCGTCGTCTATGCGCAGGACCTGATGCCGGGCCGCGTCGGCATGGTGTCCGGCCTGTTCTTCGGCCTGGCCTTCGGGCTCGGCGGAATCGGCGCGGCGGTGCTCGGCGTGCTGGCCGACCGGACAAGCATCTCCTTCGTCTTCGAGGCATGCGCCTATCTGCCGGCGATCGGCATCCTCGCCGCGTTCCTCCCCAATCTCGGTCGCAATGAGCGGTCGTCCGCCAGGGCGCGATAATCGATGGTGCCGGTGCGCACCGTCGACGATGCCGGCGAGTTCCCTCCCGCCTGCCTGTGTTCACGCTGCACGCCGTGTCGCTGACGCCGGAGACGTTGCGGATCATCGGGGGTACCTGCTCCTCGCCGTACTGCGGCTGTTCGCCGAAACGTCCATGCACGCCGAAGGGCTCACCAGATCGATCGCAAGCGTCTACAGTGACGGATAGAAGAAGCGGTGCGGCGGTGGAGTCGCATTGCGCGAGGTGCATGATGGACATCAAGCGACTTGGCTCGCAGCCGTCCGGCAAAGGTCCGGAAGACTGGTTCACCGGGACCGTGCGGATTGATCCGCTGTTCTCCGCCGAGGCGCCCGCGCGCGTGGCGGGCGCGTCGGTCACCTTCGAGCCCGGTGCCCGGACGGCATGGCACACGCATCCGCTGGGACAGACGCTCATCGTGACCGCCGGTGTGGGGCGCGTGCAGCGCGAGGGCGGGCCGATCGAAGAGATCCGCACCGGCGATGTCGTCTGGTTCCCTCCCGGCGAGAAGCACTGGCATGGGGCCTCCTCCACCGTGGCGATGACCCATATCGCCATCCAGGAGCGGCTCGACGGCAAGGCGGTCGACTGGATGGAGAAGGTCACCGACGCCGAGTATGACGGCTAGCCCCACCGGCGCCGGCAACCATCGCGCTGGCCACTGAACACGGATGGGAACACATGCGAGCGCCCGGATCGCTTCCTATCGCGAGGCTTGCCTTTGGCGCCGCCCGGCCTGCCAAGGTCGTCGCCCCTATTCCCTTCACCGGCCGTAGCCGATGACGCCGGAGACCACGAGAGGGGTCGCCCGCCCGATAGTGCTGGCCGCGGCTCTCCTGCTGGCGGCACAGCCCCTGTCATCGGCGGAAGAGCAATGTTGCGATCCCGCCGGTCCGTTCGGCCTCGGCGAGGCGTATCCGGAGACGCTCGCCACCTGCGAGACTTTGCGTCATTGGGCGGACCGGGCGCCCGGAACCGATGATCGGATCACCCTCGGCATCAAGGGAAAGCTGACCGGGGTGCATTTCGACGGCGTCATGGCCTATCTGCTGATGTGCGAGCCGGACGACATCCAGGTGATGTGCGTCACCTACGGCGCCAATGGGCGGGTGCGCGGCGACATGGTGGTGTTTGGCGGCGGCTACAGCCGGGTGGACGACCACCACGTCATGCTCGACCCCTGCCTGGCTTCCGTCGAATAGTGGGGGAGCCGGCACGCCTTAGCTTTGCGGCGTGCTCGCCGGATCAGTCATTGCCCTTCAGCGCCCACCAGACACCGCTGACGCCGACCAGCAGCAGATAAAGCAGCACTGCCGCCAGGGCGATGAGCGGAACCGCCAACACGGCAATCAGGATCAGCGATATCGTTTCGATCATGGAATTTCCCTGCACATTCCAGGCACGGCAGACGAGCGCCGCGGCGCTCGCCCTCGAGCCTATACCGGCGGTCTAGGACGGCAAGCCTTCGGTGGGATCCACCATGGCGCCGGGGTTCATCACGCCGTGCGGATCGAACAGCCCCTTGATGCCGCGCAGCACACGGTAGCGGCCGGGATCGGCATAATGCTGCAGCAGCGCCCGCTTGAACCGCCCGACGCCATGCTCGGCACTGAAGGTGCCGCCCATCTCCGCCGCGATGTCGTAAAGCGTCGGCGCTAGCTCGCGGCCGATCCGATCGGTGAAGGCGAGGCGCTCTTCGCCGGCGGGAACCAGGATGTTGTAGTGGAGATTGCCGTCGCCGACATGGCCGTAGACCGACAATTCGAGGCGGGGGTCATAGGCCGCGACGGCGCCGCCGCCCTGTTTGAGGAAATCCACCGTCCGGCTGAGCGGCACGGAAATATCGTGCTTCACCGAGCCGCCGGCGCGCTTCTCGCCTTCGGGGATGGTCTCGCGGATCTGCCACATATCCGCCCGCTGGCCCTCGGTCTGCGCGATGATGATATCCTCGGCCCACCCCATCTCGGCCACCTCGCCCATGGTGCTTTCCAGAACCTCGTCGATCGGCAGGTGCCGGGAGGAGGATGACAGCTCGACGAGGATGACGCCGCCGCTGCCGCTCTTGAGGCGTCCGCCCGGGTCCCTCACCAGCGCCAGCGAGCGCGCGGTGATGAACTCGAAAGAGGAGACCAGTTCGCTGGTCTCGCGGCGCACCAGCGCCAGCATCTCCGGCAGCGGCACGCCCGGCGCCAGCGCGATCCACGCCGTCGCCCGGCGGCTCGGCGTGGGAATGAGCTTGAGCACCGCCCCGGTGACCACGCCGAGCGTGCCCTCGGCGCCGATGAAGTTCTGCCTGATGTCGTAGCCGGTATTGTTCTTGCGCAGCTTCTTCATGTCCGAGACCAGGGTGCCGTCCGGCAGCACGATCTCCAGCCCGAGGATCAGATCGCGCGTCATGCCGTAGCGCAGCACGGAAAGGCCGCCGGCATTGGTGCCGATGACGCCGCCGATGCGGCAGCTTCCCTCCGAGCCGAGGCTCAGCGGCAGGAACAGCCCTGCCCTTTCGGCCGCTTCCTGCGCGTTCTTGAGGATGACGCCGGAATCGACCGACAGCGCGGCGTCGAGCGGATCGACCGAGCGGACCTTGTCGAGGCGCTCGAGGCTGAGCACGAACTGGTCGCCCGAAAGATCCGGCGTCGCGCCGGCACAATAGCTGGTATTGCCGGCCTGCGGCACGATGCCGACGCGGTGCCGGGTGGCGAGGCGCATGATCGCCATCACCTGCTCGGTGGTCGCGGGACGCAGCACCGCGGGAGTGCGTCCCTTCACCAGATCGCGCTGGTCGACCAGATAGGTCGCGAGCCGCTCGGGATCGGTGACCACGCCGGCCTCGCCGAGCACGTCGCGCAGGCTGTTCAGCATCTCGTCGGACATGGTCCCTCTCTTCCCTGCAACCTCACGGCCGATCTCGACCGCGCTCCGACATAGCCGATTCACCGGAACAATGCCGAGCCGCAGCACCGGCAGCGGGCATGGATCGGGCATGGCTCACCGCATGTACCGGGGAAAGATTGCCGTGCTAAATGGATGCTGCATGAGACATTTTCGATGTAGCGTGGGTTGTGGTTGCGTGAGGCGAGCGAGCGACGTCGGACGCTCCACATAGCCGCCGACGCGCAGGAGCGGCGTTTTAGCGATGAGTTCCATCGCGATGCGGCAGCGCCTGCCTGACTCTCATCCGCAGCATAAAGAGGCAGCCTTTGACCGTCCCAACGCTCTTTACCCCTTTCGCTGTCGGCAAGCTCAAGCTCGCCAACCGGATTGTCATCGCGCCCATGTGCCAGTACTCGGCCGAAGAAGGTCGCATGACGGATTGGCACCTCATCCATCTGGGGCAGCTAGCGCTCTCTGGGGCGGCATTGCTCATCATAGAGGCGACCGCGGTGGCTCCCGAGGGACGCATCTCCTATGGCGACGTGGGGCTTTACGACGACGCGACCGAGGCCGCGATGGGCCGGACGCTTGATGCCGTGCGCCGCTGGTCTGACATACCGATCGCTGTCCAGCTTGCCCATGCGGGTCGCAAGGCGTCGACCGAAAAGCCCTGGCTCGGCGGCCAGCACATCGCACCGTCGTCGCCGAACGGCTGGCAGACGGTCGCACCGTCGGCAATCCCGTTCGCCGAGAGCAACGCGCCGCCTCACGCACTGGATGCCGAAGGCCTGAAGAGGGTGCGTGACGCTTTTGCAGCGGCGGCCGCCAGAGCCGGCCGGCTGGGGCTCGACGCCATCCAGATCCACGGCGCGCATGGGTATCTCCTTCACCAATTCCTGTCGCCGATCGCCAATCGACGTGAGGACGCCTATGGCGGCACTCTCGAGAACCGCATGCGTTTTCCGCTCGAGGTGTTCGACGCCGTGCGCGATGCGTTCCCGGCCGACCGCCCGGTAACGATGCGCGTGTCGGCGACCGACTGGGTGGAAGGCGGCTGGGACGTGGACCAGACGATCACCTTCGCCAAAGCGCTCGAAGCGCGGGGCTGCTCTGCCATCCATGTTTCGAGCGGCGGCCTGCACCCGGCGCAGGCGATTCCGCTCGCTCCCGGCTATCAGGTCCCGCTGGCGCGCGCGGTGAAGGCGCAGGTCTCGATCCCGGTCGTGGCCGTCGGGCTCATTAGCGGCTACGAGCAGGCGGAGGCTATCGTGGCCACCGGCGACGCCGATCTCGTCGGACTTGCGCGCACCATCCTCTACGATCCCCGTTGGCCTTGGCATGCCGCCGCGGCGCTGGGCGGTCAGGTCGCCGCTGCCAACCAGTATCTGCGCTGCCAACCGTCCCGTTTCAGAGACCTCTTCGTGAAGGTTCCGCGCTAGGCCGCCCCATCCCGCGTCGAACCCGACATTGAGATCAGCGCCGGCATCAAGCGACAGCCGTGCCCTGCCAACCGCATTCTCCGCGTCGAGGCAGCCGTAAGCGACATGCGAGAGCGCCGTCCACGTCCCGGGGTCCTCCCGTCCGCACGGCCTCTTCTTGATCGCGAGCAAGCCGCGCCTTGACCTCGGCAAGGTCGCCGCAGGCTGCGGCGGTGAAGATGCTGTTACGGGCAATGGAGGGGTAGCGGTCCAGGATGCGCCGGGGGTGTCGGATCGCCATCCCAGCCATGGCGCAGCCATTGGGCGACCCGGTCCGCGTGGCTGCCGCCCGTCCGCGCACACTGGTCGACCTCGCGCCGGAGCGCGATCCAGCTCTCGCAGCCTTCATCGCGGGCGAAGCCATGCTGGACATGACGCAGTATCGGTTCGACGGCGTATTCGGGCCAGGCAGCACAAAGTCCCGCTATGGCGGCGGGATGGCCGGAATGAAGCGCCATCTCTCTGCTCCGGGTGTGTGCCGAATGGCAATGGCTGGCACCGCCCCATAAGGGGCGGCACGGGGAGTTGGTGGTTATCCGCTAGCTGCCGTCGGTGTCAGTGGCCCGCGCTCTGGCCGCCATCGACATGGAGAATCTCGCCCGTCACGAAGGGAGCGGTCTCAAGATAGAGCACCGCGTTCACGACGTCGGAAATGTCGCCCATATGGCCGACCGGGTGCAGGGTATCGAGAGCTGCATGGGTTTCCGGCGGGTGCATGGGCGTGCGGATGATACCGGGCGACACGGCGTTCACGCGGATGCCGCGCGTGGCATATTCGATGGCCAGCGCGCGAGTGGCTGCGTTCAGTCCGCCCTTGGTCAACGCGGCGAGTACGGCGGGCACCCGTGCATCCGCCCGTTCCGCCAGGGTCGTGGTGATCTGGACCACATGGCCCCCGCCGCGCTTTTCCATCTCGGCGATGGCGCGCTGGGTGATATGGAAGAAGCCTGCCGTGTTGACCGCCAGCACCGCCGCGTAGTCCGCCTCGGTGTACTCGGTGAAGGGTTTGGCGATGAAGATTCCGGCATTGTTGATCAGCGCATCGACGCGCCCGAAGCGCGCGATGGCTTCGGAGATGACGCGTTCCGCCGTGCTGGGGTCGGCGATGTCGCCGGCAACCGAGAGCACGTCCGGATCGTCGGAGGGCGTCACTGAGCGGGACGTCGCCACGACGCGGTAGCCATGGGCGCGATAGGCAGTGACGAGAGCGGCCCCCATCCCCTGGGAGCCGCCGGTGACGACGGCGACTTTTCTGTGCATAGCCGCCCCCTCACGCGCCGATCTGGCCGACATAGTGGCCTAGCCGCGTTTCGAGTTCGCCGGGCTTGTGGAAGCCGAGATCCATCAGCTTGTGGATCCGCTTCTGCGCGGCGGGTCGGTTCAGCGAGCCGAGAAATGCATCCCATTCCGGCGCGATGTCGGAATCCGGCGGAAGGCTGGCGATATTGACCAAGCGCTTGGTCTCCGCGATGGCCTGCCGGTCGAAGGTCGCGATGCGGTTCGCGAGGCCGTCGACGAAGGCGTCGAGCTCCGTATCCGGGAAGGCGCGATTCACATAGCCGTAACGTTCGGCAAGATCGCCATGGACATCGTCGGCTCCCAGCAGGACTTCGAGCGCGCGCCCGCGGCCGATGAGCCGCGGCAGCCGCGCCATCGGCCCACCACCTGGCACGAGGCCGGCGCCGACTTCCCATTGCGACAGGATTGCCTTCTCGCGGATGGCGAAGCGCATGTCACTGGCAAGGGCGAGTTCGCTGCCGACACCGGTCGCCCGACCACGGATCTTGGCGATGGACACCACGGGTGCCCGACTGATGCGCACCAGCATGTCCGGCAGCTGCGGCAGCCCCGTCGGACCCGGCGGCAGGCCGAGCGTATCCTCGGGCTTGGCGAGGAAGTTGTAGTGGGTGATGAAATATCCCTCGACGGCACTGTCGAAGACGACGACCTTCACATCCCGATCGGTCTCGATGGCCGTAACGATGGCGTTCAGCTGCGGGAGGTTCTCCGGCCCGAAGATGTTCAGGGGCGGATTGTCAAACGTCACTTGCCAGAATGCAGGCGAACGCTTCTCAAGATAAAATTGGCTCTCGGTCACAATTGCCTCCTGTTGCCATGCTTGTGCTCATCGAGCACGCAACAATTGGCAGAGGGAGGTGTGTAATTCTATTATGCCAACGTATCGGCGACACCTTGGTATCAATCGCGTTTAAGGACTCCAAGTTTCACTGAAATATTAATCAGATCGGCAAGCGTTCGAGCCCCCATCTTGCGCATCGCTCGCCCTCTGTGCGCCTTGACCGTTATTTCGCTGATGCCGAGCTCGCCGCCGACCTGCTTGTTCAGAAGACCGGTAACCACGAGTGCCATCACCTCGCGTTCGCGCGTACTGAGCAAGGCGTGGCGTTGTTCCAGGGCCTGAAGCTCCGCCGTGTGCCCAAGGGCCTTGCTGCTGCGCTCGATGGCGCCCTGGATCGTGTCGAGCAGTGCATCGTCGCCGAATGGCTTGATCAGGAATTCGATGGCACCGGCCTTCATGGCCCGCACGGACATGGGCACATCGCCATAGCCGGTGATGAAGATGATCGGCATATCGCTGCGCTCGGCGACTAGCCGCTGCTGCAGGTCCAGTCCGTTCAGATCGGGAAGCGACACATCGAGGACCAGGCAGCTGGGCGTCTTCGCGCGCGCATGGGAGAGGAACGCCTGTGCCGATGCGAAGACGAGTGGCCGCCAGCCCGCCTGTTCGATCAGCGCTTCCAGCGCCTCCCGCACCGAGATGTCGTCGTCCACCACGTAAACGATCGGCGCGGTATTGGCGTTCGTAACTGGGCCCGCCTTTGCGCTCGTCATGTTCCGGAATTCCATGTCAGGCCTCCACGTGTCGAGGGGGAGCGCGTCATGCTGGCGCCCCGGGCTGCAGCACGGCATTCAGCGCGTCGAGCAGAGCCGTGTCGGTGAACGGCTTTAGAAGACATTCCACGGATCCAGTCCGGCGCAGGTGCTGGCAGAACTCTTCGTCGCCATGCGCGGTGATGAAGACGATGGGGATCCCCCGCCCCAGCCGTATCAACTCGCATTGCAGATCGACGCCGGACATGCCCGGCATGGCGATATCGAGAACCAGGCACTTCGTCTGGTCGATGCGATCCGATGCCAGGAAGGCTTCGGCGGACGGGAAGGTCAGCGCCCTGTGCCCGAACACGCCGATCAGGTCCGGTAGCGCTTCCCGGATGGATTCATCGTCATCCACGACGGCGATATATTCGCGATGCGGCATCAGTTCTCTCCCGCAGCGCCGGTTGGAAGTAAGAACGGAAGGACAGCCTCTGCTTCTACACCCGCCGATGTCGTGGCGACCTTGTCGCACAGCGTACGAAGCCGCCCGATGCATTCGGAGGCGCGCTGGGTGTCGCGGATCGTGCGCTGCGCCGTCTCCCGCGCACCTGCGACATTCGGCGGGTCGGTTGCAAGCATGCGCAAGCCGGCGCTGGCATTGATCATGATGCCTGCCAAAGGCTGGTTCAGATCATGCGCCAGTTCGGCCACGAGAGGTTTCAAGCCGGTGATCGGCGATCCCCGGGTGATGTCAGGTCGACATGCATCGGCCCGTCGCGAGGTTGCCTCGAGGCCGATGGTTGCCTGATTGGCCGCAACGTTCAGAAGAACATCCTCGGTCCGATGCGGAAAGTCCGGTCGGCGCGCTCCCACGACCAGAACGCCCATCTCTCCGGCAAAGCCGAGGCGAAGCGACCGGACCCGGACATCGTGCCCTGAAAGACGGAGCTCGCTCGGAAAATTCTCCACGGCGGGAGACCACCATGGCGAGAGAAGAGGCTCGAGCGCTTCCCAAGAGATGATGCTGCCGATCCATTGCGAGAGCCGCGTCGCCTCGATTGGCACGTCGTTCGCCGATGTGGCGAACCGAAGATAAGCAAAATCCAATTCCAGCATACCGAACAGGCTGGCGACGAGCTCATCGGCGATCGGTGCGGTTTCGTGTCGCGCCCAGCGGGCGGGCAACGCCACAAGGCGCCCGATGTTGCTGACGCAGCGTTGCAGCCGTTGGCCTTCGACAGAGGGAGAGTCTGTCTTCATGATCCATCCGAAGTCCGTTGCGAAGCGCGACGCCTTCGCACGCCTGCAACGGCAGGATGCGCCCTTGGAGCGGCAAAGCCACATAGTACCTTGGTATCCATTTAAAGATTTCCACCTCCTGGAAAGTCAAACGCGCCGGATCAACCGCGCCCTCGACTGACATCAAGGTATCGACGACACCAAGGTGCAATCGCCGGCGGCATCGGACCGGCCAAAATGACGGACGAACCTGCTCACCGAGCCATGCCGATGGCCGCAGAGGAGAACCGTCATGCCGCAAATCCAGTCCCCCCTCACACGGCGCGACCTTCTGGCCGTTGCCGCTGCCGCCGGAGTCGTCACCATGATGCCATCGCCGCTCGCTGCCCAATCCAGCGACATCAAGCCGTTCAAGGTACATTTTCCGGATGAGGCGCTCGCCGATCTGCGCCGGCGGATCGCCAATACGCGATGGCCGAGCCCCGAACTGGTCAAGGATGCCTCGCAGGGCGTGCAACTCGCCACCATGCGTAAACTCGCCCAGTACTGGCAGGCCGAACATGACTGGCGGAAGGTCGAGGCGCGGTTGAACGCGCTGCCGATGTTCGTGACCGAGATCGACGGCCTGGAGATCCATTTCATCCATGTCCGTTCGAAGCATCCCGGCGCCCTGCCGGTGATCATCACCCATGGCTGGCCAGGGTCACTGATCGAACAGCTGAAGGTCATCGGCCCGCTAACCGACCCGACCGTTCATGGCGGAACGGCGGAGGATGCCTTCGACGTCGTCATTCCCTCGCTGCCGGGGCATGGCTTCTCGGGCAAGCCGGCGGCTACCGGCTGGGATCCCCAGCGCATCGCGCGGGCCTGGACGGTGCTGATGAAGCGCCTCGGCTACAACCGTTTCGTCGCCCAGGGCGGAGACTGGGGCGATGCGGTTTCCGAGCAGATGGCGGTGCAGGCACCGCCCGAACTGCTCGCCATCCACACCAACATGCCTGCGACCGTGCCCGATTACATCGCGGCGGCGCTGGCCGCGGGCGGGGCGCCACCTGCCGGCCTGTCGCCGGATGAGGCGAACGCTTATGCCCAGCTCGACTTCTTCTACAAGCATGGCCTCGGCTACGCGCAGGAAATGGCGAACCGCCCCCAGACGCTCTACGCGCTGGAGGATTCACCGGTCGGGCTGGCCGCCTGGATGCTCGACCATGACGCGCGCAGCTACGAACTCATCGTCCGGGTTTTCGATGGTGCGCCCGAAGGCCTGACGCGCGACGACATCCTCGACAACATCACGCTCTACTGGCTGACCGGCACGGCGGTTTCCTCGGCTCGCCTCTATTGGGAAAACAAGCTCGCCTTCTTCGCCCCGAAGCACATCACCATCCCGGTGGCAGTCAGCGTCTTTCCCGACGAGATCTATGCGGCGCCGAGGAGCTGGGCGGAAAAGGCCTTTCCCAAGCTCATCCATTTCAACCGTCTGCCCAAGGGCGGGCACTTCGCCGCCTGGGAGCAGCCGGCCGCCTTTAGCGCCGAGCTTCGCGCCGCGTTCCGGCCGCTTCGCGGCTGAGCCTCCCGGCAGACCTTCGGGTGCCCGTATCGCGTCGGCCCCTCGTTCTCTTCGTTCCCAATTGTTCGTCCTAAGGAGATGCCTCCATGACCACGCAGACCAAGCTGCTGTACACCGCCAAGGTCCATACCGCGGGAGGACGCGAAGGAGGCACCTCCCGCAGTTCGGATGGCAACCTCGACATTCGCATCTCTCCGCCGGGAAGCCATGGCACAGGTACCAACCCCGAGCAGCTCTTCGCTGCGGGCTGGTCCGCCTATTTCGACAGCGCCATCGGTATCGCTGCGCGCAAGGGCAAGGTCGTCCTTCCGTCCGGCTTCACCATCGACGCCGAGGTGGATCTCAGCCTGATGGATGGCGCCTACACGCTGAGCGCCCGGCTGAACGTGAACCTGCCTGGCCTGCCGCGCGACGTGGCCCAGGCGCTGGTCGACGAAGCGCACACGCTTTGCCCCTATTCGCGCGCCACGCACGGCAACATCGATGTCGAGACGACGGTGAACGTCTGAAACCAGGCCCCGATCGAGGAGAAACGCCGGTGAGCAGAGCGCCGCACGCCGCCATCGAGGCCGATTGCCGTCGCGCCATTGGCCCGACGGCGATGACGGCAGGGCCGACGAGCTACCATACGATCGACGTCGACGGCCTGCCGATCTTCTACCGCGAAGCGGGGCCTCGCGAGGCCCCGGCGCTTCTCCTGCTCCACGGCCTGCCGTCATCCTCGCGGATGTACGAGCCGCTGTTGCAGCGGCTAGCGGACCGCTACCACCTGATCGCCCCCGACTATCCCGGGTTCGGGCACAGCGCGGCGCCGCCGCCTACGGCCTTCTTCTATACCTTCGACCATCTTGCCGACGTCATGACGAGGTTCACGGAGAGCCTGGCGCTCTCCCGCTACAGTCTCTTCATGCAGGACTATGGCGGTCCGGTCGGTTTGCGCATGGCGATGGGCCATCCAGAGCGGGTCGAGGCGCTGATCGTGCAGAATGCCGTGGCGCACGAAACGGGCCTCAGCAACCTCTGGGACGCTCGCCGAGTGTTCTGGGCCGACCGTACCGCCCATGAGGAAGCCCTGCGCGGCAACCTGCTTTCGCTGGAGGCCACCCGCCGGCGCCATGTCGGCAGCGATCCGCGTACCGAGCTTTACGATCCGGATCTGTGGACCGATGAGTTCGCCTTTCTCAGCCAACCCGGACAGGCGGACATCCAGACCGAGCTCTTCTACGACTACCGCAACAACGTGGCCGCCTATCCGTCCTGGCAGGCGTGGTTGCGCCGGACCCAGCCGCGGCTTCTCGTGCTGTGGGGCCGATATGACCCGTCATTCGACCTGTCCGAAGCTGAAGCCTATCGCCGCGATGTGCCGCAGGCCGAGATCCACATTCTCGAAGCGGGCCACTTCTCTCTCGATACGGCAGCGGACGATATCGCCCGCCTCGTTAGTGGCTTTCTGTGACGGGCTTTTGCCGCCTCATCTCCGGCGGCGCTTCGCGCCAGCCATCCACAATCTGAAGGAACACGCCATGAGCGATATGGAAATCGTCGATTCCAGCTTCACCGCCATTATCAACGCGCCGATCGAGAAGGTCGACATCCCGAAATGGTGCTTCTCTCTGGGTGAGAAGGACTATCAGGACTGCTCGCCCGCCCACATCGCCGCAGGGTTCACCACGACGCCCGATGGCCGGCGCATGTCGATCAATGTCGAGGTTATCGGCGGAAGTCTGATGGTTCAGCACTATGTCGAGACCCTCGGCGAGAAGGACCACCTGATCCTCGAATCGATCTCCGACGTCTTCACTCCCACGGGACGGACGACGCTCCACATCCTCTGGGAGCTGAGTGCCAAGGCGATCGACGGCGGAAAATGCGAGTTCACCAACCATGTGCGCTCGACGCCCACGGACGAGTTCCGCGCGTTCCTCGACCGCCAGGGCATCCCGTTCGACGTATTCCGCGCACAGCGTCAGCCGATGTCGATCGCCCACAACAAGGGCGAGACGCCGCTATTCGCCGCGAGCATCGAACGCGCGGCGCTTGGCAACTGAACCAAACACCGCCAATCCGGAGAGCCGAAATGTTACCGCCCATCTATGACCCGCGCTCGACGGCGCTGCTGTTTGTCGATCCCTATAACGACTTCCTGTCGGAGGGCGGCAAGATCTGGCCCCGCGTTAAGGAGGTCGCGGAAACGGTCGGCCTCATCGATAATCTCAAAAGCATCAATGCCGCGGTGCGGCGGGTGGGCGTGAGAGTCTTCATTGTGCCGCACCGGCGATGGGAGCCGGGCGACTACGAGTGCTGGTGCCATCCCAATCCAACCCAGCGCGCCATCATGAAACGGCATTCCTTCGCGCGCGGCGAATGGGGCGGCGACTGGCACCCGGACTTCGCGCCGCAGAAGGGCGACATCGTCGTCAAGGAACACTGGGCACAGAGCGGCTTCGCCAATACCGACCTCGACCAGCAACTGCGGCAGCATGGCATAACCCATGTCATACTCATCGGGCTTCTTGCCAATACCTGCCTCGAATCCACCGGCCGCTATGCGATGGAACTGGGCTTTCACGTCACGCTGGTTCGGGACGCGACCGCCGCATTCTCGATGGAGATGATGCACGCGGCCCATGAGTTGAACGGCCCGACCTTCGCACACGCCATCCTGACCACGCACGAGCTTCTCGGTTATCTGCCGTCGGCGGAGGCATAGGCCGGCAGGGCTACGCCAAACGGCCCGCCGTCAGTTCGCCTGCCCGAACAAACGGGTGACCGCCAAGGGAAGCGCGCGGTGCTTTCGTGCCGTCTTCGGCGCTCCGATCCTGCAGCCCCCTGAGTGCCCGCCGCTCGCCGCGAATTGAGAAGGAGAAAGTGGCACCCGAGCCGGCCTCGTTCGGCTGCCCTGAGAGCTGCCCGCCATGGGCCTCGATGATGGAGCGGCTGATCGACAGGCCAATGCCCATGCCATTCGTCTTGGTGGTGTGAAACGCCTGAAACAGTTTGTCGACGTTCGCCGGGTCGATCCCAATGCCGACGTCCTTGACCGAGAACAGCGTCGAGCCATCTGGCTCGATGGAGGAGGAAACGCGCAGTTCGCGCAACCGATCCTGCACGTCTGCCATGGCGTCGGCGGCATTCAGAACGAGGTTCAGGATGACCTGCTGCAGCTGAACACGGTCGGCCAGTATGGAAGGAACATCGTTGCTCAACGCAGTACGCACGATCACGCGCCGTCGCTGCAATTCGCTGGAGCATAAGGCGAGCACTTCGAGAGCGGCGCCGTTGAGATCGACGCTTTCGAGGCACGGCGGCTTGCGGGTGAAGAGCGCCCGCAGCTTCTGGATGACCTCGGAGGCGCGATTGCCGTCACGAATGGTGCGTTGGGCCGTGGCCCGGGCACCTTCCAGGTTCGGAGGATCCGCATCAAGCATGCGCAGGCAGGTATTGGCGTTGGTGACGATGCCGGTGAGCGGCTGATTCACCTCATGCGCGATCGAGGCGGTCAGGGTGCTGAGCGCGGTTACGCGCGACACATGCACAAGCTCCATCCGGGCGTGGTTCAGATCGGCTTCGGACGCTCTTAGCGCGGCTTCGGCGAGCCTGTTTTCAGTGATGTCCCGGGTGCTTCCCAGATAGACGATGCGATCTGCGATGTCTGGGATGACCTCCATTACCGTGTGCAGGTGCTTCACTCCCGCGTGCGGCGTCACAATCCGATAGAAGACTTCGCAATCCCGCTTGGCCTCGACCGCCGCCGAGAAGACTGCGAAGGCATAGGCTCGATCCTCCGGGTGGATGGCTGCGAGTACCATGTCCATCGTCGGACGGATGGTGGGATCGAATTCCCAGATGCGGAAATTCTCTTCCGACCAGACCTGGGTGTCAGATAACGGCTCCAAGGAGAAGCTGCCGGTCTTGCTGAGCCGTTGCGCGCCAGCCAGGAAATGGTTCGTTCTGAGCAGCTCGGTAGAGCTGGCGGTGAGCTGAGCATCCGATTGCGCTCGCTCCATGGCAATGCCCGCAAGCTTGGCGAAGCGGTCGATGAGCTCCAGTTCGTCGCTGGTCGGTCCCATCGGCTGACGCCGGTAAATGGCGAAGATGCCGAGCACCTCGCCTCGGCTTCCGAGGATCGGAGCTGACCAGCAGGACGCGAGGCCGAACTCGCTCATCATGCCGGGCCAGGCCGAGGTGCTCCAGCGTGGATCGTTGGGCGGGTCGGTAACCACGATGGTGGACTTCGTGGCGATCGCCAGAGAACAGGGCCCGAAGGTCGGGTCGACCCTCAATCCGTCGAGGACGGCGTTGTAGGGCGGGGGAAGGTTGGGGCCGGCACCGACGCGGAAGCGCTGCCCGCCTGCATCGGAAAACAGAATGCTGCACATGGAGCCCGGCCCGAGACTTTCGACCTCGTAACAGAGTTCGTGCAGAATATCCGAGAGGGGCTCTCCTTGGGCGACCAGTTCCAGCAACCTTTTCTCGGCGGCGAGCTGGGCCTCCGCGTGCCTCTGGTGCTCGATGTCGGAATTGATCCCGCACCAACCGGAGAGCCGCCCCGCACCGTCATAATAGGGTGCCGCCTTGATGCTGAAACGTCGATAAACCCCATCGTAGCGGCGCAGGCATGCCTCGAACTCGGCAGGTATGCGGGCGGCAACGGCGGCAGCCCAGATCGTACGTATATGGGGAAGCTCATCGGGATGTATGATCGACATCCAGCCGCTCGCGCGCCCTTCGTTCGCCGTCAAACCCGAATAGTCGCACCAGCGTCGGTTCACGAAACCGCAGGTGCCGTCAACCATCGAGGTCCAGACGAGTTCGGGTAGGGCATCGATAAGTCGGATGAGGTCCGCTCCCATCCCTGCCGTTGCCGGCGAGAAGCGATACGGCACAATGGCCTCGCGTCCATAATACATCGCTGTCGACCTCAACAGTCAGAGGTGGCTCGCCATCTCTGAGAATCGCCTGGATTGCTCTCTCACCAGTCGTAGAAGCTCATTCCCCTGTCCGACCGAGCCAACGATGCGGCACCGTGCGAGCCGTATAGCTGGCCAGTGGTCGGTCTCTCGTTCACAGGCGGGTTTCGGACGAATCCGATTGCTCGGCGATCAACTGCCAGGCTCGTTTGGCGCATTCGACGATATGTTCGCAGGAGGCCGTGATGGCGGCTTCGTTTACTCGCGAGTTGACGGAATTGCGGCGCACTGCTTCAGCCTGCATCATGATCGCGGTGAGCACGTCCGCCATCTGGCGATGCAGTTCGACATTCGCAGGGGATGTGGGTGTCGTCCTGCCTACCGGCAACCCATAAGCGGCGCCCGGGCCTTTCGGTGCGGCCGCCTCGTCCACGATCAGGGGGCTTGGACGTTCGAGCTGGGTCATGAATCGCCACTCAAAAGGTTTCATGCCAGTGGACTCCTCGTACACTGAGCTGACCTTCGGGAAGGTAGCAGCGGCTTCCAAAGGCGCGTGTAAAACTTTGCAAATTATCGCCGCTCGGAGGGAGCGCGGTTATGAATCTACGCTGAGTGGCCGCGTGCCAATCCGTCCAACAAAAACGCGACTTCCCGCACCACTGGTTGGTCGACCTCCTTCCCGCAGCGAAGGAGCAGCGGCGAAAGGAGAGCGATGGCTTCAGCTGGGCGCCCCTGTGCTTGCCAGAGGCGCGCGAGGCTGACCGCAACCTTGATCTCCCAGAACACGGCTTCCTGTTCCCGGGCGATCGCCAGCGCCTTCATCAGTCGAGGCTCTGCCTCGCCTGCGGCGTCCTGGCGATTGGCTAGAACGGCGAATTCGCCGGCGAGGCGGAAAAGTTCGGAGGCGAACCAGCCTTCCTCGTTCTCCTCGGAGCGCGCCAGGGCTTCTGCCAGGCAGGCATCGGCACGTTCAAACTCGCCGGCCTTCGCGAGGGCCTGCGCGTACTCCGCCAGAAAGACGATGTAGTAGACGCCATAAGAAATGTTTCTCAGTCGGCCCAAGGCATCGCCAAGATTCTTGATCCCGATGGACAGGTTCCCCTCACGAACCGCGAGCACGCCCGCGAAACACTGCCCCCAGACTTGCCAGAACTCGATGCCGTCGCGCGCGGATTCATCGACAAGCCTGGTGATGAAGCGCCGTGCCAGAGGCGTGTCGTCGGCAAAAAGCGCGACTGGACAGGCGGCTTGCACCAGCACCTGACAGAGCGTCAGCCGGTCGTCGGCGGCTTCCGCAAATGCGACGATGGCTTCGACCTCGGCCATGGCAGCGTCAAACGAGCCTTGCAACCAGAGAATGCGCGCCAGGAAACAGCGCGCCGTCACCTTCTGTTCGAATACGAAGCGGATGATCTGATCGCCGGTCGCCGGCACGACATAGCCTTTGACCATGTGCTCGAGATGCTGGCGCGCTTCCGTCTGTCGGCCGAGCAGATGGAGGATGTAGCCGATCATGCGATGCCCGACATAGCTGTCGTTCAGCTCGCTGCGACGGGCGGCGACATCGGCAAAGCGGTACGCCAGAGCGAGAGCATCCCGGAACCGGCTGCGATTTAACAGATGGGACCACAGTCCCCACAGTGCCCGCAGCTGATAGTCGGTGTCGTCGAGACTCTCCGCGAGTTCGAGGGTTTGCTGCCAGGCTTCGCGAGTCTCGTCCACCTGTCCCTTTATCTGCATGAGGGACCAGGCAAGAACCGCCCGCAGGCGCATCTGGACCGCGGCGCAGCGGAAGGTGTCGATACGCGCTAGAGCCAACCGCACCTGTCCATGCGCTTCGGCGATGAGTTGCAGCTGGAACCAGAGCGGAACCGCACCCAACGTCAATGCGACGCCGAGCTCGGGGTCTCCTTCCGATGAAAACGCCCACTCCAAGGCGGCGCGGGCATTGTCGATCAGATGACGGTTGTCGCGCGTCCATTCGGGTGCCGGCTGGACCGCCCATGCCAGAGCAGCCTGATCGAGGGCCTCGCGGAATATCTCGGCATGCCGCCGACGCAGAAGCTCGACCTTGCCGCTTTCCGCGAGCTTGAGGGCAGCGTAGGCCCGTGTCATGTCGAGCAGTCGATAGCGGGCTTTCAACCCGTGTATGTCGGCCGCGATCAGCGACTTTTCGACCAGGTTGGCAAGGGCGTTTACGACTTTCTCGTCGGTGGCCTCGTCATCGGCAACAAGGGCGATGGCCTCGTCGACCGTGAAGTTGCCGGCCAGTATGGAAAGCTGCCTGAGCACCAACTGCTCGAAGGGCGGCAGCAGCGTGTAGCTCCAATCGAGCAGCGTGCTTAGGGTCTGGTGCCGACGAAGTGCCGTTCGACGCCCTTGCAACTGAAGGCGGAAGCGGTCATCGAGGCGGCTCGCCAGACCGGCGATGCCCAGGCTCTCGACGCGGCCCGCGGCGATCTCGATGGCAAGCGCGATGCCGTCCAGCCGACGGCAGAGGTCCGCGACGATCGGCGCCTCGGAATCGACCAGCTGAAACCCGTTGAGGGTCGCCGCAGCGCGTTCCACGAAGAGCTGGACCGCCGAATATTCAAGCGCCTCGGCGCTCGTCAGGCGTTCGCTGGAGGGCGGCGCATCGAGCGAGGACAGGCGATGGATGCGCTCGCCGCGGACCCGTAACGGTTCGCGGGTCGTGGCGAGGATGTGCAATCCCTCGCCGCCATTGACAAATAGTTCCTCTGCCAGGTTCGAGACCGCGTCGATGACGTGCTCGCAACTATCCAGCAGAAGCAGACGCCGCTTCGATCGGGTCGCAGCGATGAGGCTCTGCACCGGCGCTTCCGAGCGCAGCCCTACGCCCAGTGCAGCCGCGACCGCGGCGGGCACGAGTTGAGGGTCGTTCAATGCTGACAAATCGGCGAAGCAGATGCCATCGCTGAAGCGGTACGCCGTCTCATGCGCGACAGCGATCGCCACAGTGGACTTTCCGATGCCGCCGGGTCCGACGAGCGAGACGAAGCGCTGCTCCATGAGCAGAGAGGAGACGAACTTTACCGTCGCGGCGCGGCCGACGATGCGGGAAAGCACCGGCGGTAGGTTTGACGGAATGACGGCTGGTCCGGAGAGCTTTTCGCGCGAAGGGGGCGCCTCCTCGCGCTCGATCGGAAACACAAAGGAATAGCCGCGTCCGGAGATGTTGACGATGTAGCGGCGCCCGTCCTGGCCATCCCCCAGCGCGCGCCGCAGGGCCGCTATATGCACCCGGAGATTGGCTTCCTCGACGAACGTCTCCGGCCACACCTTCTGAATGAGTTGGGTCTTGGTGACGACCTCGCCGTGATGATCGAGGAGTTCGGACAGGATCGCCCGCGCCCGGCTTCCCAGATTGACGGCAGCGCCCTCCTCCGCGAGCAACCGCTGGGCCGGAAAGAATGTGAAGGGCCCGAAGCGTACCTGCCCGACCGTAGGTGCATCCTGCTCAATCACGAGGGTCCAACAACGCGTTCAATTCATCGGGACATAATAGTAAGACTATATCATCGCAGTCAGGCGCGCGCGATATAACTCCTCTCAGATGCCTGCTATGTCGATCCCAGGCTCAGGCGAAGGCCGCGCAGCATGTAGCGCTGTAGCCAGAGAAAGCTGATCATCACCGGCAGGCTCGCCACCAGCACGGCGGCCATGACGTCCGGCCAGTCCACGGCATATCGCCCTGCCGTGAGTGCATTGATCCGGATGGGCAGCGTGAAGTTGGGCGAGCTGCGGAGGATTGTGAGCGCCAGCACGAATTCGTTGAAAGCGGTGATGAAGGCGAAGGTCGCCGTCACCGCGATGGCCGGCACCGAAAGTGGCAGCACGATAAGGCCGAGTATTTGAAGCCGCGAGGCGCCGTCGATACGTGCGGCTTCTTCGAGCTCCATCGGGATGGCATCGATGTAGCCCCGGAGCATCCAGATGGCGAACGGAATCTGGAATGCCGAATAGAGACCGATCAATGCCAATGTCGTATCCGTCAGCCCGGCGGCAGCGACCATCTGGGAAAGTCCGAGAACGAGCATGATGGGCGCCAGCATCTGCGAGCCCAGAAGCGCCTCGGAAGCCGCACGCCGCCCCCGGAACCGCCAGCGGGAGAGCGCATAGGCGGCGGGCAGTGCAACGAGTGTCGATAGGGCGGCCGTCGAGACAGCGACGACGAGGCTGTTGAGCAACGCCGCTCCGAGCTCGGTCCGGTGCCACATGTCGATCCAGAATGCGCTGACCTCGCCATCGCTCCCTCGGCGGTGGATCGTGTCGAGCGCGACAGCAAAGGGAAACAGGTTCAGCGCGATCAACGGAAGCAGGGCGCACCAGCACAGCAGACTTCGCTTAAGCATAGGCTGGACGCTCCAGCATCCGCAGCATGAGCACCGTCAGCGCACCCAGCACGCAAAGCATGACGATGGAAAGCGCCGCGGCCTCGTCCAGCCGGCCCAGGGTGAAGGCGAGCTTGTAGAGATAGGTCACGAGAATATCGGTGCCGTTCGCCGGGCCGCCTTGGGTCAGGATCCAGATGATCGGGAAGGAGTTCGTCACATAGGCGACGTTGAAGATCAGCACGACGCAGATGAAAGGCCTCAGCAGAGGCAAGGTGACAAACCTCAGCCGAGCGCGGGCGCCCGCACCATCAAGGCGTGCCGCCTCGGAGAGGTCGGTCGGGATCGATGAAAGGCCTGCGAGCAGGATGACCGTGCTGAAGGGCACGGATACCAGGATGGCGACCATGATCTCGAAGCCGAAACTGGCCGGGATCGAACCGAGCCAGATGATCGGTCGCTCGATCAGGCCGCTCGCCATGGCGAGCCTGTTCAACAGCCCGGCTTCGTCGCTCAGCACCCGTCGCCAGACGACCGACATCGAGGTCACGGAAATGGCCCACGGCGCCAGCACGAGGAACTGGGCAAGGCCGTGGCCGAAGAAGCGCCTGTTCAGGACCAGCGCGGTCGGCAGGGCGATCAAAAGGGTGCCGGCCACCACCGAGCCGGTCCAGATCACGGTTCGCAACGCGATATCCGGCAGCAGCGGATCCGTCGCCAGACGCGTGAAGTTCCGCAGGCCGACATAATCCCCGACCCGGCCGAAGCGCGACACGCTGGAAAGCGACATGCGGACAAGCAGCAATACCGGCACGAGGGTGATGAGCAGGGCGGCTGCGGCACTCGGAGCAACGAGCAGGAAAAGCATCTGCCGGTTGCGCAGATGTCGGTCATTATCGGCGGGCAAGCACGTCGTCGATTTGCCGCGCCGCATCCGTCATCGCCTCCGTGGGTGTTTTCTGGCCGAGATACATGGTTTGCAGCGAGCGGAGGGTGATCTCCGACAGCTCGGACCAGCCCTTGATGGTCGGCGCGAAGCGGGCGTAAGCGAGGCCGGCGGCAAAGGCGGCGATATCCGGATTGTCCCTGTAATAGCTGTCGGCGGCCCCTTCGGCCGTGACCGGAAGAAGCCCTTCCGCACGGTCGAATTCGGCACGGTACTTGGCGTCGTAAAGGAACTGCATGAAGTCCCAGGCGGCTTTCTGGTTCTTCGACGAACTGGACAGGGTGAGGACGTCGGTTACGCCCAGCGTGATCGGCTGTGTCTCAACCGGAAGCGGTAGGACAGCGTAGCGCAGATTGGGAGCTTCCGCCTTCAACTGCGGAACCAGCATCGGATAGGTGAAGACGATGCCGATGCGCCCTTCCTTGAACAACTTGAACACGTCCTCGCGGCTATGCGCCGTGGGAGAGGGTTCGGTCGCCTTGTCGTTGATCAGCGACATGTAGAAAGTCGCCGCCCGAATGGCCTCCGGAGAACTGAGACCACTTTTGCCGTTCTTGAGAATTTCGCCGCCAAAGCCCCAGAGCGCGTAATAGAAATAGGTGTCGACCTCGACTTCTTTGCCCGGAAGCCCGAAGCCGTACGCATTGGGCAGGGCCGAGATGGCCTTCGCTGCGGTGAGCAGATCGTCCCACGTCTTCGGCGCCTTGACCCCAGCTTTTTGCAGTAGATCGGTGTTTACCACCATCGCGCGGGCCGAGGCCGCGGCGGGCAAGCCGAGAAGCTGCCCGTTCACGCTAGCCGGCACGAGAAAGGCCGGTATGAACTTCGACTTGAACTCGGGCGTCGCCAGCGGATCGAGCGGTTCGAGCAGGCCATCGGCGGCGAGATCGGAAACCCACATGGTCGGGACGATCGCAATGTCGGGCTGATCGCCGCTACTGATGTCCGTGGTCAGCTTCTGCAGATAGCTGTCCCACGGAATGACTTCGATCTGGATGTGTATGTCGGGATGGAGCGCCTCATAATCGCGCGCGACACGCTCAAGGAAGGGGCGCGTGAACCCCGAATATTCGCCCGCCGTGAAACGCAAGTCGGCGGCCGAGGCGCTGCCTGCCCCCGACGAAAAGGACATGCATGCCCAAGCGAGCAAGAGACCAACCAGACGTGCCATAGCTATTCCCCCCCGAGAACAGACGAGCCTGAATGGGAAACTAGCGACTTGGCCGCACGCGGGAAAGATACGGATCGCACACTCCCGTGTTCAATATTTCGCGGGGCGTTGTTTGGCCTGCTGCCTGTTTCGTGGACGCCGAGATTGGGTGTTTCATGGAGCCGGAGGTGCGGTATGCAGCGAAGACTGTTTGGGCGTGAGTTCAAGATCGAGGCGGTTCGACTGATCGGGGAACGCGGGGTGAGCGTCGCACAGGCGGCGCGGGATCTCGACGTCCATGAGAACGTCCTGCGCAAATGGGTGAAGGAGTTTGCCGCCGATCCGGCGCAGGCCTTTCCCGGCCAGGGTCAGATGAAGGCCGAGCAGCTCGAGATCGAGCGCTTACGGCGCGAGGTGGCCAGGCTGCCACTCCGGTTTCCATGCTGATACCCTCGCCGAGCCAACGCTCCCAAGACGACGAGGTGGTTGGCGCCAAGGCCTATGCGAGCTTCAAAGTTCTCTGCCTGCCGCAGCTATCGTCCACCTCCCAGAGGAGGTGAAAAGCGCCCGTGGATCATGGAACCCGTCGCCAAAGATGGGGCGGAATCGACCGCTCTTCTCTCGTCCGAACGAAGACGGAGGAAGCATGAAGACTCTATCGAGGACAATCTGCCGTGCGGCAGCGATAAGCTCGACCCTTGCCACAGCAACGGGGCCAGCCCTAGCTCAGTCCGTGCCGGAGAAGGCGAATTTCGATCCCGCCAAGGTGGTCGCTGGCACCGCGATCACGCAGCAGGAATGCGCGGCGTTGGAGCAGAAGAATACCGCGATCTGGGTTCAAGCCGGCGGCGCTTCTGTCTGTATGCGCTATTTCGCGGCCGGCCTTGCATCCGCGCCCGGACCCAATCCCGTCGCCATGGTCTGGCTGAACGGCGATGTGCTTGGGCCGAAGGGCAACAATGCCGACAAGAGGCAGAGCGGCTTCGGACCGCGCGAGATGGTGGCGCTCGAACAGCGACTCTCGAGCGAGTTCGGCGTGCCTGCGATCTTTCTCGCCCGTCCCGGCACCTATGGCAGCGCCGGCAAGCATTTCACGATGCGCGGCCGGCCGGTCGAGGCGGCACTGGTCGATGCCGCGCTCGACGGGCTTAAAGAGCGATACGGCATCGGCGCGTTTGCGCTCGGCGGCCACAGCGGCGGCGGAACGCTGGTGGCTGAGATGCTCGCGCGACGCCACGATCTTCGTTGTGCCGTGATTTCATCCGGGGCCTCAGCCTATCGTGCCTATCTGGAAGCCCGTGGCCTGCTGAAGCCGGGTGAGAGGCTAACGCGCTTCGATCCCTATGAGGCGCTCGACAAGATCCCGGCCGATCCGCAGCGCCGCATCTTTGTCATCGGCGACCCGCGCGAGACCAATGTGCCCTTCTCTGCGCAGAGACTTTATTTCGAGGGGCTGACGGCGCGGGGTCATGCCGCCTGGCTCATCCCGCTCCAACGGGCGAGCGACGCTCGCCATCACGATCTCGTTGACTTCGGGGAGCTGGCAGACGGCATGTGCGCTGCCGGCAATAGCACGAAGGCGATCATCGCGGCGCTGCAGGCACTGCCTGAGCCCCCGCCGCGACACTCTAACTAGTGCAGTAGCCGGACGGTATCCTGCGCACTCTGCTCGCGACCTTGCTGCTGCTCGCTCTTGCCGGCGGCGTGCATTCCGAGCCGTGGCAGAGCGTCGATCTTGGTGACACCTCCGTTGGCCGGCCAACGCCATACATGGGAAAGGCCTTCCGCGGGAAAAAGGTGGCCCGTCTGCTGCCGCCGCATCAAGGCTGGCGCTTCGCGCCACTGCTCACGCGGCTACGGCCTTGACCCCGCCGTGGCGGACCGGCAGGGGCTGACCATCGCGTAAGGCGACGTGTGAGCAGCTTGCTCCGCGAGTGAGAAAGCGGAACCGTCGGAACGCGCCAGAAGCGGAAGCTCGGTGCGGGCTCATGAAAGGCTAGTTTGGGGCCGGCTTCGGACTGGCCGGTTTTTGGAACTTCAAACGAGAAGCGGACATAGCGCGATGAATGCCCGAGGCCGAAACTGACCCTGCCCTCAATTGGTCTGCCGAGACGTCCGCTTTGCGCCGCCATCTCGGCCATTAATCTGGCAACGGCTACGGCGCGAAGCGGAGAGCGCCGCTGTGCATCACACGTCCACCTTCAACACGATCTTGCCGAACCCGCCGCCCACCTCCATGGCGCAATGCGCCTCGGCGGCCTGTGCGAGCGGAAAGACCTTGCCGACCAGCGGTTTCAGCCGGCCGTCCGCGAACATTGGCAGAGCGCCTTCGGCGAAGCGCCGCACCATGGCGCGCTTCTCGTCCACTGTTCGCGATTTCATCACCGTGCCGATGAGGCGCAGGTGGTTGTGCAGCAGGAGGGCGAGCGGAATGCTGGCGCTGTCCTGCCCGCCCAGCAGGCCGACCTGAACGAGGCGCCCGCCCGGGGCAAGGCTGCGCAGATTGCGCGCGAGATAGTCGCCGCCGACGAAATCGACGATGACATCGACCCCGCGCCCGCCGGTGGCGTCACGCACGCCCGGCTCGAAGTCCTCGGATCGATAGTCGAACACCGCCTCGGCACCCAGCGCCAGCACCTCGGCGCGACGTTCGGCATTGGCCGTCGCGAAGACGCGCGCACCTAAGGCGTGGGCGATCTGGACGCCGGCGGAGCCGACACCGCCGGCCGCCGCATGGACGAGCACAGCCGTGCCGCAGGCCGTCCCGCCCAGATGCACGGCGGCTTCCCAGGCGGTGACGAAGGATTCCATGACCGCCGCCGCCCCGAGATAGTCGAGGTGCTCGGGAATGCGCACCGCCATGGCGCGGTCGACGATTCCCATCACCCGCTCGCCGGGCCTGATATCGGTGACATCGCTGCCGACCGCGACCACCTCGCCGGCGACCTCCAACCCGAGCAGGTCGCTCTCGCCATAGCTCTGACGGCCGTAATAGCCCTGCCGTTGCAGCAGATCGGCGCGATTGACGCCGGCCGCGTGCACCTTGACCAGCAGGTCGCCGGGCCGTGGCTCCGGCATCGGTACGTCGGCGAGCCGCAGGACGTCCGCCGCACCGAAATCGTCGAACGTGACCGCCTTCATTTCGCGTCGGCCTTGGCGAGGGCGCGGCGGGCGATGCTGGCGGCGAAGAGCGGCGTCTCGCGGCGGTTGTGGTCGCCACCGGCTTCCTGCCGGGCAACGGCCGCCTGCTCGAAGGTCTGGCCGTGCGCAACGACGAAGTCCATGAACACGTCAGTCGGGTGCGAGGTGACACGGTTGGTATAGCGGGTGCGCTCGCCTTCGATGGCCTCAGCGATCAGCTCCCAGATCACGTTTACCTGCGTGCGTCCCACGGGCGTGAACACGTCGGAGATCGAGTTCATCCGGCAGTAGCTGGGCGTCGCTTCTTCGGCAATGTAGTGCTGGATCACCAGTCCAGTGCCGATCATCTCGACATTGATTACCATGCGGCGGCCATCATCGGTCGTTGTGACGCCGGAGCCGATATGATCGGGCGGGCAGCAGCGCAGATATTCCGCCTCCGGTAGCGTGAACAGCCAGTCCGCGATATCGATCTTTTCGAACGCAACGTCGATCTCGGCTGTATAGGCGGACTGCGAGAGAATCTTGTCGGTGATGCTTTTCATGGATTTGCCTTGTCGATATACGTTAGTATTAGATACCGATCATCGCCTTCCCGCAGGGCCAGTTCCAATACGATGAATAACGATACCTATGCCGTTATGCGTGGTGCCCAGGCCGTATGTATTTCGACATATCCATGATCGCTGTCCTTGCTTGCGAGATGGAACGCCTGCCCGCTCTGCCGCGATGATTGCGTGCCGGTGACGGGGTGCCGCCGCTGTGTGAACGCCGCGAATATGCGAGTGTCCGGGATCGGCGATAAGCCGGAGCCTGCTGCAAACGGCTTTGCCTGGATCGCAAAGATGAGACCCCATTTTGCCGAGTATCTCGCCACCTTCGTCGATGTCGTCCGGGCGGGCAGCTTTTCCGGTGCCGCCCGCCGGCGCGCGGTGACGCCTTCGGCGATCGTCCGCCAGATCGACGCATTGGAGGAGGATCTGAGTGTCGCGCTTTTCATCCGCTCAAC
>NZ_JAVDUX010000019.1:0-117044 GCF_031456575.1 Ancylobacter sp. 3268
AATTTCATCATGAACTCGCTGACGGCGGCATCGATGTTCACCGCCTGGTCGCTGACCTTGGCGAGCGTCATGCCGAGCGGCAGATTGTCGGCGATCGCCCTGGAGCGCGCCTCGAGCGCCTTGCCGAGCTCCAGCCCGTTCCAGCCCCGTTGCATCACCACGGCGAGCATGATGGCGGGCTCGCCGTCATGGCGGATGATGTAGGTTTCCGGGTCCTGGTAGCCGCGACGCACCTCGGCGACATCGGACAGTTTGAGCGTCCGGCCACCGGCCACGATCGGCGTGTCGGCAATGGCCTCGACGCTGTCATAGGCGCCATCGAAGCGGAGGAAGACCTGCGGGCCGCGCGTGTCGATGGAGCCCGCCGGCGTGACGGTGTTCTGACGTTGCAGCGCGCTCGCTATGTCCTGCGCCGACATGCCAAGGGTCGCAAGCTTGGCGTAGGAGAACTCGACGAAGATCTGCTCGGGTCGTTCGCCGAGGATATTGATCTTCTTGACGCCGGGCACATGCAGAAGGTCCTGCCGGATCACCTCGGCTTGCCGCGCCAGTTGGCGCATCGGCATGCCCTTCGCCTCGAGGGCATAGAGGGCAAAGCTCACATCGGAGAACTCGTCATTGACGAAGGGGCCGAGCACGCCGGGCGGAAGGTTGCGCGCCTCGTCGCCCAGTTTCTTGCGCGCCTGATAGAACTCCTCCTCGACGGCTAAAGGGGGCGTATTGTCCTTGAGCGTGACGGTGAGAAAGGCGAAGCCGGGGCGGGAGATGGTCTCGACCCGGTCATACCAGGTCAGCTCCTGAATGCGCTTCTCCAAGGGCTCGGCGACGAGGTCCTGCATCTCGCGCGCGGTGGCGCCCGGCCAAGCCACGGTGACGGTCATCGTCTTGATGGTGAAGGAAGGATCTTCCGCCCTGCCGAGCTTGATGAAGGCGTAGACCCCCGCGGCGGCCAGAAGCACGATGAAGAACAGGGTGACGGCCCGCTCGCGAACCGCAAGAGCCGAGAGATTGAAGCTCATTTGGCGGCCCCTTCGCTCTGGCTTGCCGCGGCTGTTCTGATGGAGCCGTCGTCTTTGAGGAGATGCGCGCCGAGCGCCACGACTTCCGCGCCCAGATCAACGCCGGTGACGGTGGCGTCTTCCCCGCCCAGACGTTTGATCTGGACCGGTGTGAAGCGCACGGTCGACGAGGCCCGGTCGACGACCCAGACGCCCGTGCGAATCCCATCGTCCAGCAGCGCGCCAATCGGCACGCTCACCTGCGATCGCGTCTCGGCACTGGTGAGCGTGATCGTCACCGTGGAGCCGAGTGACGCCGAGGCCGCCGGACCCTCGAGCACGTAACGCGCCTCATAGGTGCGGGTCTGGGCGTCGGCGGCATCGGAAATCTGCCGCAGCCGCGCCGCGCTGGGCTCGGCGGTGCTGCCGTATATGCTGGCCTTGGCTGATGACCCCAACGCTGGGCGAATGGTTTCGGGAAGCGCGACGACGGCTTCGCGCGGCCCGGCATGGGCCAGTTCAATGACCGTCTGGCCGGCCGCGACGACCTGCCCGGGTTCGCCGAGGGTGGCGACGACGGTGCCGTCTGCGCCGGCATTCAGCGTGGAATAGGTGGCCTCGTTCTCGGCGACGTCAGCCTCCGCCTCTGCCGCGTCGAGCTGCGCCTGAGCTGTGTCCAGCGCGGCCTTGGCCTGCTCGTAACGCTGAGGGGTCGCGGCAAGCCCGCCCTTCACGAGCGCGGCGTAGCGCTTCTCATCCGCGCTGGCCTGAACCAGGACCGCGCGGGCGGCGGCGACGGCGTTGCGCTTGGCGGTCAAGGCGAGACGCAGATCGGTGTCGTCGATCCGCATCAAGGGCTGGCCGGCCTTGACCTGCTGCCCGACATCGACCAGCCGCTCGACGATCTTGCCGGGCACCCGGAAACCGAGATTGCTCTGCACCCTGGCTTCGATAAGGCCGGTAAAGGCGCGCTCGACGCCCTTCACCGGTGCGACGGTCGCCACGCGAACGAGCGGCGCCTGCTGTCGCGGATCGTTCACCGCCCCGGCATGTGGAGAGGGAAGCGTGACGAAGGCGGCGGCCCCGGCCGCCGCAATCAGAACGCCTGCCAACACGATAGCGGGCTTCTTCTTCATGTCATCACCCTGCCAAATTAGATTGCATTTGGACGCTATATTCGATATAGAGTTCGAACGCAATCTAATTTGGAGGTCGGCAATGAGGGTCAGTCGCGTCCAGGCAGAGGAAAACCGGCAAACGGTGATCAACGCGGCGAGCCGTCTCTTCCGGGAGCACGGCTTTGATGGCATCGGGCTGAAAGACCTGATGGCCGGCGCCGGCATGACGCAGGGCGCCTTCTACAAGCAGTTCGAGTCCAAGGAGGATCTGGCAGCGCAGGCCGCGCGACGCGCCTTGGAGGACGCCTTTGGCCGTTGGTCCGCTGCCGCCACCTCCAGACCCGATAATCCGCTCTCCGCCGTGGTCGATATTTATCTCAGCGAAGCTCACTGTGCGGAAAGATCGATCGGCTGCCCGGTCGTTGCGCTCGGTGCGGATGCGGCCCGGCACGGCCCGGATGTGCGGGCCTCCTTCGAAGCCGGGATCAAGGAATACCTCACCTTGCTGGGCGGGTGGCTCGGCGGGGCTGATCACGTCGAGGCGGACGGCAAGGCCATGGCGGTTCTCTCGACCATGGTCGGCGCCGTGCTGCTCGCGCGCGCCGTCAATGACAAGGCGATGTCAAAGCAGTTCCTGCAGGCCGCGGCGGCGAGCGTCACAGCGCAGCCCGCTCCGGCTCGTCCCGATCCCAAGCCAGATAACTAAAAGGAGCGCATCCCCATGGATGATGTCATCATCATCGGCGGCAGTTTTGCCGGTCTCGCCGCCGCGCTGCAGCTCGGCCGTGCCCGCCGCAAGGTCACCGTTCTCGATACCGGCCTGCGGCGCAATCGCTTTGCGGGCCGCTCGCACGGTGTGCTCGGCCACGATCACAAGCCCCCGTCGGACATCTGGGCCGAGGCACGGCAGCAACTCGCGCGCTATCCCGCGATCAAAATGGTCGATGCCCGCGCCGACAGAATTACCGGTACCAGCGACAATTTCTCCGTCCTCACCGGTGAGGGCGAAAGCATTGGCGCGCGGCGCCTGATCCTGAGCTATGGCGTTGTTGACCAGATGCCTGATGTTCCGGGCTATGCTGAAAACTGGGCACATCCATCATCCCATGCCCCTATTGCGACGGCTTCGAAGTGGCCGACCAGCATTGGGGCCTCGTCTGGTCGGGTCCGCAGTCGATGAATCAGGTCAGGCTGTTTCACGATTGGACCGACAATTTGACTGTCTTCGGCAATGGTCACGACATCACCACCGACATACGGGCCGATCTGGCGGGCCGAAAGGTACCTGTGGTTGATGGACGGATCACCGAAATCGCACGTCACGGGAGCCACGGCGCCATCATCAAGCTCGATACCGACCTCAATGTAGCAGTCGACATCCTGTTCGCGCATCCGCGTACCAAGCCTTCCGCAAGTCTGCACGAAACACTGGGCCTCACCACGGTCCCTACGCCAACCGGCATCGCCCTAAAGACCGACGAGCGCCGCGAAACCAGCATGCCCGGCATCTATGCCGCCGGCGACCTCGCCAACCCGGGCATCCCCTCGGTCACTACCGCGATATGGCAAGGCGCGATGGCGGGTATCTTCGCACAGCAGTCGATGCTCGCTTGAGTGTAAGCAGCATCGATCACTCCAGTTTCGATTTCACGATAGACGGGAGCATCCAGCATGGAAGTCATTAAGAAATTCAAACCGCTGGACGAAAGATTCCCGCTTGAGCGCCAGCTCGGCATCTCGGCATCTCGGCATCTCGGCATCTCGGCATCTCGGCCGCGCCAATCGTTCTCATCAACATATTCAAGGTCAACGCCGCCGACGAAGCGGCCTTCCTAGAAAATTTTGAGGCATCTGGCAGCATCTTCACGAAGCAACCTGGGCACATTTCTTCCCAACCGCATCGTGCGGTCGGCGATAGCCCGATCTTCTTTAACTATGTGGTGTGGGAATCCACCGAGACACTCCGCGCTGCCTTCGCCAATCCCAAATTTGTCGCGAAGGTTTCGTCCTATCCGGCATCCGTCGTAGCCAGCCCGCACCTGTTCCAGAAAATCGCGGTTCCCGGCCTTTGCACGGCCTGACTTGGGACACACAACAAGGCGCGATGACGGGTGTCTAGACACAGCAGTCGCTGCTGGTTTGACAGTGCAGATTGGAGGAGGAGCATGGCCGTTGAACCGGACAGCGCGGGTGTGCGCTTCCCTCCGCCGTCGTCGCCGCAGCGTGCTTCCTCTCCTGGCGCGACGTCGCCATCACGCCTCTTCCATCGGAGCTAACATCGATCGCTTTGCGACGATGAGGCTGGCGATAGCGTCGATCGTCTCGCGCACGCCGCTGCGGTTCCGGTCCTCCCCATGAACGACCAGCCATTGGTCATGTGACAGCTCCTCGATGACCGGGCCGGTCCTGACCAGCCCCTCATGGGCCGCGCCGACGAAGCAGGGCAGCACCACCTGCCCCGCGCCGGCCAGGGCCAGATCGAGCAGCGTGCGCGGATGGGACACCTCCATGCAGATCTGCGCCCGCCGGTGGTCGCGAACCCAGCGGGCCGAGGGGGTGTCGACCGTGCAGGCGATCCAGCCGTCTCCTGCCGATCCGTCGTCCAGCGCATAGGGTGCGAAGCTCACTCTTGCCGTCCGGCGCACGGCCAGCCCCGGCTCGGAAGGTCGCTGGTTGCGAATGCCGATCAGGGTTTCACGCCGGCCGATATTGTGCCGCTCCTCGGTGGCGCTGAAAACGAGAAACCGTCCGGCTGTGCCGAGTTCGGCGATGTGCCGCGTCAGGAACCAGGTCATCCATGTTCCGGCTGAAATGCGGATCGGCAGTCCGGCATCCCGCTCGGACGGCGCTCGCACCATATCGACAATGCGCCCCTCCACCGCCTCGACCTGAACGAAGCGTCTTTGGCCGGCCTCGGTGAGTTCATAGCCGCTCGGCAGGCGGCGGAAGAGCTCCTCGCCGAGTGCACGTTCGAGAGCAACGATATGGCGACCGAGCGTCGCCGGGCTCTGTCCGATCCCCTTTGCCGCCGCTGCGAGCCCGCCGGCCCGCGCAACCGTCAGAAAGATCCGCAGGTCGGACCAGTCGAACGTCGTTTCATCCATGAACGAGGCCTTTCATTTCCAGCGACTGCACGGACCGTCGTCGACGTCGCACTTTCCTGAACGACCCAGAATGGAGCTTCGGGAAAGATGACATCAAGACTGCAGACGGCACCGCGCATCGGCATGGGCTGCTGGGCCATCGGCGGCCCGTTCTGGTGCGGCGACATCGCCGCCGGTTATTCGGGAGCCGATGACGCCGAATCCCTGCGCACCATCCACGCCGCCTGGGATCATGGGATAACGGTGTTCGACACGTCGGCCGTCTATGGCGCCGGCCATTCCGAGCGCCTTCTCGGCGAAGCGTTAGCGCACCGGGGCGATGCGGTGATCGTCTCGAAGTTCGGCCATTCCATCGATGCGGCGACGCGGCAGTTGACGGGGCCGCGCTTCGATCCCGCCTATGTGCGCTGGTCGGTCGAACAGAGCCTGCGGCGTCTGCGGCGCGACCATATCGACGTCATGCTGCTTCACCTGAATGACCTTCCCGTCGAAGACGCCGAGCCGGCCTTCGAGACACTGGAGGCACTTGTCGCGGCGGGCGTCATCGGCAGCTATGGCTGGAGCACGGATTTCCCGGCGAGCGCGGCGGCGATGGCGCGCCGGCTGGGCTTCTCTACCGTCCAGCATGCGATGAACCTGTTCTTCGACGCGCCGTCCATGTGCCGGGTGGCGATGGATCACGGCTTGTCCCAGTTGATCCGCTCGCCGCTCGGCATGGGCGTCTTGACGGGCAAGTTCGACGACGGCCGGTCCGTACCGGGAGGGGACGTGCGCGCCGGTCCGGCGGACTGGCAGGGCTATTTCGATGCCGGGCGTCCGCGCACGGATCTGGCCCGGCAGGTGGCGGCCGTCCGGGAGCTTCTCACGGTCGGAGGCCGGACACTGGCGCAGGGAGCTCTATGCTGGTTGCTGGCGAAGGGATCCGGCATTCTGCCGATTCCCGGAGCCAAGTCTGCGGCCCAGGCAGCCGAGAACGCGGGAGCGATGGCGTTCGGCCCACTGCCCGAGGCCGTCATGCTCGAGATCGAGAGGCTGCTCCAACGTCCACCCGAGGGACTGCCGCGGGCCCGGTGAGCGGAGATGCGATCCGCACTGGATCGGCTGTTCGGAATCTCCCGACATATTCGCTTGGGACTGGACCGGCCAACATCCGCTTCCCCGAAGCATGCATCTGGCCTTGGCGCGAGATCGACATCCCTTGTTTCGCGGCAGCGGACCCGTGACGGCCATATGGGTCATATGGCCGACAGAGCAGAAGCTGCCGCGATCCGACCACGTTTTGCATCGACCTCGGTTCCGTAGGAGGCCGAGCGCTGCTGAAGGTCACTCAAGATCGATTGCGCTAAATCTGCTTGAGCCGGGATCGGCAGCAAACGGTTGTGATAGTCGTCTGCGCCGAGCCGCCGCTCCCCGCCGAGGACGACGGGGAGAAGATCGATGCTCGCCAGCCTGCCGTCCCTATCGAAATGGCAGGTGGCGACCACGCTCTTCCAGACCTCGGGCGGGCTCCATTCCGTCTGCCCCTCCTTCAGGTGAAAGAGGAAGTTGCCGAGGCCGTAGAACAGCGGCGCCCCCTTGTAGATCTCGATCGCCTGAAGCACGGGAGCTCCATGCCCGACGAAGGCGCCGGCGCCGGCGTCCACGCAGCGATGCGCGAAATCGACGACCCACGCCGGCACGTTCTGCCAGCTCGGCTCCCAGTGATGCTGGTGCAGATAGGCGATCACGAAGGCGCCCCCGGCCGCGGCGCGGCTTATGGCGTCGAGCTGAATCCTGGCGCTGTCCTCGTCCACGATGATGCGGCGGCAGGGTGCGGCGGCTTCGCGGAAGATCGTGCCCCAGAAGTCGATCTCATCGGCGGCGACCGAGGGACGGTCATTGGGCTGCGCGTAATTCGCGCGCTCCAGCGGCGAACTCTCGAACAGGTGCTGAATCTCCCGCAGGGGCCCGAGCCGGGCGGGGTCCAGCTCGAAGATCCGCTTCACGCGCAGCCGGTTCACACCGGGGCGCGCGGGACGATCCTTGCCCGCGTCGTCGGCATACATCGCATCCGGCCCCGGACCGGCGTCCATCGCCGCCAGCGCGACCTGCCGCCCGCCAAGCGGCCCCACGCCGGCGCTCTGCGCGTCGGCCCGGTCGATGCCGATCCCCGCGTGGAGGAAGCCGCGCGAGCCGACCTCTTCCAGCGTCGACAGGATGCCGGAAGGTCCAAGATCGAAGGCGTGATTGTTCGACAACGACAACACGTTGAAGCCGATGGCCTTCAACGCATCGAGCACCTCGGGGCCGGACGAGCCGAAATAGAACCCCTTGAGCGGCCAGCCTTGGTGCCGACCATAGATGCAGCCCTCGAAATTGGTGAACGCGACGTCGGCGCGCCGCAGCGTTTCGACCACGCTGGCGAAACCGGGCTCGGCAACCTGCCGCACATCGTGATGGATGAGGGACTGCCCCGTCACGGCGAGGGTGAACGGCTTGGACATGACACGGTTTTCTTTCAAAGGGGGGGACGGCAGGGAGGAAGGCGGCGATGCGGGGCAGGCGCATCGCCGCCGGTCTGCGGAGGGGCTATTTCGGAGGCGACATGTCCATGCCGAACCACTTCTCGGTCAGGGCCTTGATGGCTCCATCCTCATTGGCACTGGCGATCGCCTTGTCGAAGGCGACCTTCAACTGCGGATCCGTCTTGCGGATGCCGATGCCGGCGCCGGGCCCCCAGGGTCCGCCATTGAGCATGGGGCCGTAGAATTCGGCCACGTCGCCATCCTTGCTTTCGAGGAAGGTCTTGAGGACGAAGAAATCCGCCAGCGTGCCGTCGACCCGTCCGGCCGCTACGTCCATGGTCATGTTCTCGTTGGTGTCGTAGCTGCGGATGGTCGCGACCTTACCGAACAGCTCGTTCACCACGACCTCGGAGTTGGAGGAGCGCAGCACGCCCAGCGTCCGCCCGCTCAGCGCGGTGCGCAGCGTATCGATGGTCGCCTGCTTGGAAGCGTCCATCTGGGTGAGGTTCAGTTTCGCCTTGGCATCGGTCGGCGGCAGGCCGAGCCCCTTGCGCATCACGATCTGGTTGAAGCCCACCGCATAGGGCGTCGAGAAGTCGATCGTCTTCTTCCGTTTCTCGGTGATCGACATGCCGCCCATGATGGCGTCGTACTTGCCGACCGTGAGGGCGGGAATGATGCCGTCCCAGTCCTGCGCGACGAACGTGCAGGTCGCGCCCATGCGGCGGCACAGCTCATAGCCGAGATCGACGTCGAAACCGATCAGCTTGCCGGTGGAGTCGGTCGAGTTCCAGGGCGGCGACGAGCCCTCGGTCGCGATGGTGACCTTCAGCGATTCCTGCGCGAGGGCGGGCGCCACCCCCATCGTGGCGGCGAGGGCAAGGGCAAGCATGAGCTTTTTCATATGAGTCTCCTCTGGAAAGGCATGCGGGGGCCTGCCACCGGGCAAGCGGCGGTTGGTGTCGGCGGTTGGTGTCGGCGGATGGAGGCGGCGACGGCGGGTCTGTCAGCGTGCCTGCCGCAGCTTCAGGAGCCACGGGCGGCGCGCCTTGTCCGGGGGGACGCCCGCAAGATGGAGTTCGATCAGGTTGAACAGCCGCGAGGCCAGGAACGTCAGCGCGAGATAAATCGCGCCGGCGGCGACGAAGACCTCGTAGGGAGCGAAGGTCTCCGAGACCAGCTTGCGCGCCAGTCCGGTGATCTCCAGCAGCGTGACCGTGCTTGCGAGCGAGCTTGCCTTGATCATGCCGACCACTTCGTTGGCATAGGAGGGCAGCACGGTGCGGAAGGCGAGCGGGAACACGATCCGCAGGCGGATCTTGGTGGGCGACAGGCCGATCGCCTGTGCCGCCTCGACGAGGCCCGGCGGCACGGACTGGATGCCGCCCCGGAACACCTCGATCGTGTACGCCGCGCTGTTGAGCGAGAAGGCAAGCAGCGCGCAATAGAATGGATCGCGGAACAGCAGCCACAGGACGCTTTCGCGCACGACCGCGAGCTGGCCGAGCCCGTAGTAGATCAGGAACAGCTGCACCAGCAGCGGCGTGCCGCGAAAGACATAGGTATAGGCGAGCACCGGCCACGACAGCCATGGCGAGCGCGAGGCCCGCAGGAAGGCCAGCGGCACGGACAGGACGAAGCCGATGAGGAGCGACAGGATGGTAAGCTCCAGCGTCAGCACGACGCCGCCCAGCAGGGTCGCGATGCTCTCGGTGATGAGGGCGATATTCATGGCGTAACCCTCAATGGACCGGGGCGAGCAGGCGGCGCTCGACAAGGCGGAACGTCAGCAGGGAGACGCTGGTGAGCATCAGGTAGAGCGCCGACGCCGCGAGGTAGAAGGTCAGCGGATCGCGCATCGACCCGGCACCGACCACGGCGATACGCATGATGTCGGAGAGGCCGACGATCGAGATGAGCGACGTGTCCTTGAGCAGTGAGATCCAGAGATTGCACAGGGCGGGAAGCGCGATCCGCGCCATCTGGGGCAGGATCACCAGCAGCCATGTCTGCCAGGGCGCCAGTCCGATGGACAGCGCGGCCTCGGTCTGTCCACGCGGAATGGCCTGAATCGCGCCGCGGAAAATCTCGGTGGCGTAGGCGCCGAACACCACGGTCAGGCTGAAGACCCCCGCCCACAGCGCGCTGACCTCGACATAGGAGCCGACCAGCGCGGTGAGCGCCGTCGTGCCGCCGAAATAGACCAGCAGGATGACCAGCAACTCCGGCACGCCGCGCACGATCGTGGTGTAGGCATCGGCGATCATCCGCAGCGCCCGGAAGCGCGACAGTTTTGCCGCCGCGCCGGCAAGCCCCACCAGCATGCCGAAGGCGCCGCTGATGGCGGCCACCAGCACCGTCGTCTCCAGCCCGCGCAGGAACTGTTCCTGAAAACCTCCCATCGCCGACGCCTCCTCAACAGGCCGGGTCGAGAAAACGGCGCAGCCCCGCAGAGGCTGGCCTGGACAGCACCTCTTCGGGAGGGCCCTCTTCCTCGATCCGGCCGCCCTGCATGAAGGCGACGCGGCTGGACACCTCGCGGGCGAAGGACAGCTCGTGGGTGACGAGGATCATGGTCCGCCCTTCTTCCGCGAGGCTGCGGATCGTGCGCAGCACCTCGCCGGTCAGTTCCGGATCGAGCGCCGAGGTCGGCTCGTCGAACAGCAGCACCTCCGGCTCCATGGCGAGCGCGCGGGCGATGGCGACCCTTTGCTGCTGGCCGCCGGACAGATGACGCGGGTAGTGGTCGCGCCGCTCGATCAGCCCCACCTTGCGCAGATAATGTTTGGCACATTCGACGGCCGTCCGGCGCGCCAGGCCGCGCACATGCACCGGCCCTTCCATGACATTCTCCAGCGCAGTCTTGTGCGGCCAGAGATTGAAGCTCTGGAACACCATGCCCAGCGAGGCCCGCACGCGACGCGCCTGACGCGCATCGCCGATACGCGCGCCGTCGCGACCGGCCGCTGGCCGGATATCGAGCTTCTCGTTGCGGAACCAGATGTCGCCGCTGTCGGGCACTTCGAGCAGGTTGAGGCAGCGCAGCAAGGTGCTCTTGCCCGAACCGCTGGCCCCCAGCACCGAGATCACCTCATGGGGATAGGCCGCGAGGCTGACCCCGCGCAGGACCGGATGCGTGCCCAGCGTCTTGTGCACATTCTCGGCGCGCAAGGAGGCGGTCGCGACCGCCGGCCCGCGGTGCGGAGCGTCCGAATGGAGGTCGATCGCTGTCTGCATGTTACATCCGGCCCCCGGGCATCGCCTTCGCGCGCCTCGAAGGTGAGGCGGCCGGCACGAGGCCCGCAAGCGGCCGGCGTGGTCAGAAAACAACTCTGCCTATCTCAGCGTCAATTTATAAGCTGAGAATAATTTTGATAATCCCTGCTTATCATCCACGTTCCCGTTCACGGCGTGCGTGGCCGGGAAATGTCGGGCCGGCGCAAATCGCCTCACGCGAGCCGCCGCCGTCTTGCGCTTGCTGCTTAAGTCACGTTTATACCTTTGGCTCTCCTCGCAAAGGCCGCCAGCGTGCCGGACCAGCCCAGTGCCGACGTCAAACTGCGCCAGCTGCAGATCCTGCGGGAGGTTCTGCGGACCGGATCGGCCCGCTATGCCGCGCGGCTGCTGAAGGTCAGCCAGCCGGCCGTCAGCCAGCACATCAAGCAGCTGGAAGCGACGCTGGGCTTCCCGCTTTTCCTGCGCGAGAAGAACCGGCTGATCCCGACCCATCAGGCCTGGGAGTTGCTCCGCGACATCGAGGTCGCCTTTGCCAGCCTCGACAAGGTTGGCAGGTCGATTGCGGCGCTGAAGGGCGAGGAACCCACGGCGGTGGGGCTGGCGGCGCCCGGCATCTTCTGCCTGGAACTGCTGCCGCGCGTCCTCACCTCGCTGCGCGCGCACTATCCCGGCTGCTCGGTTCACCTGCATTCGGGCAGCTACCAGCAGACCGCCGAGCATGTCCTCAACGGGCGTGCCGATCTCGGCCTCTCTCGCCTCCCGCTCGACGGAAATGTGTTCGAGTGGCGCCCGGTCGCGACCGCCCGCAACGTCTGCCTTATCTATCCCGGACATCGCTTCGAGCAGAAGGATCTGGTGGTCGCCGAGGATCTGGTCTCCGAGGCGCTCGTCGACATCGATCCGCAATTCTCGGCCCATCAGATGAACGTCAACTCGCTGCGCTACATGGGCGTCGAGCCGAACATCGCCGTCGAGTTCGACGCCACCGGACACGATGCGGGCTTCGTGGCCGCCGGCATCGGGGTGTCCGTCACCAATGAAGTCATCGCGCGCGAATATCGCCGCTTCGGCCTGATCACGCGCCCGTTCGAGCCAAGCGCGGTCTATCACTACGTCGTGTTCTGGCGGCGCGGCTACAAGCTGAACGAGCGCCAGCAATGCCTTGCGGACGAACTGGCGCGCAGCTTCGCCGCTCCGCCGCCGCGAGCCGGATCAACGCAACGCACCGACCTCACGCCCCGCCTCCTCCCGCAACAAAGCGAGGAACGCCTCGGCCTCCCGCGAGGCGCCGCTGCGCCGGGTGAAGGCACCGATGTGCCGGTGGAACGCGTCCTCCCCGAGCGAGAAAACCCGGACGCGCTCTGACGCCGCGCCGAGATCGGAATGGGGGATCAGCGCGACCCCCATGCCCTCGCTGACGAGCGCGATCATCGTGTCGAGATAGTTGATCCAGATGTTGTCGGCCACCGCCGTGCCGGTCCGCTCCAGGAAGGCGTCGATCCGGCGACCGCTGATGGTCGAGCGGTCGTAGCGCAGCAGCGGCCGCCCGATCATCGCCTCGCGCCAGTCGGCAGCCTCCACGCCCGCTGGCGCGATGAGCACGAAGGGTTTCGTCAGCAAATGATGCCACACGACGTTGCCGGGCAACTCGCCGGGAGGCTGGATCATCACCGCGAGATCGAGTTCCTCGCGCTCGACCTGCCCGAGCAGGTCGTCCTCGCCGCGCATGGAGCGCAGGGTCACCTTGGGAAAAACCCGATGGAACGCCAGCATGCTTCGCGCGACGAGGCCGCTGTGCAGCGAGGCGACCGTGCCCACGCGCAAGGTGGTGCGGATTTCGGAAACGGCATGGCGTCGGCGCATCTCCGCGACCAGCGACACGACCTGGTCGGCTAGCGGCACCAGATCCTGTCCCTCGGCGTTCAGCGTGGCGGAGCGGCCCGTTCGGAAGAACAGGCGATAGCCGACAAAGTCCTCCAGCCGGCGGATCTGCTCGCTGACCGCCGATTGCGTCAGCCCGATGCGCGCGCCCGCCTCGGTGAAGGTGCCGTAGCGAACGGCCGCCAGGAAGGTTTCGATCTCGCGCAGCATCTCCGACAACCACCTCCATGGGGACAGACCGAGCATCGGAATGAGCGATGCTCAGCTACGGGATTATTCGTTTTCCGATCGCACGGCAACATGGTCTTCTCCCCCGCATAACCAGAGGGAAAATCTATGTTTCATCGTGTGTCACGCCTCGCAGGCGGACTGGTCGCGCTGGCCATGGGCCTGGGCTTGAACGTCGCCGGCGCGCAAGAGTCCCGCCTCGATACCATCGTCAAGCGCGATAAGGTGATCGTCGCCGTTTCCTCGACGGCCCGCCCCAACGGCTTCATCGACGAGAACGGCAGGCACACCGGCTTCGAGGTCGAGTTCGCCCGGCTGATGGCCAAGGCGCTGGTCGGCGATCCCGACAAGATCGAGCTGATGACCACCACCGTCGATGGCCGCTTCCCCGCCGTGCTGTCCGGCATGGCGGATTTCGGCATCTCCACTGCCACCATCTATCCCGACCGTGCGGTGCGGCTCGCCTTCACCCGCCCCTACATCGATTCCAGCACGCTGGTCGTGGTGCCCAAGGGGTCGCCGATCAAGACGCTGGCGGACCTCGACAATGAGGGCGTGGTGCTTGGCTCGACCAACAGCGCCGCCATGGTGGACCGCGCCAGCACATACGCCCCGAAAGCCAAGGCCGTCTTCTTCGACACCGACAGCGCCGCCGCCCTGGCGCTGAAGAGCGGCCGTTCAACCGCCTGGCAGGCGGATTCGGCGGCGGCGAACTTTTTCGTCGGGCACAATGGCGATGCGTTCGTGGTGCTCGACGGCTCGCTCGGCACCATCAACAACAATGCCGTCTTCATGAAGCCCGGCGACTTTCCGCTCTGGCTGGCGCTCGACACCATCGTGCGCGAATACGTCAACGGCTCGCGCTACGGCGAATATGCGGCGCTTTACAGGACGTGGTTCGGCAAGGAGCCGCCGCCGCAGCGGCCGTTCAACCAGAACTGACGGCACGAGCGCCCGTCCATGAATCTCGCCTTTATCCTCAACAACGCACCCCTGCTGATGGAGGGAGCGGCGATGACCGTCGCCCTCGCCATCGGCGCCCTGCTCGGCGCCACGCTCGGTGGCGGCGTGGTGGCCTTCCTCCGCATGAGCCGCTACGCGCCGCTCCGCCATGTCGGCACCGGCTTCGTCGAGATCATGCGGAACACGCCCATTCTCGTGCAGATCTTCGTGCTGTATTTCGGCCTGCCGACGCTTGGCGTCCACATGTCGGCATTCACCTCCGCCGTGCTGGCGATGTCGCTGCAGAACAGCGCCTATATCGGCGAGATCTACCGCGCGGGGCTGGAGTCGATCCATCCGCGCCAGCGGGAGGCGGCACTGGCGCTGGGCATGATGCCCGGCCTGGCGCTCAGGGTCATCCTGCTGCCGCAGGCGCTTCGCCGCGTCCTGCCGCCGCTCGGCAACCAGCTCATCATCATCGTCAAGGACACCTCGGTCGCCTCGACCATAGCGGTCGCCGAACTGACCCAGGCCAGCAAGCTGCTGCTGGACCGCAGCGCCGCGCCCTACGAGACCTTCGCAACGGTCGCCCTGATCTATCTCGCCATCAGCGCGGGCGTCGCCGGCGTGCTGAAGCTCGTCGAATGGCGCTATCCGGTGAGGGTCTCGTGATGACGTCCGCCCTGCTGATCTCCTCCGCGCTGTACCTCGCGCAGGGCGCGCTGGTGACGGTCGGGCTGTCCTTCGGAATGATCGCGGTCGCCACCGTCGCCGGCATGCTGCTCGCCCTGCTCCGTCTGTATGGCTGGCGGCCGCTGGGTCTTCTGGCGGCAGCCTATGGGCTGGCCGCACGCGGCGTGCCGCTGCTGGTGCTGCTGATCGGCAGCTATTTCAGCCTGCCCTATCTGGGCCTCGACCTGCCGCTCTGGCTGGTCGTGGTGCTGATCGGCGGCCTCTACTTCGCCGCCTATGCGGCCGAGGTGTTCCGGGCGGCGCTGGCAGCGGTCCCGCGCACGCAGTGGGATGCCGGCCGGGCTTTGGGCATGCGGCGCGTCCAGCTATTCACCATCGTGATCCTGCCACAGGCGCGGCGCCTCAGCCTCCCGCCCTTCCTGAACGTCGCTCTGGTTGCGGTAAAGAACACGTCGCTGGTGTCCGCCATCGGCGGCTGGGAACTGGTCGCCGCCGGCCGGGAGATCGGGGAGCGGACCATGGAGATACTCCCCGCCTATCTGGCCGTCGCCGCGTTCTATTTCGTGATCTGCTTCTCGATCTCGCGGATCGGGCGCCATGTCGAAAAGAAGATGCGCTATGTCTGACCTCACCTCCCCCGCCATCTCCGAGCCGCTGGTCGTCATCGACCGGGTGGGCAAGTCGTTCGGCGCCGTCGACGTCCTCAAGGAAGTGAGCCTCACCGTCGCCGCCGGGGACGTGCTCTCCCTCATCGGCCCCAGCGGCTCGGGCAAGACCACGCTGCTGCGCTGCGTGAACTACCTCGAAACCTATGAGCGGGGCTTGATCACCATCGCCGGCGAAAGCGTCGGCGTCGAGCAACTGCCCGATGGACGACGACGCCGCAAATCGGACCGGCAGATCGCAGCGCTTCGGGCGCAGGTCGGCATGGTGTTTCAGCACTACAACCTGTTCCCGCATCTCGACGTGCTGGAGAATCTGACCGTTGCCCCGTGCCGCGTCCATGGCGAGGCGCCGGCCCAGGTGCGCGAGCGCGCGCTCGCGCTGCTGGAGCGGGTGGGCCTTGCCGACAAGCGCCACCGCTATCCTTCCGAGCTTTCGGGCGGCCAGCAGCAGCGGGTGGCGATCGCCCGGGCGCTCACCATGCAGCCCCGCCTGCTTCTGCTCGACGAAGTGACCTCCGCCCTCGACCCGGAACTGGTGGGAGAGGTGCTCGACGTCATCACCTCGCTGGCGGCCGACGGCATCACGATGATGATCGTGACCCATGAAATGGCGTTCGCACGCGAGGTTTCGACCTCGGTCGCCTTCATGGCGGATGGCCGGCTGATCGAGAGCGGGACGCCCGAGGCCATCTTCGAGACGCCCGCTCACGAACGCCTGCGCAGCTTCATGCAGCGCTACCGCGCCGGGAGCCGGCTGTGAGCGCGCCGTCCTCCATCCAGGCCTTCACCTCGATGTCCGCCCCCCTGCGCCCGACCTGGTGCGAGATCGATCTCGGCGCCGTCGCTCACAATGTGCGCCAGCTGCGCCACCTGATCGATCCGGCGGTCGCGATCTATATGTGCCTCAAGGGCGACGCGAGCGGCTGCGGCGCTGTGGAAGTCGCGCGGCGGGCCGAGGCGGAAGGCGTCGACGGCTTCGCGTTCGGCAACATCGACAGCGCCCTCGCCTGCCGCGCCGCCGGCATCAAACGCCCGATCCTGCTCTATCCCACCTGCCTGCCCGACAGCGCGCCGTTGCTGGAACAGGCCGAACTGATGCCCACCCTCTCCACGCTGGAGGACGTCGCGCTCTGGGATCGCGCGGCCCGCCACTGCCTGCCGGTTTTCCTGAAGATCGACGGCGGTGGCTTCCGGGCCGGCGCTTTCCCGCACGAGGCCGCGGCGATTGCGCGCGCGATCACGGAGAGCCGTCGTCTTCGCCTGGCGGGGGTCTATGGCCACCCGATGACGAGCTACGGCTTCGACGACGAGTCCTACACTCTCGCCCAGCTTGATGCGATCAACCGGGCGCTCGCCGCCATCGCGGCGGTAGGCATCCAGGTGCCGATCCGCATGGCCTCCAGCTCGGCGATCGTTCTGGGCCATCCGAACGCCGATCTGAACGCGGTGGATCCGGGACGACTCGTGGTCGGCATGTCCTTTCCGTCGGTGGCCGAGCGCCACGCGAGCTGGAAGCCTGCGCTGGTGGGATTGAAGAGCCGCCTTGTCATGGTGCGTACGCTCGCGCCGACGGATAACATCATTCGGGCGCCCTTTCTGACGCTCCGCCCGAACATGCGCCTCGGTCTCATTCCATTCGGCTGGAGCGATGGCTTCCCCAGATCCATGCCGCAGAACGCAACAGTGCTGATCTGCGGAAAGCGGGTGTCGCTGCTCGGCCCCTCGCATTCGGAACTGCTGCGCGTGGACCTGACGGATGTGCCGGACGCGCAGGTCGGCGACGAGGTGGTCCTCCTTGGCCGTTCGGGCGATGTCGCCATCCCGCTTGAGGAACTTGCGGACCAGTGGCGGATGTCGACGCACGACCTGTTTCCCGCCATCGGAAAGACCCTTCCGCATCGTTACATCGACTGACTCGACCTTTTAGAGCTCTCGGCCACAGCCCCTATGGCGCCCGGGCGTGAGGCGGCTCTGGTACCAAGGCTCGGTGTTGGTGGCGTGCTCCATCATGGCGCCACGTGCCGGACGGCGGGCGAGAGTACCACCTGCGCCGCCCGGTCGGGGGCATCGGCGGCGGGCGTATCAGTCGCCAGAGATTCGATGACGCTCGCCACGGCGTCCGCGACGGCATTGACGAGCTTATCGGCTGGCTTGGACATGGTGGCTCTCCAAAATGGAAAGGCCCCGCTTGCGGCGGGGCCTTGGTCGGTCTGAGGGAAGATGAATGCCGTCAGGCGGCTAAGGTGGCGGTCGCTTGCGCTTCGAGCCGGGCACGCAGGGTGGACGGTAGTTGCCGGGCCGACTTCACCCGCGGCAGGTCAATCTCCGGGATCACCTTGTTGTCGGTGCCGTACAGCGCCTCGAACTCCGCATAGTTGTCGAAGCGGCGGCGCGTGACATTGTCGACGAACGTTTCGGCCGGTACACCTTCTGCGAGGATCAGCGAATGGTCGTCAAGCTCGATGTGGAAGTAGGTGAAGCGCTCCTCCGGGTGCTCGACCCGAGCGATGGTGGTTCCGTTGATCAGCGCGCCGGCCTGGACCAGCGCGCCGTCGATCAGCAGTGCGTGATCGGGCGAAACAAAGAGATCGCGCGTCGGCACGTTCTCGCCAAGCGCGCCAGCCGCAATACAGATCGGATAGGAAAGCAGCGGATCGGCGAAGATGGATACGACGGTCTTGCGCCCGATCCACTTTACCGGGCGGGTCTCACCGGTGATGGTGAGGATGGCATCGCCAATGGCGAGGTCCTCCACAGCGCGCGGACCTTCGGGAGTCGCGATGCGCGTGCCGACGAGGAAGCAGGGTGTGAAGTCGTCATTGACGAAGTCGAAGAGCATATCTCCACCGGCAAGAAACGTATTTGCGAAGTAGATATACTCCCCAGTCGAGGCGTTGCTTAGATAGACCCCGTCGGTGCCGTACCCCTGGTAGACGAAGGTAGATGCCGGCCACCCGGGAACGTCTACGTAAGAGCCGACCACAAAGCTGTCCGCGTCAGCGGGCACGGTAGTCAGACTTACGGTGGTCTCGTCAACGGGAGTGTTGACGATGAACATGCCGGAACCGAGATTATCAACCCACGCGTTATTGCTGGTCGTGAAGACCGCCATGCTCTTGTTCCCCCAATGACGCAGCGGCTACGGCTGCGACACGTCCAGTTCCCCAGCAGAAAACGTAATTGTCCTGCGCCATAGGTATATAAGTAGTTCCCCAAAAGGCGCTAGGCGACATGCAGACGCGGGACTCACGCGGACGGTTCCCGCTCCACCGGCCGCGCGTCACGCGACGCGAGCCTTAGGCAAGGCTGCGGTATAGAGGGTGGCGAACTGATCCGCCTCGCCGGTACGGCGGGACAGGATCTCGGGCGGCTTGCGCGACATCGGGATGGCGGCGCGGATCCGGGCCGGGCTCTCGCCCGCATTGATCCGCTTCACGAAGGTCGCACCCGCGAAGGCACCAGTGCCGATGTTGTAGCAAACCAAGGTGAGCGCATCGAACTGGTGATCAGCCACGCCACCTTGATCGCGGCGCGCACCCGGCCTCATACGGGATCAGGTCGCGGCGAAGACAGCGTCCGCCTCGGCGGCCGTGATCGTGAGGCTGGGCATGGGGGATCGGCGCCGGCGGCGGCGGTGTGGCCGATGCCGATGGTTCAGATGCTCTTGGTGTCGCAATAAGCCGTCAGCTTGGGCGCCTCGCGGCTCATCAGCGTGGCGGCGATCATGCTCATGCTCTGCCGTGGCGGCGCCGGCGTGGCGACGGCGGCAGGCGCCTCCATCGCCACCTGAGGGCGGCCTCGGTTTTCGGGCCGACGACGCCGTCGGGGTGGAGGCCGGCTACCTTCTGGAAGCCGACCACGGCTTAGAAGCGGGACGGAATTGGATGCGGCTTTGGCGGCTCCAATTCCCGGTACTCGCTAGCGAATGACCCAATGTTTGTAGGTCACTCGAGTGCCGCGGCTACCGCCTCGCCGCATGTGGCGGTATTCGCGCTGCCGCCAATGTCACCGGTGCGGGCGTGAGGCTCAGCAAGCACCCGCTCCATCGCCCGGACGATCGCGGCGGCGGCGGCCGGCTCGCCAAGATGATCGAGCATCATCGCTGCCGACCAGATCTGGCCGAGCGGATTGGCGATGCCCTTGCCGGCTATGTCCGGCGCCGAGCCGTGCACCGGCTCGAACAGCGAAGGGAAGCTGCGGTCCGGATTGATGTTGCCCGAGGGTGCAATGCCGATGGTGCCGGTGCAGGCGGGCCCGAGATCGGAGAGGATGTCACCGAACAGGTTGGAGGCTACCACCACGTCGAAACGATCGGGGTTCAAGACGAACTGCGCCGTCAATATATCGATGTGGTACTTGTCGGTACGCACCTCCGGATAGGCCGCCTTCATGGCGTCGACGCGCTCGTCCCAATAGGGCATGGTGATCGCGATGCCGTTCGACTTTGTGGCGGAGGTGAGATGCTTGTCGGGGCGCCGCATCGCCAGCTCGAAGGCATATTTCAGCACCCGGTCCACACCGTGGCGTGACATCACGGTTTCCTGCACCACGATCTCTCGCGGGGTGCCCGGATACATCCGGCCGCCGATCGAGGTGTACTCGCCCTCGGTGTTCTCACGCACCACCCAGAAGTCTATGTCGCCCGGCCTGCGGCCGACCAGCGGCGACGGCACGCCGGGCATCAGCCGCACCGGCCGCAGATTGACGTACTGGTCGAACTCGCGGCGGAACTGAAGCAGAGAGCCCCAGAGCGAGACATGGTCAGGCACGGTATCGGGCCAGCCGACCGCACCGAACAGGATGGCGTCGGAGGAGCCGATCCGTTCCTTCCAGTCCGTCGGCATCATCTCGCCATGGCGGGCGTACCAGTCGCAGCAGGCGAACTCGTGCCAGGTCTGCTCGATGGTGAAGCCATAGAGCGAAGCGGCCTTCTCCAGCACGCGCACGCCTTCCGGCATCACTTCCTTGCCGATGCCATCGCCGGGAATGACGGCGATGCGGTAGCGTCGTTCGGCCATGTCGTGGTCTCCTGCGGGTAGGTGGGATGGAACGGCCGCCATCATGCCGGCGGCGCGAGTTTCAGCCCGCTTATGTGGAAGGACTTGGGTTCGAGGTACTCGGCAATGCCGAGATAGCCGCCCTCGCGGCCGAGGCCCGACTGCTTCACTCCGCCGAACGGAGCCACCTCCATCGAGACAGAGCCGGTGTTGAGCCCGACCATGCCGAACTCCAGAGCCTCGCCGACGCGCCAGGCACGGTGCATGTCCTCGGTGTAGAAATAGGCGGCGAGGCCGAAGGGCGTGCCATTGGCGATGGCGACCGCCTCCGCTTCGCTCTCAAAACGGAAGATCGGCGCAACGGGACCGAAGGTCTCCTCATTGGCGATCAGCATGTCCGTGGTGGCACCGGTGAGAAGCAGCGGCGCGATGAAGCGCTCTTCGTCGAGGCCGCTCTCGGCCCGCGCCGCCGCGCGCGCGCCCTTTGCCAGCGCATCGGCGACATGGGCGCGGACTTTCGCGGTTGCTGCGGCATTGATCAGCGGCCCGATGGCGATACCAGCTTCCGTGCCAGGACCGACCGCCTGGCCGGCGATGCGCTCGCCGAGCCGTGCGACGAAGGCGTCGTGAATGCCGGCCTGCACGAGGATGCGGTTGGCGCACACGCAGGTCTGCCCGGCATTGCGGAACTTCGAGGCCATGGCGCCGTCGACCGCGAGTTCGAGATCCGCGTCGTCGAAGACGATGAAGGGCGCATTCCCGCCGAGCTCCAGGCTGAGCTTCTTCAGCGTCGTCGCCGAGGCACGCATGAGATGGGCGCCCACCCGGGTCGAGCCGGTGAAGGAGATCTTGCGGACGATCGGATTGGAAGTGAGTTCGTCGCCGATGGCGACCGGCAGGCCGGTGACGACCGAGATGACCCCGGCTGGAATGCCCGCCCGCTCGGCAAGCCGCGCCAAGGCGAGCGCGGAGAACGGCGTGAGCTCGGAGGGTTTGACGACCATCGTGCACCCGGCAGCCAGCGCCGGCGCACATTTCCGGGTGATCATGGCGATCGGGAAGTTCCATGGCGTGATCGCCGCAGTGACGCCAATGGGCTCCTCCAGCATCAGGATGCGGCGGTCGGCGGCGGGCGCGGGAATGGTACGGCCATAGATACGCCGCGCCTCCTCGGCGAACCATTTCACAAAGGAGGCGCCGTAGCGTACTTCGCCCTCGGCTTCGCCGAGCGGCTTGCCCTGCTCGGCGGTCATGATGCGAGCGAGATCGGCGGCATTGGCCAGGATGAGATCGTGCCAGCGCTCCAGCAGGCGCGCCCGCTCGGCCGCAGGCACGCGGCGCCAGCTCGTGAAGGCGAGTTCGGCCGCCGCAACGGCGCGCCGCGTCTCGGCGCCACTACACGCCGGCACGCTCCCAACCTCCCGTCCGGTCGCGGGATCCTCGACAGCGAGCGTCGCGCCGTCATCAGCCGCGCACCAGCGCCCCCCGATAAGAGCGGCCTCGAGGAGGAGGTCCGGATCGTCGAGCGCAAGGCCCGAGGCAGCGGTCGCGGTCATTGGCAGGCTTCCTTCAATAGCCGCGAGCACGGTCGACGATGCCGTTCAGCGCTTCGCCCGCGGCATGGCGGCGGAGATTGTCGAGAACGGCAAGGGCCGCGCTCTCGGGGCGGGTCTGGCTTGCGATGTGGGGCGTCAGCACAATGCGGGGATGGTTCCAGAACGGATGGTCCGGCGGCAGCGGCTCCGGTTCGGCGACATCAAGCACCGCTGCCGACAGCGTGCCGTCGTCGAGGGCGGCGAGCAGATCGTCGGCCACGAGATGCCCGCCGCGGCCGACATTCACCAGCGCAGCGCTCTTGGGCAGGCCGGCGAACAAGCGCCGGTCGAGCAGGCCTCGGGTGTCTTCTGTGAGCGGCAGCAGGCAGACGAGTATGTCGGTGCGTGCCAGGAAGGCCGGCAGGCTGGCGGCGCCGGCGAAGCTCTCCACGCCTGGCAGTTCGCGCGGCGACCGGTTCCAGCCGGCCAGCGGGAAGCCGAACGGCGCGAGCCGCTCCAGCACCGCCCGGCCGAGCCGTCCCATACCCATCACGCCGACGCGGCGTTCGGTGGCGGGACGCGCGGGAATCGGTTGCCAGAGGCGGCGATGCTGCTGGTTGACATAGGCCGGCAGGTCGCGGTGAAGCGCCAGCACCGCCATGACGGCGTATTCGATCATGCCCTCGGCGATGCCGGGCTCGATCATGCGCACCACCGGCACGCGCGGCGGGATGCTCTTCAGATCGAACTGGTCGACGCCGGCGCCAATGGAGAAGATGATCTCGAGCGCGGGAAACGCGGCAAGCGGCTCCTCAGGTGGCTCCCAGGCGACCAGCCAGCGGATCTCGCCGGGGTCGCCGACTTCGGGCCATAACCGCACGTCCAGCTCCGGGGCGCGCTCGGCGAGCATCCGTCGCCAGACGTCACCGCGAATGGGGTCGGCCATATAGAGCAGCGCCATGGCGGGGTCCCGTATCGTGCTGGTCAGGACACCGTGACCCAGAGCTTGCGCACCGTCTCCAGCGTCTCCCAGGTGCCGACGAAACCGGGACGCATCACGAACGTATCGCCGGCGGTGAGGCGGCGGGCGGCGCCACCTTCTTCCGTCAGGATGATCGTCCCGGACAGGATGGTGCAGAACTCCCAGGTCTCCCCTTTGATCGAGCGGGTGATGCCGGGCGTCGCTTCCCAGATGCCGGTGCGGATCCCGCCCTGGCCTGCCGCCGCCATCTCCCAGGTGCGGTAGCTCGGATCGCCGGCGATCAGCCGATCCGGGGCGGCCTTGCTCAGCTCCGGCATGCCGGGATTGGCGATATCGAAGACGACGAGATTGCTCATGGAGACCGGTCCGCTACTCAAGAGGAAAGATCGATGCGCTCAACGTCCGCCGCGCATGAAGGCGGCGATGCGCTCGGCGATCATGATGGTCGGCATATTGGTATTGGCGCGGGGGATGGACGGCATCACCGAGGCGTCGGCGACGCTCAAGCCCTCCACGCCGAGCACCCTCCCCCTGGGCGAGGTCACGGCCTGCGGATCGTCGGCCCGGCCCATGCGGCAGGTGCCGGAAGGGTGCCAGGTGCCGCCGACATTCGTCCGCACGAAGTCGGTGAGCGCATCATCGTCGGACAATAGCCCGCGGAGGGTGATGCCCTGCGTCACGACCGCGCGGATGAGTGCCGCCCGTAGCGGGCCGGCGATGTCGAGCAGCGCCGACAACGCGCCGCGCTGCACCGCGTTCCAGGCGCCGGGCACCGCGATCTTCGCGACGCGCGGCGTATAGCTCGCGGGGAACACCACATCGCGGAAACCGTCCATAGCTGGATCGAGCAGCGCTTCCGCCCCCATGCGGAGCGCCGACTTCAGGCGGACGAGATCGCGCTCGTCGCTCAGCATCCGGAAATCGACCTCGGGCTCGACGGCAGGGTCGCTCGAGGCGAGACGCAGGAAGCCGCGCGAATAGGATTTGTTCACCCAGAAGAACAGGCTGCCGGTCCGCAGCCCCACCGAGTGCCAGCCGGCGCGCGACAGCAGCGCGGCGTGCATGTCGCCGGCCGGCGTTCCGGACAAGCCGGAGGAATAGCGCCAGATCGCCTGCTCGTGGTGCTCGCCCGGATTGCGCTCGCGTGATCCGGGCGGCAGCCAGGTCGCGACCGCGATCGAAGGGTGCTCCATCAGGTTGCGGCCGACGCCCCGCCGGTCGCGCACCACCGGGATGCCGAGCGCGCGCAATTCCTCCGCCGGTCCGATGCCGGAGCGCAGCAGCAGCGCGGGCGAGTGGATCGCGCCGGCTGCGAGCACGACGCGCCGGGCCGCGATGGCGAGCGCTTCGCCGCCGGGGGCGTCAACCTCGGCGCCGATGGCACGCGCGCCCTCGAACAAGAGCCGGGTTGCGACATGGCCGGCGAGGATCTTCAGATTGGGACGTCGCCGCACTTCCGGCGTCAGATAGGCGAGCGAGGTGGGCTGGCGCTCGCCGCGATCATCCACCGCCACCACGCCGCGGAAGGTGCCGTCCTCCCATGGCCCGTTCTGGTCGAGCCGGATCGGATGGCCGCGCGAATCCAGCGTCTTCATCACCCGCTCAACGAAGGGTGAGATCTGCGCGTCGCCGATGCGGCGCAGGACCAGCGGGCCGTCTGATCCATGCAGCGGGCCGTCGAAGTCGCGATCGGCCTCCATGGCACGGAACACCGGCAGGCAGGCCTCCCACCCCCAGCCTTCCGCGCCGAGTTCCTGCCATTCGTCATAATCGCCGGGCGCGCCGCGATTGGCCATCAGCGCATTGATGGCGGAACCGCCACCGAGAATCCGGGCCTGCTCGTAGCGGCGCGGCCGCCGGCCGGCATTGCGCGCCGCGCCGCCCATAAAGGCGTTGAGGCCGCTCCAGATGTTGGACGTGTCGAGATAGGCGCGGCCGGGATAGCGCGCGCGCACGTCGGGCGGAATGTCGCCCGCCGAGACGTCGCGGCCGGCCTCGATCAGGATGACGTCGCGATGCGGGTCTTCGGAAAGACGGGCAGCCAGCACGCAGCCGGCCGACCCGCCGCCGAGGATCAATGTATCGGTATTCATGAGGCCGCGTTCTGCCTGTGTTCGCGGCGCGCGCTGAGCGCGACCAGCATGACCACGAGGAACGACACCGCCGTGAGCAGCGTGCTGATCGACGCGATGGTCGGATCGATCTCGTCGCGCAGGGCGGTGAACATGCGCTTGGTCAGCGTCTGGTACTGGCCACCGGAGATGAACAGCGCCACCACGGTCTCATCAAGCGCCGAGATGAAGGCGAACAGCAGCCCGGTGATCACGCTCGGGCGGATCTGCGGCAGCGTCACGATGAAGAAGGTGCGCAGCCGATTCATGCCGAGGCTGCGCGAGACCATCTCCTGCGCCGGGTCGAACTTCCTCAGGCCCACCAGCACGGAAGTGATGACATAGGGCAGGCCGAGCATGACGTTGGCGAGGATCAGCCCGGTCATGGTCGCGAGCAGGCCCACATTGGCATAGACGAGAAACACGCCCACCGCAGTGATCACGATCGGCACCACCAGTGGCAGCATCAGCACCACCTGCAGGCTGCGCACCAGCCGCGAATTGGCAAGGTTGAGCGCATAGGCCGCGGCGGTCCCCATCACCGTGGCGATGACGGCGCTCGACACCGCGACGGTGAGGCTGACGCGCGTCGCCTGCATCCAGGCGGGGCTGGCGAGATAGGCCTCGTACCAGCGCAGCGACCAGGAGGGGGGCGGAAAGGCGAGGAAACGCGCGCCGGAGAAGGACATCGGCACGATGATGACGATGGGGATCATCAGCCACAGCAGGACGAGGCCCACGAAGACGCGCAGCAGGATCTTCGGGAGTGTCATCAGCGTGCTCCCATGATGCGCTCGAACGGGATCACGAGGCTGGCGATGCGGAAGATGAAGAACACGCAGGCGAGAAGCACCACGCTGATCGAGGAGGCCGCGCCCCATTCGTTGTAAACCTCGATGTTCCGCGAGACCAGCATCGAGACCATGTAGGTCCGGCCACCGCCGAGCAGTTCCGGCGTGATGTAAAAGCCGAGGGTCAGCACGAAGACCAGCACCATGCCGGCCACGACGCCGGGCAGCGACAGCGGCAGGAAGACGCGCAGGAACACGTGCAGCGGCGTGCCGCCGAGGCTCGACCCCGCCATGGTCAGCTCGGGCGGGATCTTCTGCATGGTCGCGTAGAGCGGCAGCACCATGAAGGGCAGCAGGATGTGCACGGTGGCGACGATGGTGCCGAACTCGTTGTTGACCAGGGTGAGCGGGGCGTCGATCAGTCCGAGGTCGGTCAGCGCCGAATTCACCAGGCCGCGCCGCTGCAGCAGGATCAGCCAGGCATAGGCTCGCACGAGCACGCTGGTCCAGAACGGCAGCACCACCATCGCCAGGATGAAGATGCTCCAGCGCCGGGAAGCCCCCGCCGCCACATAGGCGACGGGGTAGCCGAGGATGAGGGCCGCGGCCGTCACGATGAAGGCCATGCGGAACGTCTGGAGGAAGGTCATCCAGTAGACGTCGTCGGTGAGGAAACGGGCGTAGTGGGCCAGTGTGAACCCGCCTTCCTGCCGCACCGACTGCCAGGCCAGCCAACCGAGCGGCACGACCAGCAGGCAGCCGACAACGACCAGCGCCGGCGCCAGCAGCAGCAGGACCAGGCGGCGCTCGCGCCGGTCATGCGCGACCGATGGATTGATGGGTGACATCGACATGGAAACCTCCTCGCTGGGAGCGCCGGCTATTTCTGGATGAACGACGCCCAGCGCTTCTGCGCCTCCTCGCCGGCCGGCGAACTCCACCACGCCACCGAGATCAGCACCTGTTTGGCGGCATTCTCTGGCGAGCTCGGCATCTGCGCGGCGCGCTCGGGCGAGATCTTCCCGGTCTTGTAGGCGGCTGGGTTGCCCGGGCCGTAATCGATATAGGCGGGGAAGTTCGCCTGGATGTCGGCCGAGATGGCGGCGTTCAGGAACTTGTAGGCGGTCTCAAGATTCGGAGCGCCCTTGAGGATGCAGAGCGAGGTTTCCTGCAGGAAGCCCTGATTGAAGGTGTAGCCGACCGGCGCGCCTTCCTTGATCACCGCGGTAACGCGGCCGTTCCAGGCCATTTCCATGTCGATCTCGCCATCGGCCAGCAGCTGCGCCGACTGGGCTCCGGACGTCCACCACACGGTGACGTGGGGCTTCAGTTCCTCCAGCTTCTTGAAGGCGCGGTCGACATCGAGCGGGTAGAGCTTGTCGGCCGGCACGCCGTCGGCCAGCAGCGCGGCCTCGAGCGTGGCCATCGGATGGCTGCGCAGCGCCCGCGTGCCCGGGAACTTCTTAACGTCCCAGAAATCGGCCCAACTCTTCGGCCCGTTCTCGCCGTACTTCTTCTTGTTGAAGGCAAGAACCGACGAATAGAACTCATACGGCACCGAATAGGCCGTCTTGTATTCGGCAGGGATGTCGGCGGCGTTGGGCACCTTCGAGAAGTCGAGCTTCTCGATCATGCCCTGCTCGCCGCCGCGGATGCAGTCCTTGGTCGGCGTGTCGATCACGTCCCAGACCGGCTTGCCGGTCGCGGTCTGGGTCTTCAGCACCGGCCAGGCGTCGGGCGAGGAGTCCTGGTTGACGGTGATGCCCAGCAGTTTAGCGACCGGATCGAGGATGGCCTTGGTCTGGGCCTCCTGATAGGCCCCGCCCTGAGAGACGAAGGTGATCTGTTCGGCCGAGGCGGCCGCGGCCGACAGCAGCAGCGCTGCCGTTATCATCGGGATCGAGAGTGTCACGCGCATTCCGATTCTCCTCTAGGTTATTTTGTCGGCCGCTTGCGTTAGTGAGGCGATGATCGCGGCGCGTCATCGCCCTATGGCATCGAGGAACTGGTACCAGCCTGCGACCAGGCGCACGGCGGGTTCGCGCAGTCCGTAGAAGGGAATGGGATGCAGCGGCTGCCGCGTCAGCAGGCCGAGATCCGGCTTGCCGCCGGTGACCAGTGCGGCGACGTGACGGCCGATGCCGGAGGCGAGCGCCACGCCGGTGCCGTTGTAGCCAACCGAATAGACGACCCGGTCGTCGAGCCGCCCGAGATGCGGCAGGCTGTCGAGCGTCATCGCCACCAGGCCCGACCAGCGGTGCGCCACCTTCACGGCGGCGAGCTCGGGAAACTGGCGTCGCATGGCCTTCTCCAGCGCGGCGAAGGCTGATTCCGTGTCGGTCTTACCGAAGGCGCCGCGCCCACCATAGAGGAGGCGATCGCCGGATTTCCGGAACCAGCGCATCATGCGCCGCGTCTCGGTATAGCTGCGGCCGGTGGCGAGCAGTCCCGCGCCCGGCGTGCCGGCCAGCGGCTCGGTGGCGATCATCGCCGAGCGGAACGGGATGATCGCCTTGCGCACAGCGGCTGTCGCCGGCGTCAGGTCGGAATAGGAGTTGGTGGCGATGACGAGCTGGCGCGCGGTGATGCGCCCGCCCGGCGTCTCCACGATCACGCCCGCGCGGTCGCGCCCGAAGCGGATGACCGGCGTATCTTCATGGATGGCAATCCCCTCGGCCTTCAGCCCGGCGGCCAGCCCGAGGACGAAATTCAGCGGATGGATGACCCCGCCATGGGTGCTGAGCATGCCGCCTGTGAACCCGCGCGAGCCGGTCTCCGACGCCACCTCCCCGGCGCTCAGGATCGATATTCCGCGATCGCCCAGCGCCTCACGCAGCCAACTCGCCTCGCTCTTCAGCACGTCGAACGTGTGGGCATTGTGGGCGCAGCGCAGCGAGCCGGAGGCCCGGTAATCCGCCCCCTCAATGCCGAGTTCCTCGACGAGTTTCCCGACATGCTCGACGGCCTCAAGGCCGAGATCATGCATGCTGCGGGCGGTATCGAGGCCGTATCGCGCGGCGATATCCTTGAAGCCGACGCGGAACTTGCCGGACACGACGCCGCCGTTGCGCCCGCTCGCGCCCCAGCCGATGCGGTTCGCTTCGAGCACCACCGGCGACAGCCCGGCCTTGGCGAGATAGCGCGCGGTGGAAAGCCCGGTATAGCCGCCGCCGATGATGGCGACGTCGAAGGCGTGGTCGCCCGACAGCCTGCTGATCTCCGGCCGGGCGACCGAGGTCGCCCGCCAGAGGGAGTCGATTTCGACCGGGTGGGGACGGGTGACCATGAGGGTTGCGCTCGATGTCAGGCGGCGGCGCGCGCAGCGGCGAGTTCCGCGTCGACCGCGTCGGCGAGCTGCCTCAGCGAGGAGAAGTGGAAGTCCGGCTTGGTCAGCACCTTCGGATCCGGCGTGCCGCCGAAACCCTTCAGGCCCTGGCGGCGCTCGATCCAGCAGGTGACATAGCCCTCGGCCTTGGCCACGCCGATGTCATGGTGCTGGCTCTGCGCCACATGCAGGATTTCGGACTGCTGGAAGCCGAGCGCCGACTGGCGTCCCTTGTTGAAGGCGAAGAAGCGCGGATCGGGCTTGGCACATCCGGTTTCGTCGCAGGTGACGCTGTCGTGGAAGGGGTTGCCGAGCGTCGCCGAATAGGCCGAGAAGGCGGTGCGGTCGGCATTGGTCATGGCGATGAGCCGGAAGTTCTTCCTGAGCCGGCGCAGCGCCTCGACGGAATCGGTGAAGGCCGGCCAGCGCAGCACCGCGAGCTGGAACGCCTCGGCGGTGGCTTCGTCATTGTTGAAGCCGCACTCATTGGCGAGCGACAGATAGACATCCTTCATCGCGAAGGACGAGCGGCCATAGAACTTGTCGCGGCCGCGCTTGTAGGGCTCGAAAATCTCGTCATCGCTGGCCGCCGCGGCCTTCGGGCCGCCGAGCGCACGCACCGCGCCCAGGACACCCGCCTCGAAATCGATCAGCGTGCCGACGACATCGAACGTCATGACCTTGAAATCGGTGAACTTCATTTTCTTCGTTCCTTTTGGCAGATATCGGGAATTCGGGTCAGCGGGCTTGCGGAACGACGATGGTGTCGTCCGGATGGATGGCGACGGCGATGCGCTCGCCGGGCGCCTTCAGCAGCGATCGGCCCTGATGATTGCTCGGCACCCTGAGGCTGAGCCGCGCACCACGGTCGAGTTGCAGGAAGATGCGGATGCTCTCCCCCTGGTAGAGCGTCTCGGTCACGACGCCGCTCAGCAGGTTCGGCGTCCCGGGCACGGCGTCGGGGGCGACGGTGAGCTTCTCGGAATGGACGACGAGGAACAGCTCAGGATCGTTTGGCACCGGCCGCGCGGAGACGAGGCGCGTGCCGTCGAGATCGACCGCGCGATCGTCGATGCGCCGGACCGGCAGCAGCGTCGACTCGCCTATGAAACCCGCAACGAAAGCATCCGCCGGGTTGTCGTGCAGGCGCTCCGGCGTATCGACCTGGACCAGTTGGCCCCTGTTCATGATGGCGATGCGATCGCTCATGGTCAGAGCTTCGCGCTGGTCGTGCGTCACATAGATCATGGTGGCGGCGAGCTTGCGATGCAGATGCTTGAGCTCGATCTGCATGGTCTCGCGCAACTGCTTGTCGAGGGCGGAGAGTGGCTCGTCCATCAGGATGAGGCGCGGCTCGAAGATCATGGCGCGGGCAAGGGCGACACGTTGGCGCTGGCCGCCGGACAGCTCGTGGATCTTGCGCTCGCCGAAGCCGCCGAGTTCCACCATGTCGAGCGCCGCCTTGAGCTTTGCGGGCCACTCGGACTTCGGCATGCGCCGCGCGCGCAGCGGAAACGTCACGTTTTCCGCAACGTTCATGTGTGGGAACAACGCATAGTTCTGGAACACGATGCCGATGTCGCGCTTGTGCGGCGGCTCGAGGGTGATGTCGCGCTCACCGAGGAAGATCGAGCCGGAAGTCGGCTGGACGAAGCCGCCGAGAATGCCGAGCAGCGTGGTCTTGCCCGAGCCGGATGGCCCGAGGATCGAGACGAATTCGCCCGGCGCGACCTCGAGATTGATCTCGTCGAGCGCGCGGAAGCTTCCGTAGAATTTGGAAGCGGCCCGAATGGATACCCCGACCGTGTCGCGAGAAATCGTCCTCGACATGCTGTCCCGTTTCAAAAAAATTCAGGGGAATAGTTGGGCCGTGGCGGAGCCGCCGATGATGGCGGCCCCCCACGTGGTTCGTTGGTGGGCGCGCATCGAGTTCACCCTTCCCGGTCCACCGCATCGGCGAGTTCCACCAGGCTCGCATAGTGGTAGTCGGGCTCGGTCACGATGGCGGGCGCGGGCGAGCCGCCGAAACCCTCCTTGCCCATCCGCCGCTCGATCCAGCAGGTGCGATACCCGAGGCGCTTGGCAACGCCGATATCGTGGTACTGGCTCTGCGCGACATGGAGGTAGTCTTCCAGCTTGTAACCATGCGGGCTCTGACGTCCCCGGGCATAGGCGAAGAACTGGGGATCGGGCTTGCAGGTCCCGACATCCTCGGCGGTCACCATGTCGTCGAAAGGCTGCTCCATCGTCCGCGCGAAATGACCGAGGGCCCAATTGTCCGAATTGGTCATCGCCACGAGGCGATAGCGCTTCCGCAGGCGCTTCAGCGCATCGACCGTATCTGGAAAGGCTGGCCAGGCGGGAATGGACAGCCGGAAGCCCTCCACCGTCGCCTTGTCGGTGGGAAGCCCCAGCTCTGCGGCCATCGTCAGGTAGGCCGGCGCCATCATCTGCGGGAAGGGCAAGCCGGGCGTCCGGTCGTGCTCGATCCCTTCCGCCCTGCCATAGCTCAGCAGGATCTGCTCGACGTCGAGCCGCACTCCCGCCTGTCGGGCGATCGGACGGACATAGTCGAGTATGCCGGCCTCGAAATCGATCAGTGTGCCGACAACGTCGAAGGTGAGAATTTTGAAGTCGCTGAGGTTCATCGGATGCCTGTCCGGTTTTGAGAACGCCAGCCAACGCTAGCGGGCTTGTCAAAATGACAGAAATGACATGTTCTCATTGGCTGCATCGAATTTTGTCATGGTCATCGACATGCGCCTCGACATCGACTCCCTCCGAGCGTTCAAGACCGTCCTGGAACTCGGCGGTGTCACGCGTGCCGCTCACAAGCTGAACCTGACGCAGTCGGCCATCAGCCATAAGCTGGCGCGGCTCGAGGAGCGCATCGGGCGCCCTATTCTCCTCAAGGGCAGCAGCGGTTTCGTTCCGACCTCCGAGGGGCGAAGCCTGCTGTCCTATGCCGAACGCCTCATTGCCCTGCATGACGAGGCGGCGGCTCATTTCCGATCGTCCGAACTCGCCGGCGAAGTTCGGCTGGGCGCCACGGAGGATGCGGCCAGCGAGTGGCTGGCGGCCGTGCTGGGCCGGTTCCGCAGGCTGCACCCACGGGTTTCTCTGAGAATTCGCGTGGCGCAGAGTCTCGTCCTGGAGCAATGGCTGAGGTCGGGAGAACTCGATCTCGCCATGATGCAGATATTCGTTCACGACAAGGAGCCGCACGACCTTGAGCTGTGGCGGGAAGACCTGATCTGGGTGCAGTCTACCGATCATCCCTTCACCCTTGAGAGCAGCATTCCGTTCGTGTCCTTCGATGAAAACTGCTTCTACCGTCGCGCGGCGCAGGAAGCGCTTGCCGTAACGGGCCGAAGCCTGAATATCGTCTTGGAGTGCCCGAGCCGCGACGGCGTCACGGCGGGGATTCGTCACGGACTGGGCGTGGGTGTCATCGCCCGCCGGCATCTGGAGCCCGGCCTGATGGAGATCGAGCACAGCCTTCCGGCCTTTCCGCAGATTTGCCACATCGCCCGCTCGGGGAAACGCTTGACCGCAGATCTGGAGAAGACCCTGATGGAAGCCGTCTGCCAGGAGATGGTTCACGGCATGTAATCATGTTGACTTCCATCTCATGCCTGTGGGCTGACCTGCCGCCCGTTCTTGACGTCCCTCCCCTCGCGGCCGGTCTTGCGGCAGGCGGGCCTCCTCCATTCTCAGGATGAGCTTGCCGGCCGGCCCGCTGCCGCGGCCGCCATGTCCTCCACCAACTTGCGCTTACATTTTGTGGGCTCGCACCGAGCCGTCGACGGACTGCAGAAGACCAACGATCCGCTGTCGTTTCAATTGAAAAAAAATTCGGCCGGCATTACATTATGTAATGCGCAAGCTTCGTCTCGCCCTGCCTTCCATGAACGGCTTCTTCACCTTCGAGGCCGCGGCGCGTTGCGGCAATTTCGCCCGCGCCGCCGAAGAACTCAACGTGACTCCGGCTGCCGTGAGCCGGATGATGGGCCGGCTGGAGGAGCATCTCGGCATTACCTTGTTTGACCGCATGCCCGGCGGCGTGACGCTGACCGAGGCCGGGCGCATCCTTTATGAGGCGATCTCTCGCGGATTCTCGGGCATCGAGTATGCGTTGCGCGAGATCGAGGACCGCAAGGCCGGGGTCGAGACGGTCACGCTCTCTGTTTCGACCGGCTTCACGACGCACTGGATCATGCCGCACATGGCGGAGATCAAGCGGGCCTTCCCTTCGCTCGAACTGCGCTTCCAACTCATCATGTCGGCGATTTCCGGGCCGGTCACCGATGTTGATTTGGGCATGCGCTTCGTCAACGGGCCGGACGAGCGCCACGAGACCAGCTACATCATGCCGGAGATACTGGTGCCAATCTGCAGTCCGGGCTATCGCGACGGACAGAGGAGTTTGATCACCGGCGGCGCGGCTCCCGCGGAGTCCCTGATCGATCTCAGCGATGTGCAGCCGGATTGGTCGCAGGTGTTTTTTCCCGGCGATCCGGGCGCCGCGACCAACTCGATGATCTTTTCAGACTATGCGATCGTCGTGCAGGCGGCGATGCTGGGCCAGGGGGTGGCGCTCGGCTGGCTGAACGTCACCTGTCACTGGCTGCGGACGAAGGCGCTGGTGCCGGCGGCCTCGCGAGTGAGGACCACCGGCCGACACTGCCAGTTCGTGCGCTCGCGCGACAAGCCGCTGCGGCCGATCGTGGCCGACGTCCGCGACTGGATGATTGCCCGACTCGGCGAGGATGTCCGACACGTGGCCGCGCTCTATCCGGACCTGCGGCTCGACGCGCTGCTTGAACGCGGCCAGGATTAGGCACGCAAGAGCGGCGAGCCGGGCGGACTCTGCGCCACGCAGCCCGGCATCCCTATGCCGGAGGGCCAGGTCGAGGCGGTATGCGATTTCTTCGGCATCGGTCAATCGCCAGGCTCACGCCGGACCGCCAGCCGCGGGCTTCATCTGCCGGACCGCCCTGAAGCGGCGCGGAGAGCAATCTTGCGTCTTGATCTCTCGGGCCGGTCTTGCCATCTGAAGCGCTTGGTTTCATCCACATGACGTATCGCCATGACCACCGAGATCTTTGAGAGCCGCCCCTTCGAGGCCGACGTTTCCCGCCTGCTGCACATGATGGTGCACTCGGTCTATTCCGACCGCGACGTGTTCCTGCGCGAACTGATCTCCAACGCCGCCGATGCCTGCGAGAAGCTGCGCTACGAGGCGATCACCAGCCCCGAGCTGCTCGGCGACGACCCCAGGCTCGCGATCACCCTCTCCGCCGATCCCGATGCCGGCACGCTCGCCATCGCCGACAACGGCATTGGCATGGGCCGGGACGAGATGATCGAGGCGCTCGGCACCATCGCCCGCTCCGGCACCCGTGGCTTCATGGACCGCATTGCCAATGCGGAAGGGAAGGAAGGCGCTCAGCTCATCGGCCAGTTCGGCGTCGGCTTCTATTCCGCCTTCATGGTTGCCTCGAAGGTCGACGTCGTCAGCCGTCGCGCCGGCAGCGAGGAGGCATGGCTGTGGTCCTCGGACGGCAAGGGTGCGTTCACGGTCGCCCCCCTCGCGCTGGAGGAGGCGCCGGCACGCGGCACAAGCGTGGTGCTGCATCTCGCCGAGGACGCAAAATCCTATGCCGAGCGCTGGACGCTGGAGCGCATCGTCAAGGAGCAGTCCGGCCATGTGCCGGTGCCGATCGCCCTCGTCGAGAAGCCGGGCGAGGAAGCCAGGCCGCTCTCGGACGGCGCCGCTCTCTGGACGAAATCGAAGAGCGACATCACCGCGCAGGACTACACGGACTTCTATCGCAGCGTCGCCGGGCAGTATGACGAGCCGGCGCTCACCGTGCATTTCCGCGCCGAGGGCCGGCATGAATACACCGCGCTCGCCTTCGTGCCGGGAGCGCGGCCGTTCGACCTGTTCGACGCCGACCGCAAGGGCCGCATCAAGCTCTATGTGAAGCGCGTCTTCATCACCGACGATGCCGAGCTTCTGCCCCGCTATCTGCGCTTCGTGCGCGGCGTGGTCGACAGCGCCGACCTGCCGCTCAATGTCTCGCGCGAGATGATCCAGGACAGCCCTCTGCTCGGCGCGATCAAGAAGGGCGTCACCAACCGCGTGATCTCGGAACTGTCGAAGCTCGCGGAGAGCGACGCCGAGGCGTTCGGCAAGATCTGGGAGAATTTCGGCGCCGTTATCAAGGAAGGCCTCTACGAGGACTTCGAGCGCCGCGAGCAACTGCTGAACCTCGTCCGCTTCAAGACCACCGCCTCCGGCGAGGGCACGCGCAGCCTCAAGGACTACGTCGCGGGGCTGAAGGAGAACCAGACCGCGATCTACTACATCGCCGGCGACGACGCGGCGCGCATCGCCACCTCGCCACATCTGGAGGGGTTCCGCGCCCGCGGCATCGAGGTGCTGCTGCTTGCCGATCCGGTCGACGCCTTCTGGGTCGCGAACGGCCTCGACTATGAAGGCAAGCCCTTCAAGTCGATCACGCAGGGCGCGGCCGATCTCGGATTGATCCCGCTGCTCGACAGCGCGGCCCACCCCTCCGCCGAAGCCAGCGAGGAGGTGACGGCGCTGATCGCCGCGCTTAAGGCGGAGCTCGGCGGAGAAGTCGCCGATGTCCGCCCCTCCGACCGGCTGACCGACAGCGCCGTGTGCCTCGTTGCCTCCGAGACCGGACCGGATCGGCAATATGAGCGCTTCCTTGCGGCTTCCGGCCGGCTCGGCAGCGCGGCGAAGCCGATCCTCGAGGTCAACCCGAAGCACACGATGATCGTTGGCCTTGCGGGGAATGCCGACAAAGCCTCACATGCGGATGTCGCCCATCTGCTGCTCGATACCGCGCGGGTGCTCGATGGCGACCGCCCAGGTGACGCGATCGCGTTCTCGGAACGGCTGTTCAGGCTGATGACACGCGGGCTCGGCACCGCCTAGCCTTGCACCGTCCGCTGCGTCGCTTCGATTTGACAGCGGCACGTCGTCGAGAGAGCCATGTCCCGCCGCACTGGAAGTGCCGACCTCCCGCTTCATACGGGCCACGTTCCGCCCTGGCTGGCGGAGCGCATGACCAGGCTCGGCGCGGTGATCAGCGAAGCCATCGTCCATCACTATGGGCGCGACGAGCTGCTGCGCCGGCTGGCGCATCCCTTCTGGTTCCAGTCCTTCGGCGCCGTCATGGGCATGGACTGGCACTCCTCCGGCATCACCACCAGCGTCATCGGCGCGCTGAAGCGCGGGCTTCAGCCGCTCGAAGGCGAGCTCGGCATCCATGTCTGCGGCGGGCGCGGAAAGCACTCGCGCAAGACGCCGCAGGAACTGATGGCGGTCGGCGAGCGCACCGGCTGCGACGGCGAGGCTCTGGGCAGGGCGAGCCGCCTCGTTGCCAAGATCGACAGCGCCGCCGTGCAGGACGGGTTCGACCTCTATCTGCACGGCTTCATCGTCACCGATGACGGGCATTGGGTGGTGGTGCAGCAGGGAATGAACGACACCCGCCGGCAGGCGCGGCGCTACCATTGGCTCTCGGAGGGGCTCAAGAGCTTTCTCGACGACCCGCATGCCGCGGTTGAGGGCCCTCACCAGGGTGACATCGTCAACCTGGCCGATGCCCGCGCCGGGCATTCCCGTACCGGGCAGCTGCAACTGCTGGAGAGCCTGGGACCGGACGCTATCGCTCGCGAATTCGCCGATCTGGGCGGCGCCAGGGCGCCGGCGGCGAAGGCCGTCACCGACCAGCTCGAACTGCCGCACCTCGTCATGCCGGCGCATCATGACGTCCGCGCCAAGGACGTGGTGCTGCCGCGCCTGCAGGCGGCTCTTGCTGCGGCAGCCGATCGTGGTCCGGCGGATTTCGCCGAATTGCTGCTGGTGCCGGGCGTTGGTGCCCGCACGGTCGAGGCGCTCGCCATGGTGGCGGAAGTGGTGCATGGAGCGCCTTTTCGCTTCTCCGATCCCGCGCGCTTTTCCTATGCGCATGGCGGCAAGGACCGTCACCCCTTCCCGGTACCGGTGAAGGTCTACGATCAGACCATCGACGTCATGAAGTCGGCGGTGTGCAAGGCAAGGCTCGGCCAGTCGGAGGAGCTCGCCGCGCTCCGCCGGCTCGACGACCAGTCGCGCCGGCTCGAGCGCCTCGCCGGTGGCCGCAGCTGGGACGAGATCGTCGAGGACGAGATGCGGTTGTCGCCGCGCTATGGCGGCCGCAGCGTGTTCGGGGTCGAGGACGGGGAAAATGCCGCCCCTGTCGCCGTTCAGACCTTGCCGGCGGGGAGATGATGGTCGCGGGTCAAGGCTGTTCTTCGCGGGCGGAGAACGCCGCGCGCGATCATTTTTCCAGCACCGATACCGTCGCGGTAAGGCCGGCGACAAGCTGCACGCCGTTCGGCGTTTCGTCGAGCACGATACGCACCGGCACGCGCTGGGCGAGCCGCACCCAGCTGAAGGTCGGGTTGATATTGGCGAGCAATCCGTTGCCGACCGTGCGCTCGCGGTCCTCGATGCCGGTGGCAATGCTCTCGACATGGCCGCGCAGCGGCGCCGCCTGCCCCATCAGCCGGATCGACACCGGCGCGCCGACGCGGATGCGGGCCAGCTTGGTCTCCTCGAAATATCCCTCGATCCGCAGGGAATCGGTATCCACCAGCGCCACCTTGGCGGTGCCGGCGGTCACATAGTCGCCGGGCCGCAGGCTGAGATTGGCGATGGTGCCATTCACCGGCGCCTTCACCTCGGTGCGTTCGAGATTGAGCTTGGCGAGCTCGCGGTCGGCCAGCGCCTGCCGATAGGAGGCGGCGGCCTCGGCCTCCGACATGCGCATCTGCTCGGTCTTCTGCTCCGACACGACGTCCTTGAGCTGCTCATAGCGCTCGCGGTCGCGCACCGCCTGGTCGAGCGTCGCCTTGCGGCCGTCGACGACGGCCTCGGCCTGCTCCAGGGCAATGGCGAAGCGGGCGCGGTCGATGCGGAACAGCACGTCGCCCTTCTTCACCGCCTGATTGTCCTGTACCAGCACATCGCTGACGAAACCGGAGACATCCGGCGCGACGCCGACCACGTCCGCGCGCACCTTGGCGTCGCGCGTCCACGGATCGTCCATGTAATGCGCCCACAATTCGTGCCCGGCGCCGAGCGCGGCAAGGACGAGGACGAGCGTGACGGCAACGCGGATGGCGCCGCGAAACGAAACCTTCATGACAGCCACCATTGGGACAGCAGGGACATGCCCTGCAAAAGCACGATGTAGAGGGCGATGTCGAACAGCCCGCGATGCCAGACCAGGGCATAGGCGCCGAGGAAGGCCAGCACCCGCCGCGCGGCGAGGCTCACCAGCAGCGTTGCCACCATCAGCGCCAGCAAATTGGGGACGTAGACACCGTAAATATCGATTTCACCGGACATGGGATCACTCCGCCGCCAGCAGCATCTGGCCCGGGCGCTCCGGCGCGAAGTCGCCGGCCGGCCCCGGCGCGTCCGGGAAGAACACCCGCCTCAGGCCGACCAGCGCGTCGAGCGTGCGCCGCGCCTCCGCGGCGGGGTGTCGGGCGGCAAGGCGCAACGCGCCGTCGAGCGCTGCGCGGAGCGCCTCGGAGGGCGCGACCAACGTCCGGCGCGCGACGCGCGCGCGATACAGCGCCGCGACGCCGGCCAGCACCGCATCGATGGCCGCGCGATCGTCGGCCGCCATGCCGCGCCGCGTCTTGTGCAGCTCGACGATGTTGAAGCCGACGCGCACTTCGGCGAAACCGTCGACCCTGGCGAGTTCGCGGTCGTCGATGGTGGCGATCCGCGGCACCAGCTGGCCCAGCCGGTCGAGCATCCGGCCGGCAAGCCGCTCATGATCGCCGGGATGGCGGCCGGAGGCGGTCTCGGCAAGGTCGTTCCAGCCGGCCTGCACCAGGCGCCGCGCCGCGATCTCCGCGCCGAAGGGGCGCGTCGCGATGGTCCACACCAGCGCGAAGGTCAGGCCCGCCATCGCCGCGAGCCCTTCATTGGCGAAGGTGGCGAAATCGACGCCGTAGCGGTTCTGCATCGCCACGAAGGAGGCGGTGTTCACCGCCATCAGCATGCCCAGCATGGTGAATTGCGGCCGCGGGATCAGCAGGCCGAGCAGCAGGAAGGGCGGCGCGAACACCAGCACCAGCATCTCGAAATCATGGACCAGCGGCAGGATGCCGAACAGGTACACGCCGGAGACGACGATGCTGACGCCGGACCAGATCGCCATCGAGCGGATGAACGGCGCCGGGCGGTCCATCGCGGCGAAGAACGAGCAGGCGATCGCGGTCATCATCACCGCACCGCTGCCGCTCGACCAGCCGCTGGCGATCCAGAACGCGCTGGCGAGCAGGGTCGCGAGGACGCAGGAGCCGGCGGAGAACAGCATCAGGCCAAAATCATAGTGCCGTGCCCGCCCGAGCACCCGGCGGTGGCGGAAGCGCGGACGCCAAAGGCCGGCATTCTTGCCGGCATGCTGGCCGCGCTCGATGTCGGCGCGCAGGGAAACACAGTCGCTCCACAGCGCGACGATCTCGTCCAGCCGGTCGAGCGCGCTCGCCTGCACCAGCCCGTTCCAGTTGGCGGCCTCCTGCGAATGCAGGGCCCTGATGGTGGCGGACAGAAGCTCGGCTTCGGCGGGGTCGGCGCGGCGACCCTGCGCGAACCAGTCGGCCACCCGCGGCAGCAGCGCCGCCAGTTCCGGGGAGAGTGCGCCTTCCTGCGCCTTCAGCGCGTGCAGGCGGTCGGCAAGCGAGGAGAGCAGCGGCAGCAGCATGAGCAGCCGGCCGCGCAGCTCGCGCGCATGGGGCACCACGTCGCGCGTCGCCGCGTCATAGGACAGCTGGCTGATGATGAGATCGAGACCGAGGATGTCGGCGGCCAGCTTCTGGCGGCGCAGCGGGGTCGCCGGCAGCGCGCCCTCGCCGCGCAGGATTTCCCCCGTCCAGGAGGCGGCATCGTCGAGCCAGCCGGAGATGCGCGCGGACAGCGCCGTGCCGACACTGGTCGGGAACACCACCGCGCCGACCACCGTGGCGCAGGTGATGCCGATGACGATCTCCTCGCTGCGCGCCAGCGCGACGTCGAAGATCTGCTCCGGCGTGCCGATGGTCGGCAGCGCGATCAGCGGCAGGCTGTAGCCCGCGAGCATGAACACATAGCTGCGCGGCGTGCGGTCAAGCATGGAGATATAGAGCAGGGTGCCGGTCCACAGCGCCACGACGAGGCTGAGCAGTTCCGGCGCGTTGACGAACAGCGGCACGAAGAACACCGCCGCGCTGGCGCCGATCAGCGTGCCGAGCGCGCGGTAGAGTCCCTTTGAGCTGGTGGCGCCGGCGAGCGGGTTGGCCACCACATAGACCGCCGCCATCGCCCAGTAGGGACGCGGCAGATCGAAGGCCAGCGCGATGTAGAGCGCCAGCATGGAGGCGAGGAAGGCCTTCCCGGAGAACAGCCAGTCCCGCCAGGATGGCAGGGCCACCGGCAGGGTCACGACGACACCTCCTCCGCCGAACGCGCGGACACCTCGTCAAAGACCTTCAGAACGCGCAACGCGGCTTCCAGGTCGGACGGCTCGATAGCGGCGAGCACCTGGCCGCGCAGTTCCACCAGAATCTCTTCTATGCGCGCGGCGAGTTGCTCGCCGGCCCCGGTCAGCCAGATGGTCTTGGCGCGCCGGTCGGTGGGATCGTCCCGCCGCTCGATGAGGTCGGACGCGGCCAGCTGGTCGAGCAGCCGCACCAGCGACGGGCCTTCGATGCCGACATAGGCGGCAAGCGTCACCTGGCGCACCCCGCCGCCCAGCCGGCTGGTCCACAGCAGCGGCGCGGCGCAGGCCTCGGAAATGCCGAGCGCCTCGAGCTCCCGCTCGGCAAGGCGCCGCCATTGGCGGCCGGCCTGGAGAAGCTGGGCGGTGAGCGCCCGCCGAAGAGTGTCAATCTTGTTCATGACCTAATTAATAGGATACGAATTATATTTTCGCAAACAAATTGCGAGCGCCGCACGGGCTCGTGATCGCCCGCCCGCCGGTCGCGGGATCGTTGACTGGAAGATCGTGCCGGTTCGCCGCCTGGCACCGAGCCTCGGCTACTTCACCTTCAGCGCCGCTAGCACCGCATCCGGCCGGATCGGCAGGCGGCGCAGGCGCACCCCGACCGCCTCGAAGATTGCATTGCCGATCGCCGGCGCCACCACCGTCGTGCCGGGCTCGCCCAGCCCGACCGGCACCTCGGTACTGGCGACGAACTCCACCACCACCTCCGGCGCATCGATCATCCGCAGCGGCGTGTAGCTGTCGAGGTTGCGGTCGCGCACCTGGCCGTTCTCGAACTCCGTGCCCTCGCAGAGCGCCATCGACAGGCCCCACAGCGCGGCCCCCTCGCATTGGGCGCGGGCGCTGTCGGGGTCGACCACGATGCCGCAATCGACCGCCAGCCAGATCTTCTGCACGTCGACAAAACCGGTCTGCCGGTCGACATGCAGCTGCACGGCGCCTGCGACCCAGGTCGGCATCGACCGCGCCTGGCCATAGGAGGTGGCCACGCCGATCGCGGTGTCCGCCGGCAGTTTCGCCTTGCCGTAGCCGGACAGCACGGCGACGCGGGCGAGCACCTGCGCCTGCCGCGCCGCGCCGCCGATCGAATCCGGGGCGGTGCCGGCGTTGCGTCCCTCGGCCTTCAGATGGTCGAGGCGGAATTGCACCGGATCCTTGCCGACCTTCACCGCCGCTTCATGTATGAAGCTTTCGATCGCCCAGTTGATCCATCCCGGCGACACCGAGCGCAGCCAGCCGGGGCGGAAGGTGCTCTCCGCCAGATCGTTCGAGATCGCCCGCGCCCGCTGCGCGCCGACCGAATACCAGTGGTCGACGCCGTCGCTGGCGAACGGATCATAGGGTTCGCCATTGACGCCCTTCGGCATGAAGGCCGGCAGCATCACCTTGGTGGGCCAGCCCGCCGCCACCGCCGTATCCATGGCGATGACGTTCCGGTCCCGGTCGAACGCCATGCGCACCCGCTGGACCGAGGGCGAACGCGGGCTGTCGAACCTCAGGTCGTCCGGCCGCGTCGCCACCATCTTCACCGGCTTGCCGCCGAGCGCTTTCGAGGCCAGCGCCACCGGCACCGCATAATCGCCATTGAGGCGCCGTCCGAAGCCGCCGCCCAGCAGGTAGCTGCGCATGACCACGCCGTTCTCGTCGACGCCAAGCGCCTTCTGCAGCCAGGGCAGCACCAGCGACTGCCATTGATTGCCGGTGTGGATTTCCCAGACGCCCTTGGCATTGCGGAAGGCGAGCGCGTTCACCGGTTCCAGCTGGAAGTGCAGCACCGTCGCGGTGGTGTACTCCGCCTCCATGGTCACGGCGGCGCGGGCGAAGACCGGCACCACATCGGTGTCGCCGGTATCGAGCACCGCTCCCTTGGCATCGTCGGCGATCAGCGCGCGCGCACGCTGCTGGATGTCCGCCTCGCTCACCCGCGCGGCGTCGCTCGGCTTCCACTCGACCTTGACGAGGCCAGCCGCCTTCTGGGCCGCCCAGTGGCTGTCGGCGATCACCATCGCCCAGCCGGGCGCCGTGCCGGACGGATCGTCGAGCTTGAGCGTCTGCTGATATCCCTTGATCGCCTTCGCGGCGCTGTCGTCGATGCCGACGATCTCCGATCCATACCGGGTAGGCGGCACCAGCGGGACGGCATGCACCATGCCCTCCACCTTGGCATCGATGCCGAAGACGGCCCGCCCGGTGGTCTTGTCGGTGATGTCGAGCGCGGCGACGTCCTTGCCAACCAGCGTCAGCTCGGCAAGCGGCTTCAGCGGCAGCGCCTTCAGCTCCTCCTCGTCGAAGCGGCGGGTGATGCCCTGCGCCACCAGTTCGCCGAAGCGGGCGCTGCGCCCTCCGCCCGACACCACGCCGTTCGCCACGCTCACCGCCGCCGGATCGAGGCCCCAGAGCTCGGCGGCCTTCTGCGCCAGCGCCACCCGCCCGGCCGCGCCGGCTCGGCGATAGACCGGCCAGCTTTGCCACACCGACCAGCTGCCGCCGGTGACCATCAGCCCCCATTTGGCGGCGGTGTCGACATGCTCGATATGCACGTCGTCCCAGCTGGCGCCGAGCTCGTCGGCGAGGATGCGCGCAATGGCGGTGCCGACATGCTGGCCCATTTCAGCGCGGATGATGTTGACGTTGATCCGCCCCTCGGTATCGATCCAGTACCAGATGGCCGGCTCGAAGCGGGCGCCGACCGCCTGGATCGGCGCGCCGCCAGGTTCCGCCGGATCCATCGCCGCCAGGCCGGCGCGCGGAAAGCCGAACACCGCGCCGGCGGCGCACATCGAGACGAGGAAGCCGCGGCGGCTCAATCCATCGTCCGGCGGACGTCCGCCCGAGCGATCCGCCGTGCGGTCGGCACCGCCGCGCGGGCGGGTGCGGAAGCCGGGCGCGTCAGCCATTGGTGGCCTCCCCCCGCAGCGCTGCGGCCGCCTCGCGCACTGCGGCGCGGATGCGCAGATAGGTCATGCAGCGGCAGAGATTGCCGGTCATCACCGCATCGATGTCGTCGTCGGTCGGGCTGGGAATGTCCTTCAGGAAAGCGGCGGCCTGCATGATCTGGCCGGATTGGCAGTAGCCGCACTGCGGCACCCGCAAATGCCGCCACGCCTGCTGCACCGGATGGTTTCCCGCGGGATCCAGACCCTCGATGGTGGTGATTTCGGTGCCGGCGACATCGCCCACCGGCGTGATGCAGGAGCGTGTCGCCCGGCCGCCGACATGCACGGTGCAGGCGCCGCACATGCCGATGCCGCAGCCATATTTGGTGCCGGTCAGGTCGATGGCGTCGCGAATGACCCAGAGCAGCGGCGTGTCGGCCTCGACGTCGACGCTGACATTCCGCCCGTTGACCGTGAAGTCGATCATGCCGATGCCCTCATCAATGGCCGGCGCCCTCGGCCCGGATGCGCGCCACCTGCGCGGCGAGATCCGGCCAGGGCGCGAGATTGGCGCGCTTCTCGCGCAGATAGGCCGCCACCGCAGCAATATCCGCGTCCGACAGCGCGTGGCGGAAAGCCGGCATCACCACCCCGCCCATGCCGTTCTTCGCATCGACGCCGTCGAGGATGACGTGGATCAGGTTGGTGGGGTCGGCGAGCCGGGTGGAGGAGTTGATCGCCAGCTCCGGCCGCCCCTCGACAATGTGCGAGCCATTGTAGTGGCAGGCGGCGCAGGCGGTGGCATAGAGCCGCTCGCCGAGGTCCTTGCGATAGGTTGGGTCGGGGCGACCGGCCTTCAGGCTCGCCAGCACCGCGGGGTTGGCGGCGGGATCGGCAGCGGGCGCGCCGACCCCCGCGCCGAGATAGGCGCCGATGGCTTCCAGATCGCTCTGGGGCAGTTCGCGCAGCCCGGCATGCACCACCGGCCCCATCGGCCCGGCGGCGATGCCGTGATAGATGCCCGCCCCGGTGCCGAGATAGCGGGTGAAGGCGGCGGCGCTCCACGGCACCGCCGAGGGATTGGCGGCGGTCAGCGCCGGGGCGATCCACCGGTCGATCGCGGCGCCGGCGAAGGCCTCGCTCTTCTTCTCGGCGCCCAAAAGATTGCGCGGCGTGTGGCAGGCGCCGCAATGCGTCACCCCCTCGACGAGATAGGCGCCGCGGTTCCATTGCTCGGATTTGCCGGGATCGGGCCGGTAGCGGCCGAAATCGACGAAGAGCAGCTTCCAGCCGGCCTGGAGGAACCGCTGGTTCAGCGGGAACGGCAAGGCGTTGTCGCGGGTTTTCTCCCGCACCGGCGCGACCTTGGCCATCAGGAAAGCATAGATCGCGTCGACGTCCTCGTCGCTCATCTTGGTGAAGTGGTCGAAGGGGAAGGCCGGCAGCAGATGCGCGCCCTCGCGGTCGACGCCGTCATGCATGGCGCGGCGGAAGGCGGCCGGCGACCAGTTGCCGAGCCCGGTTTCGGGGTCCGGCGTGATGTTGGAGGCGTAGATCGTGCCGAACCCGGTCTCCATCGGATAATTGCCGGCATAGGGCTTGCCGCCGGCGGCGGTATGGCAGGTGGCGCAGTAGCCCGCCGCCGCCAGGATGCGGCCCTTCTCGATCACTTCCGGGCCGAAGCTGGGACGCTCGGCGGCGCTCATGGCCGGCAGGCTCGGGTGATGGGCGTACACCCCGAAGCCGGCCAGAGCGACGACCGCGGCCGCGACAACGATCGACAGCCAGACCCGGAAACTCAAGCGACGCATCCTTTGATGTCGAGCGCCAGAATTAGAATTCTTCTCAGATAGGCCGTCAAAGGAATTCTGCCGGGCCGCAAGCCACCGCCCGTCGCACTTTAGGAGAAATCACCGAGGGCGGGCGCCCTCCCCGCCCGCCGTTATTAGGCTTCGCTCCGGTCCGAGCTTCAGTCTTCCGCCTTCATATAGGCGGCGAACGCCTCGGCATAATCGGGATGCCAGCGCGACAGGGCCGGCCGGTTCTCCAGGATGTCGCCCATGCCCCAGCGCATGCGCTTGAGATCCATCTCGCGCGTCACCTCATTGTCGGGGCAGAGGATGTAGAAGTCCCGCTTGTCGAGGCCCTCCATCAAGAAATCCGCCGTCTGCTCGGGCGTCCAGGCGCCGGCGGGCTTCTCGGTCACGCCCTTGGCGCGGGTGAAGCCGGTATAGACGAAACCGGGGATCAGCAGATGCGCACTGACCCTCCCGCCGGTCTGCTTGACGAGGTCGTGCGAGACGGATTCCGCCAGCGCCCGCAGCGCGGCCTTGGAGACGTTGTAGGCGGTATCGCCCGGCGGCAGCGTGATGCCCTGCTTGGAGCCGGTCATCACCACGGCGCCGGGATATGGTGCGGCGATCATGTCCGGCAGAAAGGCCTGCAGGCCATGGAACACACCCCAGAAATTGGTCTCCAGCGTCCGCCGCCACACCGCCTCGCCGGCGGCGAATCCGCCGCCGCCTTCGCGCCCGGCATTGCACATCAGCACCGAGACCGGCCCCATCCGGTCCGCCTGCGCCTTCGCCGCGGCGATCTGCGCGATGTCCGTAACGTCGGTCGGCGCCGCCACCGCGTCGATGCCCACGGCTTTGAGCGCCTCCACCGCCTGGGTGAGCGAGGGGCCGGGCAGATCCATGATCAGCACCGCCATCCCCGCCGCGCCGAAGCGGCGGGCGGCGGCAAGCCCGATGCCGCTGGCGCCGCCGGTGACCACTGCGACGTGGTCGGGTGCAATGGCCGGATGTGTCATGGCGCTTCCCTCGGTTCCATATGTTGCCGTGGCCACATTCTATACTGCCAGTCAGGGCGTCTCCCGAACCCGCTTACGCTCATCGCCGCATTGAATGCCGCTCAACCGTGTCATTTTACCGGCGGGTGACGCTGCGACGGGCGCGGGCATCGAAAAATACGATCATCATAATTGCCAAATTTTATTCCGATGCATTAAAGTCATCATCCTCGGCTCACGGCGACATTTCCGAAAAACGACCACGCCTACATAGAAATTACCTATTCTATTAATAGAACTACATAATTTTATCTGATTAAATAATCATCTTTACCCTCCACCGCTGCTTCACGCATGGGCATAGGTAGATTTACGGGTTGAGATTCCCCAACGTTTCTCCTCCTGGCACGCTCGATGCAATCGGATCCTCCGTATTTCTCTACGGCAAGGAACGTGGATCATGCTCACTCTCTCCTCCCTGAAGCGGCTTGCGGCCGTCGGCGTCGTCGCATCGGTGCTCGGTGCCGCCGGGCTGGCCTCCCCGGCCCTCTCCCAGACCAAGCTGCGCCTTGCGGTGGAAACCAATGCCGGCGACCCGCTCAACATCATGCTGGCGAATTTCCGCGACGCCCTCGCCAAGTCGGCCGGCCCGGACGCCGCCATCGAGTTCTTCGAGGGTGGCGCGCTCGGCGACGAAACGGCGCTGATGGAGCTGATCCGCGCCGGCGAAGTGCAGGTGGTGCCGCTCGGCTCGGATGTGGTCACCCTCGACAAGGGCTTCTCTGTGCTCGACACGCCCTTCCTGTTCGCCGACAAGGCGAGCGCCCGCGCCGCCTTCGACGGCAAGTTCGGCGCATTGCTCGCCGGCTCGCTGCGCGAGAAGGCCGGGCTCGAGGTCCTCGCTTTCGGCGAACTCGGCTTCCGCACCATCTCCACCACCAGCAAGCAGATCAACGTCCCGGCCGACCTCAAGGGCCTGAAGATCCGCACGCCGGGCAGCCCGACCCGCATCCTCGCCTTCAAGACGCTGGGCGCGGCGCCCACCCCGATGCCGCTCGGCGAAGTCTACATGGCGCTGAAGCAGGGCGCGCTGGACGGCCAGGAGAACCCGCTCTCGGTGATCAAGGACTTCTCCTTCTTCGAGGTGCAGAAGTTCATCGCCCTGACCAACCACGTCTACACCCCCATCACCCTCGCCATGAATGGTGCCGCCTTTGACGCCCTCTCGGCGGAGATGAAGGCGAAGCTGAAGGAGGCCGCCAAGGCGGGTTCCGCCGCCACCCGCAAGGTGTCCGACGACAGCGACGCCCGCCTCGTCGACGAGTTCAAGTCCAAGGGCGTGACGGTGACGACCCCCGACCTCGCCGCCTTCCGCACCGCCGCCGAGCCGGTGAAGGGCGAGATCGCCAAGGTGGTCGGACCCGATCTTATGGCCAAGCTCGAAGCCAGCCTGAAGTGAGCCCTATCGACATGACCGCACTTACTGGTGAGGAAGCCCGCCCGGGCTTCCGTTACGACGGCTACGCCACGCTGGGCCGCCTCGGCCTCATCTACATCGCCTCCAGCATCGTCATGGACGCCGAATGGGTGGCCATGGCGGCGCCGGGCCTGTCGATCCACACCACCCGCGTGCGCCTGCCCAAGGTGACGCTGGAAGGCATCGACCAGATGATGAACGCGCCGGAGCTGGAGCAATCCGCCCGCCTCGTCGGCTCGGCGCCGATCGACGTGCTGTGCTTCGGCGGCACCAGCGCCTCCTTCGTCTACGGCACCGCCTATGACAAGGCGCTGATCAGCCGCATGGAGGGCTGGGCGCCGGGAGTGAAGGCGACCACCGCCTCCACCGCCTCGCTCGCCGCGCTCAAGGAGGTGAAGGCCGGCCCGGTGGCGCTGGCGACGCCCTATGTCGAGGCCATCCACCAGCGGGCGATCAACTTCCTTGAATCCAACGGCCACCAGGTGCTGAACAGCGGCCATCTCGGCATCGACGAGGATTGGGCGCTGGCCGAGGTGCCGCTGGAAAAGGTGTTCGACCATGTCGTCGCCTGCGACCACCCGGACGCCACGGCGATCTTCATCTCCTGCACCAATTTCCGCTCGGCCGGTGTCATCGAGGCGCTGGAGACCGCGCTCGGCAAGCCGGTGATCTCCGCCGTGCAGGCCTCGTTCTGGCATTGCCTGGAGGTGGCCGGCATCGACGGCGCGCGTCCCGGCTACGGGCAGCTCTTCGCCCGCCGGCTCGCCGAGCCCGCCCAGGACAGCTCCAAACCTCGGGAGGCAGCCCCGTGAGCCTGAACATTCTCGGCGCCCGGCGTACGCCATCGGACATTCTGGGCCGCTTCTCCCTCATCGGCGCGGCCTCCTGGCTGCTGGAGACGGTCGGCATGCTGCTCATGGTGGCGCTGAGCGTCCTGGTGCTCGCCAACGCCACCGGCCGCTATTTCTTCAACAACCCGCTGCCCTGGACAGAGGAAGCCGTCTCGATCCTGCTGGTATGGATCGCCGCGGTCGGCGTGGTGCTCGCGGCCGGGCGAGGTGCTCTCGTCGGCTGCGAGATCGTCACCAGCCGGCTGAACGCGCGCAATGCCCGCACCCTCACCCGCGCGATCAGCTTCGCCAGCGCGCTGCTGATGCTGGCCGTCGCCTGGTTTTCCTGGCGCTACATGCAGGTGTTCGGCCGTGACGTGACCCCGATGCTCGACATCCCGAAATCCTGGATCTCGGGGGGCCTGCTCGCCGCCTCCCTCGGCATGGCCGCCGCGTTTCTCTACCGCACCGTCGTGCCGCACAAGCTGGTCCTCATCGAGGACATCGCGGAGGAGATCGCCGACCACCCGGCTCATGAGGTGAAACTATGATGCTCGCTCTCGCCGGCGGCTCGCTGGTCGCCCTCTGCGCCCTGGTGGTGATCGGCTTCCCGATCATCGTGGCGCTGGTCGCCTCGGTGTTCCTCTTCCTGTCGATGAGCGGCGGCTGGTCGCTCGCCTTGCCGCAACAGACGCTCACCGGCGTCGCCGACTACATCCTCGTCACCCTGCCGCTGTTCATTCTCGCCGGCGGCATCATGAACAATGGCGGCATCGCCAAGCGGCTGTTCGACTTTGCCGTGGCGCTGGTCGGCTGGATGCGCGGCGGCCTCGCCCATGTCGACGTGGTCACCTCGGTGCTGTTCGGCGGCATGATCGGCACCTCGGTGGCCGATCTTGCCGGCACCGGCTCGGTCACCATCCCGCATCTGAAGAAGCACGGCTATCCCGGCCCGTTCGCCGCGGCGGTCACCGCCACCTCCTCGGGGATAGGCGTGCTGATCCCGCCCTCCTCGCCGATGATCCTCTATTCGGCGGTGACCGGCACCTCGCTCGGCGCGCTGTTCCTCGCCGGCGTGGTGCCCGGCTTGCTGATGGGCGGCATGATGATGGGGGTCATCTACTACCTCGCCGGCCGCAAGGGCTGGGGCGCCGCCGGCCCCTTCATGCCCGCCGAGGTCTGGCGCACCGGCAAGCGGGCGGTGCTGCCGCTCGGCCTGCCCGCCTTCATCCTGATCAGCCTGATCTCCGGCGTCTGCACGCCGAGCGAGGCCGGTGCCTTCGCCCTCGCCTACGCCTTCGTGCTGTCGAAGTTCGTCTATCGCTCCATCACCTGGGCGGAGCTGCGCAAGGTGACTGTGGACGGCGTGATAATGACCGGCGAGGTGCTGATCGTGGTCGGCTTCTCCACCGCGCTCGGCTGGGCGCTGTCGCAGGCCAAGGTGCCGATGGTGCTGGCGGAGGGCCTGCAGCTGCTGTTCCCCTTCGAGGGGCAGACGCTGAAGCTGCTCGTGCTGCTGCTGCTGGCGCTGATCGCCGGCATGGTGCTCGATCCGCTGATCCCGATGATCATGCCGGTGCTGCTGCCCTCGCTGATCGCCATGCAGGTGGATCTGGTGCATTTCGGCGTGCTGATCGTGGTGACGGTGGTGATCGGCCAGATCACCCCGCCGGTCGCCATCGCGATATTGGTCTCGGCCAAGATCGCCAGGGAGGACGTGGTGGACGTGTTCCGGGCCAACATGCCGTTCTTCTGGGGCATGATCGCCTTCCTCATCCTGCTCACGGCGGTGCCGTGGCTCTCCACCGGCCTGCCTTCGCTGATGGCCGAATGACGACGGCGGCGGCGGTCCCATGGCCGCCGCCGGCAACTTGAAGCGACAAATGTAACAATCCGTCGCGCATCGATGCCTGGCGACAGCCGGCGACAAAATCGATGCTGCATCGCGGAAACTCCGCGACAATTGCCCGCTAGCGTTCGTCCCGGTTCAAACAAGGGACAGCTATGCGCACCCCCGTCACTCTTGCCGTGACACTCGCCACCTGCCTGTCGGTAGCCGCCGCCCTGGCCGCGTTCCATCTCGTCTTCGAGATTCCGGCCGGCCTGCCGTCCGAGGCGCAGGCGCAGACCGCACAGCCGTCCCAGCCCCCGCCCCCCACGGTCACGGTCGCCCGTCCGGTCCGGCGCGAGATCGTCGAATGGCGCGAATTCGCCGGCCGCTTCGAGCCCAGCGCCGCGGTGGAGATCCGCGGCCGCGTCGCCGGCCATCTCGCTTCCATCGCCATCGAGGACGGCGCGCTGGTCGAAGCCGGGCAGTTGCTGTTCACCATCGATCCCCGCCCCTATCGCGCCGCGCTCGACGAGGCGCGCGCCCAGCTGGCCAGCGCCGTCGCCCAGGTCGAGCTCGCCGATCTCGAACTCGGCCGCGCCGAGCAGCTGGTCAGCACCAGTGCTGTGTCTCAGGCAACGCTTGACCAGCGCCGCCAGCAGAAGAAGGCCGCCGATGCCGCCAAGGCGCTGGCGGAGGCCGCCGCCTCGCGCGCCGAGATCGACCTCGGCTTTACCGAGGTCCGCGCCCCCTTCGCCGGCCGCATCTCCAATCGCCGGCTGGACGTCGGCGCGCTGGTGTCGGACGGCGCCATCCTGACCACGCTGGTGGCGCTCGATCCCCTGTATTTCGTGTTCGACATCAGCGAGCAGGACCTGCTCGCCTACCGGCAGGCCGCGGCGAGCGGCACGCTGCCGCTGCTCTATGGCCGGCGCATCGCGGTCGAGGCGCGCGGGCAGTCCGATCGCGACTGGCCGCACAAGGGCACCATCGATTTCGTCGACAACCGGCTGGAAGCCGGCGCCGGCACGCTGAGGGCGCGCGCGGTGATCGCCAATACCGGGGATCGCCTGATTCCCGGCCAGTTCGGGCGGGTGCGCCTGCCCTTCTCCGGCGCCTATCCCGCGATGCTGGTGCCGGAGACGGCGCTGATGACCGACCAGGCCGAGCGGGCGGTGTTCACCGTGGCGGCGGACGGCACCGTCAGCTCCGCCAAGGTGGAGCTCGGCCCGCGCCAGGCGGATGGGCTGCGCATCGTGCGCGGCGGTCTCGACCCGGACGATCGCGTCGTCGTCAGCGGCCTCATGCGCGTGCGGCCCGGACAGAAGGTGACGGCACAGGCCGCCGATAGCGAGCCGCGCGCCGCCGCGCTGGCCCCAACTCCCGTCAATTGAGGGCTGTCCGATGCGCCTCGCCCATTTCTGCATCGACCGGCCGATCTTCGCCTCCGTGCTGTCCATCCTCGTGGTGCTGGTCGGCCTTGCCGGCTATGTCACCCTGCCGCTGGCGCAATATCCGGAGATCGCCCCGCCCACCGTGGTGGTGAACGCGCAATATCCCGGCGCCTCGGCGGAAGTGGTCAGCAACACGGTGGCGACACCGATCGAGCAGGAGATCAACGGCGTCGAGAACATGCTCTACATGTCCTCGCAGGCGACCGGCGACGGCCAGCTCTCGATCACCGTCACCTTCGCGCTCGGCACCGATGTCGACGAGGCGCAGGTGCTGGTGCAGAACCGCGTCGCCGTGGCCGAGCCGCGCCTGCCGGAGGATGTGCGCCGCCTCGGCGTCACCGTGCGCAAGTCGTCGCCGCACATCCTCTTGGTGGTGCAGCTGTTCTCGCCGGATAATACGCGCGACCAACTCTATCTCGCCAATTACGCCACCCTGCAGCTGCGTGACGCGCTGCTGCGCGTGCCCGGCGTCGGCGATGTGCGCATGCCGGCCTCGCGCGACTATGCCATGGTGGTCTGGCTCGATCCCGACCGCGTCGCCGCCCGCAACCTCACTGCCGGCGAGGTGGTGGCGGCGCTCCGGGCGCAGAACGTGCAGGTCGCCGCCGGTGTGATCAACCAGCCGCCGGTGCCCGCCGCGGGGGCCTTCCAGCTCAATGTCGAGACGCTGGGCCGCCTGTCCGATCCGGCGCAGTTCGAGGACATCATCGTGCGCACCGATGCGGATGGCCGCGTCACCCGCGTGCGCGACATCGCCCGCGTCGAGCTGACGGCGCAGAGCTACCGCGCCGGCGCCAATTTCGACGGCCGGCCGTCGCAGCCGATCCAGGTGTTCCAGCAGCCGGGCTCCAACGCGCTGGAGACGGCCGAGCGGGTCGCGCAGGAGATGGCCCGGCTCGGCGAGCGCCTGCCGGCCGGCCTCGCCTACGACATCCCGTTCAACCCGACGCTGTTCATCGCGGAATCGGTGGACGAGGTCTACAAGACCCTCGCCGAGGCGATCCTCCTGGTGGTGGCCGTCGTCATCCTGTTCCTGCAGAGCTGGCGCGCCGCCATCATCCCCGTCCTCGCCATCCCGATCTCGCTGATCGGTACTTTCGCGGTGATGGCGACGCTGGGCTATTCGCTCAACAACCTGTCGCTGCTCGGGCTGGTGCTGGCCATCGGCATCGTGGTGGACGACGCCATCGTGGTGGTGGAGAACATCGAGCGGCATCTGCGCGCCGGCCTGTCGCCGCGCGATGCGGCGCATCGCTCGATGGACGAGATCTCCGGCGCGCTGGTCGCCATCGCGCTGGTGCTGTCGGCGGTGTTCATTCCCGCCGCCTTGATACCCGGCATTTCCGGCCAGTTCTTCCGCCAGTTCGCCGTCACCATCGCCGCCTCGACCATCATCTCGGCTTTCGTCTCGCTCACCCTCAGCCCGGCCCTCGGCGCCCTGCTCTTGCGGCCGCATCAGCCGCACGCGCCCCGGCGCGGGCCGCTCGGCTGGCCGGCGCGCGGCTTTGCCGCCTTCAACACCGGCTTCGACCGGCTGGCGGGCGGCTATGCCGGCCTGACCCGGCGGGTGCTGCGGCTCGGCGCCTTCACGCTGATCCCCTATGCCGGACTGCTGGCGCTCACCGGCTGGCAGCTGGAGCGCGCTCCGCGCGGCTTCATCCCCGAGATGGACCAAGGCTACTTCATCACCTCGGTGCAGCTGCCGCCCGGCTCGGCCTTGTCCCGCACCGAGACTGTGATGACGGAACTGTCGAACCGGCTGATGGAGATGGACGGCGTCGCTCACGTCGTCGCCATCGCCGGTCTCGACGGCGCCACCTTCACCAATGCCTCCTCGAACGGCGTCGCCTTCGTCATCCTCGATCCCTTCGCCGAGCGGGCGGCGCGCAATCTCGGCGTCGACGCGGTGATGGCGGCGATGCCGCGCCGCACCGCCGACCTCACCGAAGCCCGGCTCATCCCGATCAAGCCGCCCTCGGTGCGCGGCATGGGCAATGCCGGCGGCTTCAAGATGATGGTGCAGGATCGGGGCGGCGGTACCCCGGCCGAGCTGGAGGCGGCCTTGCGCGCGGTGGTGGCGGAGGCTGCCCGCCATCCCGAGCTGGTACGGGTCTTCACCCCCTTCAACACCGCCACGCCCAAGCTCTATGCCGACATCGACCGGGTGAAGGCGGAGATGCTCGGCGTCCCGGCGAGCCGGGTCTTCGAGACGCTGGAGGTCTATCTCGGCTCGTCCTACGTGAACGACTTCAACTTCCTCGGCCGCACCTTCCAGGTGCGCGCGCAGGCGGACGGCGCCTTCCGGCAGGATCCCGCCGTCGTCGCCGGCTTCCGCACCCGCAACGATTCGGGCGCCATGGTGCCCTTGAGCGCGGTGGCGAATTTCGAGGAGCGCACCGGCCCCTACCGCGTGCCGCGCTACAATCTCGCCATGGCCGGCGAGGTGCAGGGGGCGAGCGCGCCGGGCACGTCCACCGGCGGCGCGCTTGACCGCATGGAGGAGATCGCCCGACAGGTGCTCCCGGACGGCTACGGCTTCGAATGGACCGAGCTCGCTTTGCAGGAGCGGCTCGCCGGCAATTCCGGCCTGATCGTGTTCGCCGCCTCCATCGTCTTCGTCTTCCTGCTGCTGGCGGCGCAGTACGAGAGCTGGATGCTGCCGCTTTCCGTCATGCTCATCGTGCCAATGTGCCTGCTCGCGGCGGTGAGCGGTCTGCTGGTCGCGGCGATGGACGTGAACATATTGGCGCAGATCGGCTTCGTGGTGCTGATCGGCCTCGCCGCCAAGAACGCCATCCTGGTCGTCGAATTCGCCCGCCAGCGCGAGGAGGAAGGCCTGAGCCCGGCCGAGGCCGCGGTGGATGCGGCGCGGGTGCGGCTGCGCCCGATCCTGATGACCTCGCTGGCCTTCATCCTCGGCGTGGTGCCGCTGGTGCTCGCGCAGGGCGCGGGGGCCGAGCTGCGCCAGGCCCTGGGGGTCACGGTGTTCTCCGGCATGCTGGGGGTGACGCTGTTCGGCCTCGTCTTCACCCCGGCCTTCTACGTGATCTGCCGCGCGCTGCCGCGGCGGTCCCGCGCGCCGAAACCGGTGCGCGAACACGCCTGAGGCCGCCGCGCGCGGCCTTGATCATTCACTTCCTTCCGGAACGGAGGTTCACATGCCCTACGATCCCGAACGGCCTTCCGCCGGCTGGCGAGACATCGGCGCCGGCTTCCTGCTCTCCGCCGCCATCCTCCTCGGCATGGTGGTGTTCGGCGATGCCGGCACCGACATCGACCCGCTCGCCCTGCACGCCGCCGACCCGCCGGTCGTCAGCCGGCAGTTCGTCGACGACGAGCAGGAAGACGACGCCTGGGGTCTCTACGAAGACGGGCGGCCCGCCCAGCCGCCGACCTATCAGGTGATGACGCCGGCCGCCTCCTCGCGCGCCCGGCTGTACTGCCGCGGCGAACTCCCCGCCAACGTGTTCGACGTGCGGCTGAAGGAATACACGCACTCCTAGCCCGCCATCCCGGCCGCCCCGGCAACGGACGACACATGAAACGCGCCGGCGGCACCCACCGCCGGCGCGTTTCGTCGTTGGAAAGACGACACCCACTTCCCCGCCCACATGCCCCCGCGACGGAAAATGTATCCGGCGCCCAGAAGCCTACAATTTCATCGACTGCCGACACATCGCAGGCACATCTCGCCAAAGCCCTGCGACAGGGCACGTTCATCTTGACCATCAGACGATCAGAGAAGGGTCGTCGCCGAAAGTTGTTTCCCTGAAGCCGATGGCTTCATCCAGACAACCAAAAGGAATGGTACATGCGACTTCATATCACCCTCGCCCTGACGGCTCTTCTGCTCGGCGCCACCGCACTGGCGCCGGCCCATGCCGAGCCGCGCGACCCCAGCGACGCCGAAGGCTATGCCGAGGCGCTGCGCAGCGCCCATCAGGCCCGGCGCGGCGACCTTCCCGCTTCCGCCAAGCCGGGCGCCGGCCAGCCCTTCCGCTACACCAACACCCCCTCCACCATCGGCGTCGAGCCCTACATCGCCCGCACCATCGAGCGGAACGCCCGCGGCGACCGCTGACCGGAGCGCCGCGGACGCGCCTTCCGAGGGGCGTTCGCGGCACCGGCGGCCGGGATTGGCGCCCGCCGGATGGAATTGTCGCAATCCATCGCGCACCTGGTGTCGGCGACATTCTGCGACAATTTTTTCGGCCGCGCCGCAGATTCTCCCTATATTGGGAACGGCAAAGGGCCAGCTCATGGAAGCGACACCGCACATTGCCGTCGTCGACGACAATCGCGATATCCGCGATCTGGTCGGCAAATATCTGCAGAAGCATGATTACCGCGTCAGCCTCGCCGAGAACGCGGCGGCGCTGCGGCGCCTTGTCGAGCGCAACGCCATCGACCTCGTCGTGCTCGACATCATGATGCCCGGCGAGGACGGCCTCTCGCTCTGCCGCTTCCTGCGCGAATCCACCCAGCTGCCGGTGATCATGCTCACCGCCATGGCGGAGGAGACCGACCGCATCGTCGGGCTGGAGCTCGGCGCCGACGACTACCTCACCAAGCCGTTCAACCCGCGCGAGCTGCTGGCCCGCATCAAGGCGGTGCTGCGCCGGGTGCAGAGCCTGCCACCGCAGCGGGCGCAGATCCAGGCCAAGGAAGTGCGCTTCGATCGCTGGGTGCTCAATGTCGGTCGCCGCGAGCTCGTCGACCAGGACGGGATGAGCGTACCGCTCAGCACCGCCGAGTTCCGGCTGCTCAGCGTGTTCATCGACCATGCCGGGCTCGTCCTCAGCCGCGACCAGCTGCTCGACCTCACTGTCGGCCGCAATGCCGAGCCGTTCGACCGGGCGATCGACAACCGCGTCAGCCGGCTGCGCAAGAAGATCGAGACCGATCCGAAATCGCCGGCGCTGATCAAGACCCATTGGGGCGGCGGCTACAGTTTCTCCGCGGAGGTGGTGTCGCGATGATCCGGTTGTGGAGCCGCAGCCTTACCGCGCGCTTTGTCGCCATCATGTTGCTTGCGCTCGCCTTTTCGCAGGGGGTGAGCTTCCTGCTGTCGATGGACGAGCGCGGTCAGGCGCTCAACAAGGCCGCCAAGACCGAGTTCCTCAGCCGCTCGGCCTCGGTCGCCCAGCTTCTCGAATCCACGCCGCCCGAGCTGCGGGCGGACATATTGCGCGCCAGCGGCACCAGCTACACGCGCTTCTGGGTGACGCCGGGCTTCCCCTCCGATGCCGACGCCTGGCGTCGGGACGCCAAAACGCGGCTCGCCGAACCATTGCCGACCGTCGCCAGCCTCGCCACGCCCGGCAACGCGGCCATGGCGCATGACGACGCCTCCATGCCCGGCCCCACGACAGGCAAGGCCCACGCAACCGACATGCCGTCCTGGGTGGAGATGCCCGCCTATGCCTGGCCATTGTCGCGGCCGGCAAAATTCCTGCGGCTCGACGACGCCAACGGCATGGGCCTGGCGGTGCGGCTGCAGGATGGTTCCTGGCTGTCCAGCGCCTACGGCAAGAAGATCGTCAACAGCATCTGGTCCTCGCAGTCCCTGCTGTCCCTGGGCGTCACCGCGCTGGTTCTGTCGATCAGCGCCGCCTTCATCGCCCGCTGGATGACCCGCCCCATGCACCGCCTCGCCGTGGCCGCCGAGGCCCTGGGACGCGGCGAGAGCGTCGAGCCCCTGCCGGAAAAGGGGCCGGACGACATCCGTCAGGCGGCGGTGGCGTTCAACCTGATGCAGGCGCGCCTGCAACGCTTCGTCGAGGACCGCACGCGCATGCTGGCGGCGATCGGGCATGATCTGCGCACGCCGATCACCTCGCTGCGGCTGCGCGCCGAATTCGTCGCCGACGACGAGACCCGCGACAAGATGCTGTCGACTATCGACGAGTTGCGCGCCATGACCGAGGCGACGCTGGCCTTCTCCCGCGAGCAGGCGGCCGAGGAGCCGACGCGCAATGTCGATCTCACCGCACTGGTGGAAAGCATGTGCGACGACCTCGTCGAGCTTGGCCAGGAGGTGAGCTTCGCCGAAGCTCCCCGGATCGGCTATCGCTGCCGCGCCGATGCGCTCCGGCGCGCCGTCCGCAATCTGGTGGAGAACGCCGTGCGCTACGGCGAGCGGGCGCGCGTCGCCGTGCATTCCCGGCCAAGCGCCATCGAGATCGTGGTGGAGGATGACGGGCCGGGCATTCCGGCCGATACCATGGAGCGGGTGTTCGCCCCCTTCTTCCGGCTGGAGAACTCCCGCAATCGCGAGACCGGCGGCATCGGGCTCGGGCTGTCCATCGCCCGCAATGTCGTGCGCCACCATGGCGGCGATGTCACGCTCACCAACACCGGCAACGGATTGCGGGCTGTCATCAGCCTGCCCCACGCCACGCTCGCGGAGGGGCGTGACGTCGACAGCGGCGAGGGCAAGCCTGGCGACAATGCCCGCGCCCGCCTTGCGGCCTGGCGCGGCCATGGCCCCAACCGCCCGAAGCCCGCGGCGGTCTGAGCGACCTTCCCGCGGCGGGCCTGTAGGCAACCTCGCTTCCCCGGACTTTCTTGGGTTCAAGGCTTTTCTGAGCCTCTGCGCGCTTCGCCCTGAGCCTCCCCCCGCCCCGGAGCTCCCGAGGCGTCGCCGCTTGGGCGCCGGCTCTTCCGGATTCCGAACGTAGCGCCACGCCGCCGACACGGCCGGCCGCGCATCGCGGCACCTCACGCATTGCCCGCTGCCCGCCTTCGCGGCACGCCCGATCGACAGTGCCGCATTCCCGGGCGCCACGAGCCTGGGAGGCTCGCGCACGCGATGTCGGCGACATAGAGCCAGACGCTCTGAGACAGCTTTCGGTAAAAAATCAGAAGAAAAGAAACCGAAAGCCTAGGTCACACTGGCTGACTTATCCGCGGAGATTCCAGGGAAATCCGAGACTTAGCATCCGTAAACTCCCCTATGTCGCCGGCCGGATAGAGGGTGCGCTGCGCACTTTTCGAAATAAAATCCGGCAGAATAGGTTTCGAATGAAATTAATGCGAAGATTCGACACCAAGCTCTGGCATACTTTACGCCGCATTCACAGAATCTTATATCCCCGACCGCGAACCATTTCCGCCCGGCGGTCGACAGGGCGATTGACTCCCCCCTAGGAATCCGCAAGAGTTTCGGACCTAGAGTCTATCTTCGTATAAATTTCGAATATTACACAATCTGGAATCTACGACTCTCCCGTCGGGCGAGAAGGAATCACTATGATCGAATGAATGCGGAAATGCCGTAACGCAATACTGATGAATGTCGGTATCTCGTTAGCATCGTAAGCAATGAGTTAAATGGCAATGTATTTAATACGCATATTCGATGTGCGTAGTGAATTTTTATTGCCATTTATCATTAAATAACCGTTTGTTTTCCACCACATGGGGCACGAAATATGGCTGTTATTGGCGTTAATCTTCTCAATTCCGATCAGACCGTAAGCGAAGCCAACGGCTTTGAGGCGGGAGATACGGTTTCGATCACCGCGCTCGGCGATCACACGCTGACCATCGACGGCGTCGATACGACCGTCAGCTACGGCGCGGGCCTGACCGCCGTTTCGAATGTGACGATCGCCGCCATCAACGACGCGGATGTCGTCATCGACAACGGCCTCCTCAGCGCCGGCCTCATCAGCAACCTTACCTATTCGGTAGGCGACACCTCGGGCATCACCGTCGAATCCGGCACGGTCGCGCTCGGCGTCGGCACCACCCAGACGGTGGCGTTCTCCGGCAGTGGCGCCGGCAGCTTCAATTACGTCGACAACACGCTTCTGCCCACCGCCGTGAGCTTCAACATCACCGGCTTCACCACTGGTGACTCGCTGGGGGCCACGGGGCTCGACTTTTCCAATTTCTCGTACAATTCCGGCACCGGCGTCGGCACCTTCGTCTTCGGTGGCGGCACCCTGCAGGATGGGGTGACCTACAACGTGCAGGGCATGAGCCCCGACGACGCCGCGGCGATCATCGCCGGCCCCCCGTCCGAGTTCATCAATGCCGAAGGCGCCTTCGTCAATCCGGTCTGCTTCGTGCGCGGCACGCTGATCGACACGCCGGAGGGCCCGGTGGCGATCGAGAAGCTGAAGGCCGGCGACAAGGTGATTGGCCGGTCCGGGGTGCGCGAAGTGAAGTGGATCGGCTGGCGCGACTACGGCGTCTCCTGGCTGCGCACCGCCGATCAGAAGCAGCGCGTCGCCCCGGTGCGCATCCATGCCGGTGCCTTTGCCGACAACGTGCCGTCCAGCGACCTCGTGGTTTCCCCCTGGCACCACCTGTTCGTCGGCGGCAAGCTGGTTCGCGCCAACGACCTCGTCAACGGGATCACCATCGTGCAGGAGCTGGACACCCGCTCCGTCTCCTACTGGCATGTGGAACTCGACCAGTTCGACGTGGTGCGGGCGCACGGCATGTTCTCGGAAGCCTGGGCCGATGGCGGCAACCGCGACTTCTTCCAAAATGTCGACGTGACCACGCTGCGTCCCGAGGACAGCAAGCGCCGCAAGGCGGACCGCCCCGGCTTCGAGGCGCTGCGTGACGAGAAGCGCATCCGCGCGATCCGCGACAAGGTCGCCGCCCGTGCCAGGCAGATCGCCAAGGTGGACGCTCCCGCCAGGAGCGTCTCCGCCGCCTGACGCTTCCGCCGGACAAGGACTGCGCGAGGCCCGTTCCGGACAACCGGAGCGGGCCTCGTCTCTCTGGGGCTTCGTCTCTCTGGGGCTTCGTCTCTCTGAGGCTTCGTCTCTCTGGGGCCGGCTTCTGTCCGGCCTGGCGACTTGCGCCGGACCGGGGCTTGCGCATAATCGAGCCGTGCCAGAGTGATACGTAGGAGCGTAGGATACCGGCCCCTCGTACCCCTCGATCGATCTCTGCGCGCCGTATCAGGGATTGAAGGCTCACCACGGAGACCACAGCCATGCGGCACATCGCGGTCACCGGATCCAGCCGATCCAATCCCTATATGGATCTGCTGCTTTCCCGCTGCCCGCCTTCCGTTGCCGTCTCCCGCATCAGCAACAAGAAGATCTCCCAGATCAACGACGCGCCCATACCCGACGTCGTCCTGGTCAATTGGGAGGAGCAGATCTTCACCGGCGCGGATTCGGCGTTCCAGGCCCGCTCACTGGCAACGCGCTACATCCGCGACCTGCGGAAATACGCGGAATCCGGCGGGCACATCGTCTGGATGGTGCACAACGCCCACCCGCACAGCGATCTCTTCACCCATCACCTGACGATGATGCGGAAGAAGATCATGCGCTCCGCCAGCGCGATCCTGCACCAGAACGTCGAGTCGCTGCGCTATGCCGACACGCTGGACAGCGAGGCCGATCCGGACAAGAACTACTACATCCCGCACCCGTCCTATCTCACCGCCTACGATCTCCGCCCGTCATTCGAGGCAGATCGCACATCGGTGCTCATCTTCGGCCGGATACTGCCGTACAAGAACCTTGAGTGGTTCATCCGGTTTCACGAGCTCCACATCCCGAAGACGCCGCTCACCATCGCCGGCCAGGCCGACGACCAGGGATATGTCGAGTACATCGCGAAGTCCATTTCGCAGAACAAGAGGATAAGCTTCGCCGCCGGCCGTATCGAGGACGACGATCTCGCGGCGCATTTCGACAAGGCGAAATGCATCCTGCTGACCGATCACGACACGATAAATTCCGGCGTCGCGCATCTGGCCTTGCAGGGCGGCGCCATCATCGTCGCGCCGGACACCGCCTATTACCGTGAGATCCTGCCGCCGTCGGGGCATCGGTTCTTCTATCAGCCCAACAGCTTCATGAGCCTGAAGAAGGCGGTCAGGAATGCCTTCAAGCTCAACACCGAGGAGCACAGGCAGGTGGTCGAGGCCTATATGCGCCGCGCCGCCTATATCAACAGCGACCGCATCAGCCTGGCACTGTTCCGGGTGCTCGAATCCCTGGTCGGGCAGACGCCGTCCGATGACCGCCATCAGCCGCAAGAGCTCGGCGCCCTGTAGCCCGGTCCTTCCAGCCGGCGCGACGGCATCCCGCCGATCGTGCCGTCAGTTCCCCCAAGCCGGCCTCGCGCCCCCTCCACTTCGCGGGGCTTTGGCGTGCAGGGCGGCAAATGCCGTTCGAGCCTCGAAGACGGTTGACGGCGCCCCGGGCAGGGTCGCGGCATGCAAGGGAGAACCCGGATGCCGGACTTCATCGTCAAGCTCGAACGTACCGTGACCCGGCGCGAAACCGGTACATTCGTGGTCAGCGCCACCGATCTCGGCGAGGCGGAAAGCCTCGCCCGCCAGCATGTCAGGTCGGGCCTCGGCACCGCCATGCGCTGGCGCACCGAGACAGCCGAGCTGCGCCGCCCGGTGGTGGTCGACATCGAGGAGGCCCCTGCCTCGCCGGGCCACCGCGCCGCCTGAGCCCTCGCCCGGACGGCACGGCCGCGCGGGCCGTCAGAGGCGATAGAGGATCTGGTCGGTCCAGAAGCGCTCCAGCCGCTGCAGCGCCTTGTTGATCACCTGGAAATCCTGCGAGCCGATGCCGCCGATCTGCTCGATGGTGGCGATGTGCTTGGCATAGAGCGAGCCGACGATGTCCCGCACCTCCTCGCCCTTGGGGGTGAGGCTGATGCGCACCGCCCGCCGGTCGACCCGCGAGCGCTGGTGATGCAGATAGCCGGTCTCGACCAGTTTCTTGAGATTGTAGGAGACATTGGCGCCGAGATAGTAGCCGCGGGTACGCAGCTCGCCGGCGGTCAGCTCGGAATCGCCGATGTTGAACAGCAGCAGCGCCTGCACCGGATTGACGTCCGAGCGGCCGCGGCGGTCGAACTCGTCCTTCACCACGTCGAGCAGGCGGCGATGCAGCCGCTCCACCAGCGTCAGCGCCTCGTGATACAGCGGCGTGATCGCGCTCTGCGGCGCTTCATCGGGTACGGGCGTCAGGGCCCGTGCTGCGCTTCTCATGTTCGACACCCCGGCTCGACGTCATTGGGGATTTTCGTCCCGCGCGGATTTCTCCCTGCGAGAGCTTCCCTTCGTGTCGTTCCATATTCCGGGGCGCGTCTGAAAGTCCGTTTAAGCGGAAGGATGAATCGAATCCAAACGCCTATGCCTTACAAAAGGTTAAGGCGAGCGGCCGGGCTTCAGCGCTCCGCCTCGCGGCCGGCCTTGTAGGTCAGCCAGGCATAGATCGCGACCAGCACCGTCTCGAAGGCCGCGACGATCAGCAGCCGGCCGACTCCCTCCGGCGAGGAGGCGTTGATCAGGATCTGCACCATGGCGGTGACCAGCCACAGCACCACGCCCCAGGCCGCGCCCAGCCACAGGCCGACCGCCGCCACCGGGTTCATGATCGCCGCCCAGATCACCGCCGCCTGCGCGGCGAGCGACAGCATCTCGAAGCGGCTGCTCTCGCCGTCCCACACGCCGCAGATCAACGTCCAGCTGTAGATGGTCTTCAGCAGCAGCAGCCCGGCAAGGCCGCGCAGATAGATCAGCACCCGCCGCTGCCAGGGCGGCATTGCGGCGCCGGCGGGGCCGAGGGTGGCGTCGATGGGATCGTAGGGTGTGCTCATTACGCCTCAATAGCGGAAAATCGCATCACGTCAGCACCAAATCGTCCGGCAGCTTCTCGTCGAACATCGCGGCGATGGCGGCGGGGTCCACCTCGTCCAGCCGCGCCGGCCGCCAGCGCGGCGCCTGGTCCTTGTCCACCAGCACCGCCCGCACCCCCTCATAGAAGTCGTGCTGGGCCAGCAGCCGCGTCACCAGCCGGAACTCCAGCGTGAGACAGCCGGCGAGATCATGGGCGAGGCCGCGCTGCATCTGCGCGAAGGCGATGTGGACGCTGGTCGGCGATGCCCGGCGGATGGTCTCCGCCTGCTTGGCGGCGAATTCGCCTTCGATGCCCTCCAGCGTAGCGGCATGGTCGAGCGCCGCCATCACCGCCGCGACGCTGCCGCCGGCGAACACCCGGTCGATCAGCGGCAGCAGCGGGCCGAGCGGTGGCGGCGGCGGCACCGCGGCGAACCGCGCCAGCGTCGGTTCGACCGGGTCGCCGGCGGCAAAGGCGTCGATCAGGTCCGGCCAGCGCTCGGCCGGGACATGATGGGTATAGAGGCCGAGCGCCATGGCATCGGCCATGCCGATTCGCGCGCCGGTAATGGCGAGCCAGGCACCGCTCCAGCCCGGCAGGCGCGGCAGCACATAGGTGCCGCCGACATCGGGAAACAGGCCGATCGCCACTTCCGGCATGGCGAAGCCCAATCCCTCCCCGGCGACGCGGTAGCGCGCATGGCCGGAGATGCCGAAGCCGCCGCCGAAGCACAGTCCGCCCACCAGGGCGACGAAGGGCTTGGGATAGACCGAGATCAGATGGTTGAGCGGATATTCGTCGCGCCAGAAGCTGCGCGCCGCCTCGATCCGGCCGGCGCGGCCGAGATCGTGCATCGCCCGCACGTCGCCGCCGACGCAGAAGGCCCGCTCATGCGCTGAGCGCAGCACCACCACCTCCACCGCCGAATCATCGGCCCAGGCGTCGAGCCTCGCGCGGAGTGCGGACACCATTTCGTGATCGAGGGCGTTCAGCGCCTTGGGTCGGTCCAGCGTGATGATCCCGGCCTTTCCCGAGATCTCGAAGCGAATGCCGATGGTCGCAGCTGTCATGCAGGCTCTCCAGGCCGGCCCGGCGGATATCCGGGCCGCGTCATCATGACCTGCGACATATTTCGCGCGATTACGCAATCGTCCGGGTGATTAGGTCGCCTCGAGGCCTTTATGACGTTATAAGTGTTCGAAACTGGCTTCGAAGAGTGCGCCATGCCCATTCCCTTCGCCCGCCCGCGTCCGGTAAATCTCGATCCGATGGGCCGCTCCGACGCAGCCACCCGCCTCGATCTGACTCACCGTCCGCGCCGCAACCGCAAATCCGATTGGACCCGCCGGCTGACGCGCGAGAACACGCTCACCGTCGCCGATCTGATCTGGCCGGTGTTCGTGATGGATGGCAGCGAGGCGCGCAGCCCGGTCGGCTCCATGCCCGGCGTCGAGCGGCTGTCGGTCGATCAGGCGGTGCGCGAGGCCGAGCGGGCGGCGGAGCTTGGCATTCCGGCGCTGGCGCTGTTTCCCTATACCGACCCCGAGCTGCGCACCGTCGATGGGCGCGAGGCGCTCAACCGCGACAATCTGGTCTGCCGCGCGCTGCGGGCGATCAAGGATGCCGTGCCGGAGATCGGCCTGATCACCGACGTCGCCCTCGACCCCTATACCAGCCACGGCCATGATGGCCTGCTGTCGGCGGATGGGCGCATTCTCAACGACGAAACCATCGCGGTGCTGATCGAGCAGTCGCTGGTGCAGGCCGATGCCGGCGCCGATGTCATCGCGCCGTCGGACATGATGGACGGCCGGGTCGGCGCCATCCGCCGCGCCCTCGATGCCGAAGGTCATCTCGATGCGCAGATCCTCGCCTACAGCGCCAAATATGCCTCGGCCTTCTATGGCCCCTTCCGCGACGCGGTGGGTTCCACCGGCTGCCTGAAGGGCGACAAGCGCACCTACCAGATGGACCCCGCCAACGGCACCGAGGCCCTGCGCGAGGCCGCCCTCGACATTGATGAGGGCGCGGACATGCTGATGGTCAAGCCGGGCATGCCCTATCTCGACATCGTCTGGCGGCTGAAGGATACCTTCGGCCTGCCGACCTTCGCCTACCAGGTGTCCGGCGAGTACGCGATGATCGAGGCGGCGGCGCGCAATGGCTGGCTCGACGGCGAGAAGGCGATGATGGAGAGCATGATGGCCTTCAAACGTGCCGGCGCCGATGGCGTGCTCACCTATTTCGCCCCCCGCGTCGCCGAGAAGCTCGCCCGCGAGGCCTGATCCGCGCCGGGCCGGCGCCCCTGCCTGCACAATGCCGGTCCATGCGCCTCATCGTACACCTCACCCTACTCTGGCTCGCCCTGCTGCTGGCGGGCTGCGGATCGGTGATCGATGCCGACCAGGCCCGCATCTGTCGCGACGTCGCCCCTGCCCTGCATGATGAGAAGGTCAGCATCGACGAGGTGTCGCTGACACCGGTGCCGGGCACCGACGGGCTCCGTCTCGCCTATCGGGCCCGCCTCGGTTCCCGTGCGGTGCCGCACTGGATCGTCTGCACCTTCGCCGGCCATACGGGCGCCGCCCGCGCCACCCTTACCGGCGTAAATACCGATACCGGCCCGCTAAGTGAAGTAAAACTCTACATAATCATGCGCTGGTGGTTGAGCGCTGCGCCAGACCGCGCGTCGCCGCCCGCCCTGTTCCCACTGTCGCCGCGGCAGGCCTACTGGCTGCAACAGGCGATAAACGGCACCACGCTGGCCGGCATTTACGGCTTGGTCGCCACCGGCTTCGCCTTGGTCCATGGCCTGTTCGGTCGCGTCAACCTCGCCTTCGGGGAGATCGCCGTCACCGGCGGCGTCTATATGCTCGTTGCGGTCGGCATCGCCGGCATGGCGGGGCGGCTGGGCCCGGCCGACCTCATCATGGCCGCGGCTGCCGGAATTATCGGCTCAATATCAATAAGTTGGCTCGTCGGCCGCTTCGTGGTCCTGCCGCTCGCCTCGCCGTCTTCCCCGCCGCAGGGGATGCTGATCGCCACCATTGCCGTCGCCATCGTGCTGGCGGAGGCGGCCCGGATCACCGCTCCGCTGCGGGTGAACTGGCTGCCGCCGCTGCTTAACATTCCGATCCCGCTGGCCGGCGATGGCGGCTTCGTCGCCACGGTGACGGCGGCGCAAATGCTCGCCGCGGGCATGAGCCTCACCGGCGCATCCATCCTGCTCGGCCTGATGGGCTGCACCCGCTTCGGCCGCGCCTGGCGTGCCTATGCCGATGACCCGCTGATGGCGGCGCTGCTGGGGGTACGCGTCCCCGCCCTGCGCAGCGGCACCTTCCTCATCGCCGGCGCTGCCGCTGGGCTGGCGGGCGCGGTGAGTGTGGTGGCGTACGGCACGGTCCAGCCGGGAGAAGGACTGGCGATCACGCTCAAAGCCTTGATTTCGGCCATTATCGGGGGCATTGGCTCTGTGCCGGGCGCGTTTCTCGGCGCCGTCATTGTCGCCGGCGTCGAAATCGTGTGGTCGGCGAGCTTCGATATCGTGTATCGCGATCTCGTCACCTATGCGCTTCTGGCCGCCTTCCTCGTTCTGAGGCCGGGCGGACTTCTCAACAATGCGGCCCCCAGGGTACGCGAATTCTGAGTGGTTTCATGTCGCTTCCCGTAACTCCCGCCGATATCGCCGCAGCCCGCCATGTGCTGACCGGCGCGGTGCTGCGCACGCCCACGCTGCCGGCGCCGCGCCTCTCGGCGATTACGGGCGCGCATGTCTTTGTCAAATATGAGAATTTGCAGGTCACGGCGAGCTTCAAGGAGCGCGGTGCACTGGTGAAGCTCGCCAGCCTCAGCGCCGAGGAGCGCGCGCATGGCGTGGTCGCTATGTCGGCTGGCAATCATGCGCAGGCAGTTGCCTACCACGCCGCCCGGCTGGGCATCCGCGCCACCATCGTCATGCCGAAATTCACGCCGATCGTGAAGGTCGCGGCAACCGAGGCGCACGGCGCCCGGGTGGTGCTGCATGGCGAGACGGTTGCCGATGCCAGCGAGGAGGCCGACCGCCTCGCCCACGCCGAGAACCTCGTTTGGGTGCATCCCTATGACGACCGCCACGTCATCGCCGGCCAGGGCTCCATCGCCGCCGAGATGCTCGAGGACGCGCCGGATCTGGACGTTTTGCTGGTGCCGGTCGGCGGCGGCGGCCTCATCTCCGGCATGGCGGTGGCGTCTCGCCACATCCGGCCCGATATCGAGCTGATCGGTGTCGAGACGACGCTCTATCCATCGATGTGGAATGCCCTGCATCAGCAGAGCCTGCCTTGCGAAGGCACAACCCTCGCCGAAGGCATTGCGGTGAAGAACGTGGGGGCGCTCACCCGCGAGATCGTCTCTGCCCTGGTGTCCGACGTCGTGCTGGTGGACGAGCCGACCTTCGAGCGGGCAGTGAACCTGTTCCTCACCCAGCAGAAGACGCTGGCAGAGGGCGCTGGCGCCGGCGGCCTCGCGGCACTGTTGGCGGAACCGGAGCGCTATCGGGGTCGCAATGTCGGCCTCGTGGTTTCCGGCGGCAACATCGATCCGCGCACCGTCGCCTCGATCATGCTGCGCGAACTGGAGCGCGAGGAACGCATCGTCTCCTTCCGCTTCTCCATGCTCGATCGTCCGGGCGAGCTCGGCATCATTTCGACGCTGCTCGGCAAGCTCGGCGCCAACATCCTCGAAGTCGAGCATAAGCGCCATTTCCTCGACGTACATGCCAAGGGCGCCCGGCTCGACGTGACGGTCGAGACCCGCGACCGTGCCCATGCCGACAATGTGCACCGTTCGCTGCTCGCCGAGGGCATGGACGTCGTGCGCATCGACTGGCAGTCCGGCAACTAGTAGCCCCGTCCCTGCGACCCTTGCCGGACGAATGGCCCAAGGCCATCTGTGAAGGGACCGTCACTGGAGACATCCATGTCCGATCCCTTCGCGTTCGGTGGCCCGGCAGAGGCCAAGCCCTACGCCTACGATCCCGTCACCGAGCCGGAATACTTCCGGGGCGTGCTCTGGCGCCGCTTCATCGCCTTCCTGATCGATGCGCTCATCATCTGCGTGCCGATCGGCGTCGCAGCCATCGTCATCTTCGTGTCGGGGTTCGTCACCTTCGGGCTCGGCTGGCTGCTCTTCGGCCTTCTGAGCCCCGCCTTCGTTGTCTGGGCGCTGGTCTATAGCGGCCTGACGCTGGGAGGGCGCGAATCGTCAACCATCGGCATGCGCGTGATGGAGATCGAGATGCGGCTGTGGTACGGCGCGCCGATGTATACGCTGCTCGCCGTGCTCAGTGTCGTGCTGTTCTGGGTGTCGTTCAGCGTGCTGACGCCGCTGGTGGTGATCGTCGGCCTGTTCAACGGCCGCAAGCGTTTGCTGCACGATCTGCTGCTCGGCACCGTCGTCACCAACAGCGAGGCCCGCGCTGCCGCGTTGCGCCGCAGGTGACACATTCGCGCGATACGCATTTCTGCCTTTGACGCGACGGTCGGCTCGCGCGATCCTCTCTTCGGTCGAACATTGAAGCTGCCGTGACGGAACACTCTCGCGATACGCCGCAATTCTATCTCACGGCACCTTCGCCGTGCCCGTATTTACCCGGGCGCGAGGAACGCAAGGTGTTTACCCATCTGGTTGGCGAGCGGGCGACCCAGCTCAACGACGTGCTGACGCATGGGGGTTTCCGGCGCAGCCAGTCCATCGCCTATCGCCCCGCCTGCGAACACTGCCGCGCTTGCGTTTCCGTGCGCATCGTGGTGGCGGATTTCGCGCCGTCGCGCCGCTTCCGCCGGGTGAGCAGGAGCAATGCCGATCTGATCGGCGATATGCGCGCGGCGGTGCCGACCGCCGAGCAATATTCATTGTTTCGCGCCTATCTCGACAGCCGCCACGGCGATGGCGGCATGGCCGACATGACGGTGCTCGACTATGCGATGATGGTCGAGGACAGCCATGTGCGCACCCGGATCGTGGAATATCGACGGCGCGGACCGGATACCGCCATCCATGGCCGCGGACAGGGCGCACTCTACGCGGTGGCCCTCACCGACGTACTCGCCGACGGTCTTTCAATGGTCTACTCGTTCTATGAGCCGGACGAGGCCGCGCGCTCCATCGGCACCTTCGTGATCCTCGACCATGTCGCCAAGGCCAAGGCGATGGGCCTGCCCTATGTCTATCTCGGCTACTGGGTCGATGGCTCGGCCAAGATGGGCTACAAAAGCCAGTTCCTGCCGCAGGAACGGCTCACCGCGCATGGCTGGGAGCGGGTGGAGAGCACCGAATAGTCCCGGAGGACCGTCTCTCCGATAGCCGGCCCCCCTCGCTTCAGGAAGCACAATGCCAGACGGGCCAACAGCTTGCGCTCGTCAGAACCGATTGTTGCGCGGGAAGCCCTTAGGCGGCAAACGCCCGGCGCTCGCACGCTCGCCGCGCCATTCGGTCAGGTCCGTCACCGTCCAGGTGCGGCCCGACGTGTCGAGCCAGGTGAGGCCGTCGGCAAGTGTGAACACCTTGAGATCCGACATCTGACCGTCCTTGTAGCGCTGTAGCCGCACGCCGCGCCCACGCGCCATTTCCGGCACCTGCGAAAGTGGAAACACCAGCAGCTTGCGGTTCTCGCCGATCACCGCGACGCTGTCGCCGGTGGCAACCACAAGCCGGCAGGCATCCTGCGCGTCGATGGTGAGCACCTGCTTGCCCTTGCGGGTGTTGGCGACGCAATCGTCCTCCGCCACCAGGAAGCCCCGGCCCTCCTTGGCCGCCACCAACAGCTTGCGCCCACCCTGATAGACGATGACGTCGACGATATCGGCTTCCTGCTCGAGATCGATCGACAGGCGCAGCGGCTCGCCATGGCCGCGTCCGCCGGGGAGCTTGGAAGCATCCAGCGTGTAAAAGCGGCCATTGGTGGCGAAGACCAACAGCTTCGAGGTGGTCTCGGCGAAGAAGCTGAGCCTCAGCGAATCGTCGCCCTTGAAGGCGAGCGAGGCGAGATCGGCGACATGGCCCTTCAGCGCACGGATCCAGCCCTTCTGCGACACCACCACGGTGATCGGCTCGCGCTCCACCAGCGCTTCGATCACCGCGTCGGCGGTGTGGGCGGCCGCCTCGCCGAAATCGGTGCGGCGCTTGCCCAGCTCCGTCTCGGGGCCGAACATTTCGCGGGTCTTGGCGATCTCGGCGCCGATGGCCTTCCACTGCCGGGCCTCGGAATCGAGAAGCTTCACCAGCTTGTCCTTCTCCTTGGACAGCGTGTCGTGCTCCTTGCGGATCTCGAACTCTTCCAGCCGCCGCAAGCTGCGCAGCCGCATGTTGAGAATGGCTTCCGCCTGCACGTCGGTGAGATCGAAGCGCGCCATCAGCGCCGGCTTGGGCTCATCCTCTTCGCGGATGATGCGGATCACCTCGTCGAGGTTGAGATAGGCGATCAGATAGCCGCCAAGCACCTCTAGCCGATGCTCGATCTGCGCCAGGCGATGCCGCGAGCGCCGCAGCAGCACGTCGCGCCGATGGTCCAGCCACTCGCGCAGCACCTCGGCGAGGCTGACCACCTTGGGCACCAGCCCGCCGACCAGCACGTTCATGTTCAGTGGAAAGCGCGTTTCGAGCTCGGTGAGCTTGAACAGGCTCTCCATCAGCAGTTCGGCATCGACGTTGCGCGCCCGCGGCTCCAGCACGAGGCGAACATCCTCGGCGGATTCGTCGCGGACATCGGCCAGCAGCGGCAATTTCTTCTCGTTGAGGAGATCGGCGATCTTCTCGACCAGCCGCGACTTGGCGACGCCGTAGGGGATTTCCGTGACCACCACGAGATAGGTGCCGCGGCCGGTTTCCTCCTTATGCCAGCGTGCGCGCAGGCGGAAACCGCCGCGCCCGGTGGCATAGGCGTCCGCCATGGAGGCCTGGGACTCGATGACGACGCCGCCGGTCGGAAAATCCGGCCCCTTGACGAATTGCAGCAGGTCGTCGGTGGTCGCCTGCGGATGGGCGATCAGATGCAGGCAGGCATCGAACAATTCGGCGGCGTTGTGCGGCGGGATCGAGGTCGCCATCCCCACGGCGATGCCGGTGGAGCCGTTGGCGAGCAGGTTCGGGAAACCGCCCGGCAGCACCACCGGCTCTTCGGCGGTGCCGTCATAATTCGGGCGAAAGGCGACGGCGTCCTCGTCGATGCCGTCGAGGATCAGCCGCGCCACCTCGGTCAGGCGGGCTTCGGTGTAGCGTTCGGCCGCAGCATTGTCGCCGTCGATATTGCCGAAATTGCCTTGCCCATCGACCAGCGGATAGCGCTGGGCGAAATCCTGCGCCAGGCGCACCATGGCGTCGTAGATCGCCATATTGCCGTGCGGGTGGAAGGAGCCCATCACGTCGCCAACGATCTTGGCGCTCTTGCGGAAGCCGCCGCCGGGGTCGAGCCTGAGCAGCCGCATGCCGTACAGGATACGGCGATGCACCGGCTTCAGCCCGTCGCGCGCATCCGGCAGCGCCCGGTGCATGATGGTCGACAGCGCATAGGCAAGATAACGCTCTTCGAGCGCGGCCTTCAGGCCGACCGGCTCGATGGTGCCGTCGTCAGTCGGAATCGGTCCCTCTCCCATATCCTCTCGCTACCGCGAATGCGCGACAAGAACAAGACGCGAACACGTCGCACGCAAATCTATCCAAAGGCTTGTGGTACAAAAGAAACGGCGAGGGCCTAAAGGTCCGGCCGCCTCGGCGGGACGCCGCGCAGCAGCGCCTGCAGAAAGGCGGCGCGGCTGTCCGGCACCTCCGCCCCGCGCGGCTCGAACACCCGGCGGGCGAGGAAATGCCCGGTGAGCTCGAAGGCAGCCTGCAGATCCTCCATCGCCGGAGGCTCCGCCACCTCGCCAACGAGGAAATAGGGCAGCGCGAAGAGCTGCGCCCGCCACGGCTCGCCGGCATCGCGGCTTACCGCCCGGCCGGATTTCGGCGAGACATAGAGCAGATCGTTGCGCCCGCCGGTTGCCGCGCAACTGTCGAGATCCAGGCCGAAGCCGAGCTCGGCCAGCATGACGAGCTCGAAACGCGCCAGCAACATGCCCGCCAGCGCCGGTTCGTCGAGATGCTCGATCACCGCCGCCAGCGTCGCATAGAGCTCGGGGTGCGGATCGCGCTCCGGCAACAGCCGGATGAGGCTGCCGAGATGGCTGACGGCGAAGGCCGAGTGCGCCCGCCGCATCAGCCGTTCGGCCCGCGCCTGCGTCACCTCCAGCGTGAAGGCGCCAAGCTGCTCGTCGAGCCGTGCCCGCCAGGCGACATGCACGCTGTTGCCTGGCTGCAGGGAGGGGGCCTGCCGCCGCGAGCCGCCGCCGCGCACCAGTCCGAGATGGCGCCCATGCGCGGCCGTCAGCACTTCGACGATGGCGTTCGCTTCGCCATGGCGACGAAGCCCCAGGATGATGCCGTCGTCGGTCCATTCCATCGCGGCGTCCTGCCCCGATCCCGAGCGGCCTAGTCGGCGTCGGGAAATTCCAGCCCCATCTCGCGATAGCGCTCGGGATCATCCGACCAATTCTCACGCACCTTGACGAACAGGAACAGGTGCACGGGCTGCTCGACGATCTCGGTGAGTTCCTTGCGCGCCGCCATCGAGATCGCCTTGATGGTGTCGCCGCCCTTGCCGAGGACGATTTTCCGCTGGCTTTCGCGTTCGACGAAGATGGTCTGCTCGATGCGCACAGAGCCGTCCTTGCGCTCCTGCCAGCTATCGGTCTCCACCGTTGAGCGATAGGGCAGTTCCTCGTGCAGCCGATGGAACAGCTTCTCGCGGGTGATCTCGGCCGCCAGCATGCGCATCGGCGCATCGGAGATCTGGTCCTCGGGATAGAGCCACGGCCCTTGCGGCAGCACCTCGGTCAGCCACTGGCGCAATTGCACGAGCCCATCGCCTTCCAGAGCCGAGATCATGAACAGCCGGTCGAGGGTTATGTGCTCGGCCACCTTGGCGGCGAGTTCGAGCAGGCTCTCGCGCTTCACCAGGTCGATCTTGTTCAGGATGACCGCGCGGGGGCGCTTCACCTGCGCGAGGCCGCGCATGATGGCCTCCACCTCCTCGGTGATGCCCACGCGGGCATCGATGAGCAGCGCCACCGCATCCGCATCGCCCGCCCCGCCCCAGGCGGAGCGCACCATCGCCTTCTCCAATCGCCGCTTGGGCGCGAAGATGCCGGGCGTGTCGACCAGCACGATCTGCGTCTGGCCCTCGATGGCGATGCCGCGCACCAGCGAGCGCGTGGTCTGTACCTTGTGCGAGACGATCGATACCTTGGTGCCGACCAGCGCGTTGGTCAGCGTTGACTTGCCCGCATTCGGCGCGCCGATGAGCGCGACGAAACCGCAGCGTGTGGTGGCGGAAGTGGCGCCGATGTCGGCGTCTGGGTCATTCATGACGAAACTCGTTCGAGAAAGGCAGCCGCGGCGGTCTTCTGGGCGCTTTGCTTGGAAGAGCCGATACCTTCGGCCGCCTCCCATCCGGGTACTTCCACCGCGATGCGGAACTGTGGATTATGGTCCGGTCCCTCGCGCTCCACCAGGCGATAATGCGGCGGCGGCAGCCCCCGCGCCTGCGCCCATTCCTGCAGCGCCGTCTTGGGATCGCGGCCGGCGCTGCCACGACGCTCCAACCGGGGACGCCAGAAGCGCTCCACCAGCTTTTCGGCGGCCGAAAAGCCGGCATCGAGATAGACGGCCGCCAGCACCGCCTCGGCAATATCGGCGAGGATAGCCTGCCGGTTGCGTCCGCCCGTGCGTTCCTCGCCGGCGCCGAGACGGAGGAAGGGGCCGATCCGCATCTCCTGCGCCACCTCGGCGCAGGCCTTCTCACAGACGAGGTCGGAGAGCCGGCGCGACAGCTCGCCCTCCTCGGCGTCCGGATAGGCGCGGTAGAGCATGTCGGAGACCACGAGCCCGAGCACGTGGTCTCCGAGGAATTCGAGCCGCTGATAAGACCTCACCCGCGCCCGGCTTCCCTGGACGCCGGTGACGGCGCTGATATGGGTCAGCGCCAGCACCAGATGCGACGGATCGGCGAACACATGGCCGAGCGCCTGTTCAAGCGCAGCAAGGTCGCCGGGCCGTTCGTGGTCTTTGGAAGACCGGCTCATCGCACGAAAGAGAACATGCGGTCCCAGCGCACCGTCCAGGGCCACTTCCACACTTGCCAGGCCGCGTCACCTTCCTTGACCGAGAAGAAGATCATCTGGGCACGGCCGATCAGATTTTCATAAGGTACATAGCCGACCTGGCTGAGCACCCGTGAATCGGTGGAATTGTCGCGATTGTCGCCCATCATGAAATAATGCCCGGGCGGCACCTGATAGACGGGCGTGTTGTCGTAGAAGCCGTTGTCGACCAGATCGAGCGTGTAATAGCTCACGCCATTGGGCAGCGTCTCGGTCCAGCGCTTCACGCGCTGGACGCGGCCACCGCCTTCGTCGTCCATCCAGTAGCCGGCATCCTCGCGCTTCACCGGCTGGCCATTGATGTGCAGGACGCCGCCGATCATCTGGATCTGGTCGCCCGGCAGGCCGATGACCCGCTTGATATAGTCCGTGCTCTCGTCACGCGGCAGCTTGAACACCACCACATCGCCGCGGTTCGGCGTCGAGCCGAAGATGCGCCCGTCGAACAGCGGTGGCGAGAACGGCAGCGAGAAGCGGCTGTAGCCGTAGCTGAACTTCGACACGAAGAGATAGTCGCCGACCAGCAGCGTTTCCTTCATCGAGCCGGACGGGATGTTGAATGGCTGGAACAGGAAGGTGCGGATAATGAGGGCGATCAGGAAGGCCTGCAGAATGACCTTGGCAGTCTCGCCCAGGCCGCCTTCCTTTTTCTTCGGTTCGGTTGTTGCGCTCATCGTGCTTTCCGCTCAGCCGCGCTCCGGCTGCCGCCGGCACGGCACCCCCTGCGTCGAGGTCATCGGGCTCCTATAGCCGCTCGCCACGCCTGCGGCAACGCGCGCTCTTCACGATCACCGGAGCTTACGCTCCGGGACCAGGCGATCCGCTCGGCACCGCGCTGATGATCACGAAGGCCTGGGCCAGCGGCCCGTCATCGGTGATGGTGAGATCGATGCGGGCCTCGTAGCCCGGCGGCGTCATCGCGTCGAGCCGCGCCCTGGCGCCGCCGGTAAGCTGCATGGTCGGACGGCCGGACGGCAGGTTGACCACCCCCATGTCACGCCAGAACACTCCCTGGGCCAGCCCGGTGCCGAGCGCCTTGGCGCAGGCCTCCTTAGCGGCGAAGCGCTTGGCATAGCTCTCGGCACGACGCGCGCGCCGCTCCGATTTCGCCCGCTCGACCGGCGTAAACACGCGCTCGATGAAGCGCTCGCCATGGCGCTCCAGCACTTCGGCGACGCGCCGGGCGTCAGTGATGTCGGAGCCGATGCCGAGTATCATGCGTACCCCAATCCTGCGGCCTCAGGCCGCCTTGCCGGCGCGCAACTGCGCCCGGCCGCGTGCCATCGCCGCGCGCATGCGCCGGATCGCCGTCTCCAGCCCTTCGAAGATCGCTTCGCCGACCAGGAAGTGACCGATGTTCAACTCGCGGATATGGGCGTTGGCGGCCATGATTTCCGCCGTCGCGTAATCGAGCCCGTGGCCGGCATGGACCTCAAGCCCGAGCCTCGTCGCCTGTTCGGCCGCGTCGGCGAGCCGCCCCAGTTCGGCGACGGCCTCTTCCTGCCGTCCCGCCGCGCGCAGGTCGCACCAACTGCCGGTATGCAGCTCGATAACGGCCGCGCCGATATCGGCGGCCCGTACGATCTGGTCGGCATCGGGGGCGACGAAAAGCGATACCCGGATGCCCGATGCCGCCAGTTGCTCGACCCGATGCGCGAGATCGATGCCACCGCCGATGACGTCAAGCCCGCCCTCGGTGGTGCGCTCCTCGCGGCGTTCCGGCACCAGGCAGCAGGCATGCGGCTTCAGATCAGTGGCGATCGCGACCATCTCATGCGTCGCCGCCATCTCGAAGTTGAGCGGGATGGTCAGAGTCTCGCGCAGGCGGCGCATATCCTCGTCGCGCACGTGGCGACGATCCTCGCGCAGATGGGCGGTGATGCCGTCGGCCCCCGCGGCCGCGGCCAGCATCGCCGCCCGGATCGGATCGGGCAGCGCTCCGCCACGCGCGTTGCGCACCGTGGCGACGTGATCGATGTTCACACCGAGGCGGATCGGCGGCACCACGACGAGGGCGGCCGGGGCGCTCATGCCTGCGCTCCCTGGATGCCGCGGCTGCCCGGCTTCACCGCCGGCAGCGCGGCGAGTTCCGGCGGCAACCGGTCGGGCGGGTAGCTGGGAATATCGAGGCTCGCCAGCGTCACCAGCGGCACGCCGAGATCCGCCTTGCCGCCCGAGCGGTCGATCAGGCAGGCGGCACCAACGATCTTGCCGGGATGGTGGGCGATGGAGGCGAGGCATTCGCGCGACGACAGGCCGGTGGTGACGATGTCCTCCACCATCAGCACCCGCGCGCCCTCCGGAATGGAGAAGCCGCGGCGCAGCACGAACTGGCCGTCTTCGCGCTCGACGAACACCGCCTTGGCACCGAGATGGCGGGCGGTCTCGTAGCCGGGGATGATGCCACCCATGGCGGGCGAAACGACATAGTCGATCGGCCCGAAGGCGGCTCGCGCCTTCTCGGCAAGCGCCCGGCAAAGGCGCTCGGTGCGGGCCGGATCCATGAAGATGAACATCTTCTGCAGGAACACGGGGCTGCGCAGGCCGGAGGAGAGGATGAAATGCCCCTCCAACAGGGCGCCGGCGGCGCGGAACTCGGCGAGGACCTCGTCTTGAGTCATGACGGCAAACCGATCGGGCAAAGGAAAGGACCGGCGGGTGATAACTCATCCGCCGGTCCGCGTCACCTCGCACGCCATCCAGACAGCCTTGTCAGGCCGCCACCGACTCGCTTGCCGCCATCTCGTCGGTCCACACTTCGAAACTGACGAGTTGATGAGGCCCGAAAGTGCAGACGATCGGCACATCGGTGGCGTCGCGCCCCCGCGCCATCACCACACGGCCGATGCGCGGCTGGTTATGCCGGGCATCGAAGCTGTACCAGCGACCATCGAGATAGGCTTCGAACCAGGCGCTGAAATCCATCGGCGCCGGATCGCGCGGCACGCCGATGTCGCCGAGATAGCCGGTGCAGTAGCGCGCCGGGATGTTCATCGCCCGGCACAAGGCAATGGCGAGATGCGCGAAGTCTCGGCAAACGCCGCGCCTCTCCTTCAGCACCCCCACCGCCGAACGGGTGCAGTCGGCATGCGCGTAGCCGAACTGGATGTGGTCGTGCACGAAGTCGCAGATCGCCTGCACCCGCGCCCAGCCTTCCGGCACGCCGCCGAAGCGCGACCACGCCTCGCTGGTCAGCAGGTCGGTTTCGCAATAGCGGCTGCCGAGCAGGAACACCATCACGTCCTCGGGCACCTGGTCGAGCGGAGACTGTCGCGCCGCGACGTTTATCACGTCCGGCGTGCCGGGATCACGGATGACGCCGTGATGCTCGATCTCCGTGCGCCCGGCCGGCAGCACCACCCGGCGCCGGACATTGCCGAACATGTCGAGCGACATGACGTTGGCGAGCGAGCGTTGCCCGCAGCTCTGCAGGAACATCGGCGACTGAACGATGACATCCTGATGCCGCGAGCTGTGCACGTCGACGGCGAAGGTCGCCGGGGTCGGATTGGCACACTCCAGCGCCATCCGAAATCCATATCGGATACGCATGCTTCTTCAATCCTGTCTCGGAGAGGGAGGCGCTGCGGCCTCAATGATGAACGCGACTGCTGCGGGAACGGACCCGCACCGCGACCAGCTCGGCCCGGCCGACAAGTTCGTCGACGCGACCAAAGGCCTCCAATGCGCCATTGCCCAATGTGCGACCGCTCAACTGCTTGACGAAGCCGGCGAGGATACGCATCGCGCTGTGAACGATATCGACCATCATCGCCTCCTTCATCCCGGCCGTGGCGGCCTTTCGGAGCGACAACGCGATGATGGCCGCCGGGTTCCGCCGGATCGGACGCCGGACGCGTCAGCCGTTCACGCGCTCGACGCTGGAGACCACCGGCCGCGAGCGCAGATCCGAGATGATGCCGTTGAGATGACGTAGGTCGTACACGCCGATATCGATCACCATGCGCGTGAAGTCGGGAGAGCGCGAGGACATGTTGAGGTTCTCGATATTGCCGTCGCGCTCGCCGATGACCTGGGCGATCTGGCCGAGCGAGCCCGGCTCGTTGGTCGCCACCACCACGATCTGTACGGGGAAGCGTTGCGGATCGTCCTCGTCGACATCCCAACGCACGTCGAGCCAGCGCTCCGGCTCCTCCTCGAAATCCTGCAGTGCCGGCGACTGGATCGGGTAGATGGTGATCCCCTCGCCCGGCGTCATGATGCCGACGATGCGGTCGCCCGGCACGGCGCCGCCATTCGGCGCGAAACGTACCGGCAGTTCGCGGTTGATGCCACGGATCGGGATGGAGGTCTTCGGATCCGGCGCAATCTCGACGCCGGGTATCTTGAACTTGAGGCTCTGGCCGCGCTCGAGCTCGAACCAGCCCTCGCCCTTGGGCGCCTGCTTTTCCTCCGGCCGCGGTCCGGTCCACTCCGGATAGAGCGCCTTGACCACATCGTCGGCCTTCAGCTCCCCCAGTCCGACCGCGGCATAGACCTCTTCCGGCGTCGTGCGGGCAAGACGACCGACCGAGCCGGCCAGCTTGTCGTCGGAGAACGCCTTGCCGGCCCGCGCCATCGCCCGCTCGACCATGCGGCGTCCCAGCCCGGCATATTGCGCACGCACGGCGACACGGGTCGCCCGGCGGATCGCCGCGCGCGCCTTGCCGGTGACGACGATGGATTCCCAGGCCGCCGGCGGCGTCGCGCTGGGAGAGGTGATGATTTCCACCTCATCGCCATTGTGGAGACGCGAGACCAGGGGCGAGACCTTGCCGTTGATCTTGGCACCGATTGCCATGTTGCCGACGCCGGTATGGACCGCATAGGCGAAGTCGATGGGCGTCGCCCCGCGCGGCAGCGCGATCAGCCGCCCCTTCGGCGTGAAGCAGAACACCTGGTCGTGGAACAGTTCGAGCTTGGTATGTTCGAGGAACTCCTCCGGGCTCGAGCCCTCGGCGAGAAGTTCGATGGTGCGCCGCAGCCAGGCATAGGCATTGGAATCGCGGGTGAGCAGATCCTCGCCCGCTGCGGCCACCGGTTCGCCGTCCTTGTAGATCGCATGCGCCGCGATGCCGTATTCGGCGATCTCATGCATTTGGCGGGTACGGATCTGCAACTCGACGCGCTGCCGGCCGGGGCCGACGACGGTTGTGTGGATCGAGCGATAATCGTTCTGCTTGGGGGTGGAAATATAGTCCTTGAAGCGGCCCGGCACCACGCGCCACTTGGTGTGCACCACACCGAGCGCGGCATAGCACTCCTGCACCGTGCCGACGATGAGGCGGAAGCCATAAATATCCGAGAGCTGCTCGAAGGCGACCGACTTCTGCTCCATCTTGCGCCAGATCGAGTAAGGCCGCTTCTCGCGCCCCTTCACCGTCGCATCGAGGCCCTTCTGGCTCAGCGCGTCGGTCAATTCCCGCTCGATCGCTGCAACCAGTTCGCCATTATGGTCCTTCAGCGCCTTCAGGCGGCCGAGGATGGAGTCATAGGCCTCGGGCGAGAGCTGTCGGAAGGAGAGGTCCTCCAGTTCCTCGCGCATGTCCTGCATGCCCATGCGCCCGGCGAGCGGCGCATAGATATCGAGCGTTTCCTGCGCGACGCGATTGCGCTTCTCCTCCGGCACCCATTTCAGCGTGCGCATGTTGTGCAGACGATCGGCCAGCTTGACCAGCAGCACGCGCACGTCGTCGGCAATGGCCAGCAACAGCTTGCGCAGGTTCTCGGCCTGCTTGGCCTGCTTGGAGACGAGATCGAGCTTCTTGATCTTGGTCAGTCCCTCGACCAGAGCACCGATCTGAGGGCCGAACCACTTGTCGATTTCGTCGCGGGTGGCGTCGGTGTCCTCGATCGTGTCGTGCAGCAGCGCCGCGACGATGGTGGCATCGTCAAGCTTGAGGTCGGTGAGGATCGCCGCAACTTCGAGCGGATGCGAGAAATAGGGGTCGCCGGAGGCGCGCTTCTGCGTGCCGTGCGCACGCATGGCATAGACATAGGCGCGATCGAGCAGCGCCTCGTCGGTATTGGGATTATACCGGCGCACGCGCTCGACGAGCTCGTACTGCCGCATCATGACAGGATCTCGCGAGGGGAACGACCCGTCCGTTCCAGAAGGCTAGATATGTCCGGCGGCAAGGCCAACGCAAGCGCCGGATCGGAAATTACGCCGCAAAAGCAACAGCCCGGCACAAGGCCGGGCTGCAAAGGATCAGACGCCGAATGCGAGAACGGCCTCAGCCTTCCTCGTCGTCGCTCGGCTCAGGCGGCACCAGTCCCTGCAGGCCGGCGAGCAGTTCCTCCTCGGTCATGCGGTCGAGCATGACGTCAGGATCATCGGCACCGCCCTCACTGCCGCCGGACGCGATCATCGGAACCGTCTCGGCCTCCGGCTCGTCGACCTCGGTGAACTTCTGCAGCGAATGGATCAGATCTTCCTTGAGATCTTCCGGCGAGATGGTCTCGTCGGCGATCTCGCGAAGGGCGACGACCGGGTTCTTGTCGTTGTCGCGATCGACCGTAATCGGCGAACCCGACGCGATCATGCGTGCGCGATGGCCGGCCAGAAGAACGAGTTCGAAGCGATTGTCGACCTTGTCGACGCAATCCTCGACGGTGACGCGAGCCATGCTCCGGCACTCCTGTGAGTTAATTCGGAAAGCGCTGCCTTAACGCATGCCCTCCGGGAGAGCAAGCGATCCCCCCGAGCCGATGGATCACAATCGCAACTTTCACCGCTCACCAACATGGATTTCACCGCGCACACCCGCCAAATTGCGCTATGAATCGCTTACGGGGCGGAAAGTCAGTTTCGTCAAGCGGGAGACGGAGCTTCATTTGAACGTATTGATTAGGTAAACGCCGTAATGGTCCAGCCCATGGAAAAAATTGCCCTATTTATTGATGGTGCTAACCTTTATTCAGCAACGAAGTCTCTTGGTTTTGATATCGATTACAAGAGACTGCTCAAGGAGTTTCAAAGCCGCGGCTATGTATTGAGAGCTTTTTATTACACCACCCTCGTCGAAGACAATGAATATTCCTCAATCCGCCCGCTGCTGGATTGGTTGGATTACAATGGTTATTCTGTTGTAACAAAGCCAGCCCGTGAGTTTACCGACAGTCAGGGGCGGCGGCGGGTGCGTGGCAACATGGACATCGAGCTCGCGGTCAACGCGATGGAACTCGCGGCTCATGTCGATCACATCGTGTTGTTCTCCGGCGATGGCGACTTCCGCTCGCTGGTCGAGGCGGTGCAGCGCAAGGGTGTGCGGGTGAGTGTCGTCTCCAGCGTCAACACGCAGCCACCAATGATCGCCGACGAACTGCGCCGTCAGGCCGATGCCTTCATCGACCTTGTGGACCTGCAGGCGCGCATCGGTCGCGATCCCAATGAGCGCACGGGTCGTATGAGCGAGCCGCCGCGCTTCATGGAGCGGCGCAGCCCGCCCTCGCCGCCCGCCGGCGGCGACGAGGAGCTCGCCGACCGTTGACCCCGCTGCACGCATCCCCCGCGCGGGTGGCGGAGCCCGCGCGGGACTGCCCGCTATGCCCGCGCCTCGTGGCGTTCCGGGAACAGTGGCGGACTGCCGAACCTGGTTGGCACAACGCCCCGGTACCGTCTTTCGGGCCGGTGGATGGCCGTGTCTTGATCGTCGGGCTCGCACCAGGCCTGCGCGGCGCCAATCGCACCGGTCGGCCGTTCACCGGCGACTATGCCGGCGAGCTGCTGTACGACACGCTGATCCGCTACGGTTTCGCCACCGGAAAATTCGAGGCGCGGCCAGACGACACGCTGCGGCTGAAAGACGCGCGCCTCACCAATGCCGTGCGCTGCGTGCCGCCGGAAAACAAGCCGACCACCGAGGAAATGCGTAATTGCCGGCCTTTCCTCGCCGCCACCATTGCCCAGCTGCCGAACCTCGGCGCCATCGTCGCGCTGGGCAAGATCGCCCATGACCAGGTGCTTGCCGCCCATGGCGAAAAGCTGTCGCGCTACAAATTTGCCCATGGCGCGGTGCATCGGCTCGGCAATGTCGTGCTGTTCGACAGCTATCACTGCTCCCGCTACAACACGAATACGGGCGTGCTGACCCCGGAAATGTTCCGCACCGTCTTCGCCGCCGTGCGGACCCATGTCGATACGCTGGCCTGATCAAGGCGCCACCGGCGCCCACAGCACATCCTCGATGCGCCGCGCCCCGGTCGCCAGCAGCACCAGCCGGTCGAGGCCGAGCGCGATGCCGGAGGCTTCCGGCATCCGGGCCAGCGCCACGAGAAAATCCTCGTCGATCGGGTAACGCTCGCCATAGAGCCGCTGCTTCTCGTCCATCCACTGGACGAAGCGCCGGCGCTGCTCGGCCGCGTCGGTGAGCTCGCCGAACGCATTGGCGAGCTCGACGCCGCAGACATACAGCTCGAAACGCTCCGCCACCCGGGGATCGCCAGGCTTCGGCCGGGCAAGCGCCGCCTCGCTGATCGGGTATTCGCACAGAATGGTCGGACGGCCGATGCCGAGGAACGGCTCGATCTTCTCCACCATCACGCGGGTGAAGACATCGGCCCAGACATCGTCCGGCGCGACGCGGATACCGGCCTGCCGGGCGGCGTGCCACAGCGCGTCGCGGTCCGTCGTCCCTCCCCCGTCGAGCGTGGCGAGAAGCTCGATGCCGGCGAAACGGGCGAACGCCTCCGCCACCGTCAGCCGTTCGGGCTCAAGGCGGACATCGGCGAGATGGGATCCATAGCGGAAGACATCGGCCCCGATCGCCGCCGCCGTCGCCTCGAGCAGGGCCGCACAGTCGGCCATCAGCGTCTCGTAGTTCTCCCGCGCACGATACCATTCGAGCATGGTGAACTCCGGGTGATGCAGCGCCGTGCGCTCGCCATTGCGGAACACCCGGGCGAAGGTGAACAGCCGCTCTTCGCCAGCCGCCAGCAGCTTTTTCGCGGTGAATTCCGGCGAGGTGTGGAGATAGCGGGTGGAGGCCGTGCCATCCGCCGCCACGAGCTGGGTCGCGAAAGCGTGCAGATGCGTTTCGTTGCCGGGCGAGACCTGCAGGATCGGCGTCTCGACCTCGATGAAGTCGCGCCCGGTGAAGAACGCCCGCACGGCGCTGAGAATGCGCTGGCGCCCGATCAGGAACGGCCGGCGGTCGGCGTGGACATCCGGCGACCACCAGGGCGAGGGTTCGCGGTTCGGCATCGGTTCGGCTCCAGGTCACGCCAAGGAATTACATCGCCGCCATGGGGTTGGCGGCGAGCGGCCGCGCTAGTATAGGAACCGCCCAACGGAATCCCGGATCGCGCCCGCTCATCCCGTGGGGCGCACCCAACAGCCAGAGGACCGCATGGTCAAGGTCATCGCCAGCACGCTGCGCAAGGGCGCCGTGGTCGACATCGACGGCAAGCTCTATGTCGTGCTCACCGCCGACAACATCCACCCCGGCAAGGGCACCCCGGTGACCCAGCTCGACATGCGCCGCATCTCCGACGGCGTGAAGATCTCCGAGCGCTACCGCACCACCGAGCAGGTCGAGCGCGCCCATGTCGAGGATCGCCCGCACACCTTCCTGTATTCGGACGGCGAAGGCTTCCACTTCATGAACCCGGAGAACTACGACCAGGTGGCCGTACCTCCGGACGTGGTCGGCGACCAGGCCCCCTATCTGCAGGAAGGCATGCAGGTCATGCTGAAGATGCACGAAGGCAACGGCATCGCCATTGAACTGCCGCAGCGCGTGACGCTGGAAGTGGTCGAGACCGAGCCGGTGGTGAAGGGCCAGACGGCCTCCTCTTCCTACAAGCCGGCGATGCTGTCGAACGGCGTGCGCTCGGCGGTGCCGCCGCATATCGGCATTGGCACCCGCATCGTGGTCATGACCGCCGATGGCTCTTATGTCGAGCGCGCCAAGGACTGAGTGCCTCCACGCTCCGGCATGAATGAAAAAGGCCCGGGACATTCCGGGCCTTTTGCTTTTAGGCGGCATGTACGCGTCGAACACGGTCAGCCACGGTCACGCATCAGGCGCTGTTTGTCGCGCGCCCAATCCTTCTCTTTCAACGCCTCGCGCTTGTCATGCGCCTTGCGGCCGCGCGCGATGGCGAGCTCGACCTTGGCGCGACCCTGCTCGTTGAAATAGATCCGCAGCGGCACCACCGTCATGCCCTCCCGCTCCACCGCCTGCCACAATTTGGCGATCTCGCGCATGTGCAGCAGCAGCTTGCGCGGCCGGCGCGGCTCGTGATTGAAGCGGTTGGCCTGGAGATATTCCGGGATGAAGCTGTTGTAGAGGATGGCCTCGCCGGACTTCGCCGAGACGTAGCTCTCGCCCACGGTCGCCTTGCCCTCGCGCAGGCTCTTCACCTCGGTGCCGGACAAGGCAATGCCGGCCTCAAACACCTCGCCAATGTCGAAGTCGAAGCGGGCGCGGCGATTTTCGGCCACGACTTTGCGGGGAAGGGTCTTCTTCTCGGCCATTTCACTCAGCTCCGTGCCGGAGCCCAGCTCCGACCGTCCTCAGTTGATCAGTCCCGCATGCACCATGGCATCACGGACGATCTCCTTCGTCTTCTCGCTCACCGGCACCATGGGGAGACGCGCCTCGTCGGCGATCTTGCCGAGCACGCTCAGCGCATATTTGGTGGGGCTGGGGTTGGTTTCAACGAACAGCGCCTGGAACAGCGGGAACAGCCGGTCCTGCAACTCCAGCGCAGTACGGAAATCGCCGGCAAGGCAGGCGTTCTGCAATTGCGAGCATAGCTTCGGCGCCACGTTGGAGGCGACCGAAATGCAGCCATCGCCGCCATGCGCCATAAAGGCCAGAGCGGTGGCGTCCTCGCCGGAGAGCTGGTTGAAGGACGGGCCCATGGCCTGCCGCTGCTGGCTGACCCGGGCGAGATTGGCGGTGGCATCCTTCACGCCGGCGATATTCGGCAGTTCGAACAACCGGGCCATGGTCTCCACCGACATGTCGACCACGGACCGGCCGGGAATGTTGTAGATGATGATCGGGATGCCGATGGCGTCGTTGATCGCCTTGTAATGCTGGTACAAGCCCTCCTGGCTGGGCTTGTTGTAGTAGGGCGTGACGACGAGCGCCGCGTCCGCCCCCGCCTTCTCGGCATGGCGGGCGAGATCGATCGCCTCGACGGTGTTGTTGGAGCCGGCGCCGGCGATCACCGGCACCCGGCCCGCCGCCTGCTCGACCGTCCATTCCACCACGCGCTTGTGCTCGTCATGGGTAACGGTGGGGCTTTCGCCGGTCGTCCCGACCGGGACGAGGCCGTGCGTGCCCTCGTCGATCTGCCAGTCCACCAGGCCGCGCAGCGCTTTCTCATCGAGCGCGCCATCGCGGAACGGCGTCACGAGAGCCGTAAAGGAACCACGAAAGGGCGACGGGTGAGGCATGGCGCGCTCCTGGAATTTTCTGATCATTGGCGCCCGGCGCAGCATTTGCACCGGCAAAGGGGCTTTCAGATATCGCGTCGGCGGTCGCGGCGAAAGGGGGTGTTGCGGCAATCCGCGCTGATCGGCTTGGCAAGAACCCGGCTTTACGGCACGCTGCCTTGGTTTCGCCGGGTGAGCGGGCAACAAGATCCGGTGTTGGCGCAGATCACAAAGCGCGTGAACGGCTAGTGGTTAGCACTTCGTCAACATGATCGCGAGACAACTGAAAGCAGACGCGAACCGGATCCGGGCTCGCGTGTGTCGCGTGGGCGGCATCTGTTTCTGGGGAGTGCACGAACCGATGAGCCTCGAACCGCGTCGCCGTTGCGGCTTCATCCTGTCCGTTGCGGCCAGCCTCCTGCTCGCGGCGACCTCTCCCTTCGTGCCGGCCTACGCCACGGCGCCGACGCCGCCGCAGAAGCCGAAGGCCAGCTCCAAGACCGCGACCGCCCCCAAGCCGCCAGCGAAGCCGGCCGCCAAGAGCGGTGCGACCGCTGCGGCAAAGCCGGCTCCCAAGCCCGCCTCCAAGCCGGCTGCAACGACCGCGGCCAAGAAGCCCCAGATCGCCATTCCCTCCAGCGCAAGCGCCTTCACCTCGGCGTCCGCTACCGCCGGTGCTTCCTCGTTCCTGTCGCCGAGCTTCGCCGGCACGCCGGGTTTCTCGGCCGATCTCAAGCAGGCGATCGCGCTGGTGGAGAGCGGAAATGCCGCCGACGCCCTGGCCATGGCCGACCGGATGCGCGATCCCGGCGCGCAGGCGCTGGTGCGCTGGCTCGCCCTGCGGGTCACCGCTCGCGGTGTCGGCTTCGATCAGGCGGTGGCGATCCTGCGCGCCCACCCGACCTTGCCGACGCCGATCGTGCTGCGCCGGCGGCTCGAATATCTCCTTTATGCCGAGAACAAGGACCCGGCGACCATCACCGCCTTCTTCGCCGGGCAGCGGCCTTATTCCGGCGAAGGCAAGATCGCCCTCGCCCGCGCCCTGTTTGCCGCCGGCGATCAGGCGAACGGCTCGGCGTGGCTGCGGGATGCCTGGCGCAACGACCCGCTGTCGTCCGACACCGAATCCACCGTCATCGTCGAGTTCGGTGGCGTGCTGAGCCGCGCCGACCACAAGTACCGCGCCGACAAGATGCTCTACAACGAGGACGCCGAGCGCGGCCTGCGCGCGGCCGCCCGCGCCGGAGCCGATGTCACCGCACTCGCCAAGGCACGCGTCGCCCTGTTCAACAAGTCGGCCGGCGATCCCGCCAAGCTGCTGGCGAGCGTTCCGGCCTCGCTGCGGTCGGATCCCGCCTATCTTTTCACGCTTGCCAAGATCCAGCGGCGCGGCGGCGACGGACAGGCCGCCGCCCGCACCCTTTCGGCGGCGCCGAAGGACCCGGATCGGCTCGTCGATACCGACGAATGGTGGGTCGAGCGGCGTCTTGTCTCCCGCAACCTGCTCGATGCCGGCGACGCCCGCACCGCCTATAAGATCGCCGCCGAGACCGTGACGCCCGAGAACGAGCATTACATCGCCGACGCCCAGTTTACCGCCGGTTGGATCGCCCTGCGCTTCCTCGGCGACGCTCGCACCGCCCAGCAGCATTTTGCCCGCATCCCGCAGGGCCAGACCCACCCCGCCACGCTGGCGCGCGGCTATTACTGGCAGGGCCGCGCCTTGGAGGCGCTCGGCAGCACCGGCAATGCCCGTGCCCAGTATGAGGTCGCCTCTGCCTACAGTTCGGCCTATTACGGCCAGCTGGCGCGCGCCCGCCTGGGTCGGCCCGATTTCTCGGTCCGTGCCGCACCGGCGGCAGGCGCCGCCCAGCGCGCCGCCTTCGCCCGCGATGAGGGCGTGCAGATCTTCAAGCTACTGCAAAAGCTCGACAAGACCGCCCTCACCGTGGCGCTCGCCCATGATCTCGCCGAACGGCTGCCCGATCCCGCCTCGGTTGGCCTGCTCGCCGAGGTCGCCCGCGCCGACGGCGACGCGCGCACCATGACGGTGATCGGCAAGGTCGCGCTGAGCCGTGGCATGCCGCTGGAGGCCGAAGCGTTCCCCACCATCGGTGTGCCGCGCTACCAGCCGATCACGCAGGATGTCGATCGGGCGCTGGTCTTCGCCATCACCCGCCAGGAAAGCATGTTCAACGCCTCGGCGGTGTCGAGCGCCGGCGCGTCCGGGCTGATGCAGGTGATGCCGGCCACCGGCCGCACCATCGCCAACCGCACAGGCGCCAGGCTCGATCCGGTACAGCTGCGCACCAACCCGACGGTGAACGTGCAGTTCGGTGCCGCCGAACTGCGGGCACTGCTCGACAACTACCAGAACAATTACGTGCTCACCTTTGCCGGGTACAATGCCGGCCGCGGCAACGTCGCCAAATGGATCGCCCAATATGGCGACCCGCGCGATCCTAGCGTCGACCCGATCGACTGGGTCGAGCGCATTCCCTTCTCCGAAACCCGCAATTACGTGCAGCGGGTTATGGAGAACGCCCAGGTCTACAAGGCACGCTTCGGCTCGCGCGGCAGCCTGCAGATCGAGGCGGATCTGCGCGGCGCGCGGGTGGACTGATGGAGCTAGCGCCGCCGCAGCGTGCGGCGCAGCCAGCAGCCGGCGGCGCAGCCGACAACATAGGTTGCGAGCAGCAATAGGCCGGTGTCGATAGCGAACGCGGTCACGGCTTGGCCTCCAGCCCGCCGTCCGGCGTCTCGACCTGTGCCGGCGCGCGGCTGCGACGCGGCGCACAGCCGCAGAACCAGCCGGTCAGCAGGCCGATGGCGGCCGCGCCGAGCACATAGGGCCAGAGTTCAAACAGCAGAAAGGCCATCGGCCGTCACCTCACGATGAGCAGGATGCCGCCATCCGAACCGGAACGGTTCGTCGACTGGGCAGCCAGCGTGCCGAAGGGACCCACCCAGAGGCGTTCCGGCGCGATGCCGGCGGCGGCGAGATAGTCGATCACCGTGCGTGCCCGCGCCGCCGCCTGATCGGGGTCGATATCGGCATGGGCAACGCTGATCTCGATGGCCACGTCGGGGCAGCCGGCCGCCACCGACGCCACCCGGTCGAGAAGCCCGTAGCTCACCGGATCGAGCCGCGCGCCGCCTTCGGTGAAGACGATGCGGCCCCGCTCCAGGATCGCCGCGACCGCCATGCGGCACGCCTCGCGCTCAAGGGTTTCGCGGCGCGGCAGCACCTCGAGGCCGAGCTCGACCGAGAATCCCGCCGGCAGCTCCTGCTTCAGGCCATCCCCGATGGCGGTAACCGCCGCGGCATGGAAGGCGGTGCCGGTAAGCCTCAGCTTGCGGTCATCGAAGCGCACCTCGCCGCTGTCGAGACGGGAGAGTTCGCGCAGCGCCAGGCGCGCGGCGGCCTCGAAGCCGTCCGGCGCCCCCTGCGCCAACGCCGAGACATCGTTGACCGTGTATCCGGGAAGGTAGCGTTTGACGGCCTCGGTGATCTGCTCATGCGCCTGCGCGGTCGGGTAGAAGCCGGAGAGGGTGACCCCTTCCCCCTCCTTGCGCATGCCGAACACATAGGGCGCCACCACCGGGGGGCGCACGTCGCTCTGCAGAGCAAAACCCTTCGGCACCGATTCCGACAGCGCGGCGGTAACCGCCGCATAGGCCGCCGAATCCACCGCCTCGCCGGAAATGGTGAGCGTGGTGGCGAGGCCGCGCACCGAGCCGGCGCGCAGCCGCGCCAACTGGGCGATGCCAAAGGCGGTCGCGCTCGCCCAGGCCTCGGCCGGCGGGCCGCCGGCAGCGATGCGCATCTCGTCGCTCACCGGCAGGCCGGGGAAACCCGCACGCACCGCATCAAGCGCGAGTTTCTTGGCGTTTTCGGAAGGAGCGAAGCCGGTGAGCCGCAGCCCGCTGGCGCCGTTCAATACCCCCCAGATGAAAGGCGAAACCGTCGGCGGCTCCACCGCGAAGCGGGTCAGCGTATAGCCTTCCGGCAGGTTGCGCCGCGCGCCGGCAAGCGCATCATAGGCGGCGAAATCCGGCGCGGTGCCTTCAATGGCAATCGTCGTCCCCGACAGCGAAACCTTGCCGTCCGGCAATCGGCCGAGCTGGTCGAGCGCAAAAGCCACCGCCTTCAGCCAGCCCTGGGTTGGCGGCGAGCCATCGGCGAGGCGAAGCTGGTCGGAGATCGCCGCCCCGGGCACCGCGCTGCGCACCAGATCGAGCAAGGCGCGGCGTGCATCGCCGAGCGGGATGTAGCCGGAGAGCTTCACCCCATCCTGCTCGCGCTCGGCCGACCAGACAAACGGCGCCACCGCCGGCGGCAGCACGGCGAAGCGGGCGAGGTCGAAATCCGCCGGCAATTCGCTGCGCACCGTCACTTCCAGCGCATCATAGGTGGCAAAGTCCGGCGCCCGTCCTTCGATGGAAAAGGAATTGTCGGCAATGGTCACCCGGCCGGACGGCATTTTCGCCAGCTGCTGGATGCCGAAGATCACCACGCCGGCAAAGTCTCCGGCCGGCACGCCGCGCGCGCGCGTCAATTCCTTGTCGCCGGTCACCACCACGCCGGGCGCCATCTGCGCCGCCGCCTCGACGATGCGTTTGCGCGACCAGCGCGACGGCACATAGCCGGAGAGATGCAGCTTGGATCCGTCACGCACGACCGAGAAGGTGAAGGGCCGGCGCTCCGGCAGCAGAGTGGTGCGATCCTCGATGCTGCGCACGCCGGACAGCGCGGCGAGCTCGGCGCGGACCTTGACCCGCGCCTCCTCGGACAGCGCCTCGCCTTCCAGCTTCGCATCGCGTCCCTCGAAGCTCGCATGCGCCCAGGATTCACCGATATTGACCAGCAGCGCCTCGGCCCGATCGGTCAAATCCTGCTCGGTGGGCACGCGTGCGAAATACACCGCCGCCACGAAAAGCAGCGCCAAGGCGGGCAAGCCCTTCCACCAGGCGAGCCAGCGACACTTCACATTCCATCTCCCGATCCGCGCGGACGCCCCCGGAAAATCCCGCGCGGCACGAGTTCACCATAGTTCACCGACATCAGGAAGCGATACCCCGGCTGCATCGCATTTCGGCTCGCAGGCGGATGGCGATCATGCCCATTCGCCCCGCCGCATCACCGGCTCAGCCGAACCGTCGGCTTTGATGCCGTCGACGTCGATCTCGCCCGAACCGATCATCCAGTCGATATGGATGAGGCTGGAGTTCGCGCCGCGCACCGCCAGTTCCGCCGGCGTCAGATCGGCGCCATTGATGAAGCACTTGGAATAGGATTGGCCGAGGGCGATGTGGCTGGCGGCATTCTCGTCATACAGGGTGTTGAAGAACAGCAGGCCGCTCTTGGAGATCGGCGAGGAATGCGGCACCAGCGCCACCTCTCCGAGCCGGCGCGAGCCCTCGTCGGTATCGAGCACCTTGGAGAGCACGTCGAGGCCGCTGGCGGCATGGGCTTCGACGATCCGGCCTTCCTCGAAGCGCACCTGGATGTCCCTGATCAACGTGCCCTGATAGGCGAGCGGCTTGGTGCTCGCCACATGGCCGTCGACGCGCAGCTTGTGCGGCGTGGTGAAGACTTCCTCGGTCGGGATGTTGGCGTTGCAGACGACGCCGTTCTTGGCGACCGAAGCGCCGCCGGCCCACTCATGTTCGTCGGCAAGCCCGACGGTGAGGTCGGTGCCCGGCCCGCGGAAGCGCAGTGCCGCATAGCGGCGGGCGTTCAGCAGCTCGGTGCGCTTGTTGAGCTCGGCATTGTGCGCCTCCCACGCCGCCACCGGGTCCGGCGTATCGACCCGCGAGGCGGCGAAGATGGCGTGCCACAGCTTGGCGACCGCGATGTCCTCCGGGTCGTCCGGGAACATCGCCTTTGCCCAGGCGGGAGAGGCATAGGACACGATGGTCCAGTTGATGTCGAAACCGGCGATCAGCGACAGGGCCGGCATATAGGCCTTGGAGCGGGCGCGGTTGGCGCGCGCCACCTTCTCCGGGTCTTCATTGGCCAGCAGCGAGGGATTTTCGCCGGCAATGGCAAGACGGGCGGCGCCCTTTTTGAACGCATCCGCCATACCCTCGTAGAGCCAGCCGGAGGCCGTGTCGAAGCTGGCGTCCGGCGCGTTGCGGAAGCGCATCAGCGTCGCCTCCTCGTCGGTAAACAGCGTCGTCACCAGCGTCGCGCCGGCTTGATAGGCGTGCTCGGTGATCCGGCGCACCAGCGGCAGCGCGTCGAGCGAAGCGGTGATCACCAGTTCCTGGCCGGCCTTCAGACCAAGGCCGACCTCGACCGCCACCCGCCCCAGCCGGTCGAGCCGCTCTTCATGCGAAAGAGCCTCGGGGGGAATGCCTGCATGCCTGGTCATCATCGTCTCCGGATTGGCACGAACGTGCCGTCGCCTGATAGTCCGGCATCAAGGAACCTGCGGCGTCCTGCGTCAAGGCCACCTTCCGCCTCGCACGAATACCCACTTGGTTCAACGTGCTGCGCGCCCGGCGCCGGCCTCATTCTCACCGGCCGGACAACCAGTCCACCACGGGGCCGGCCGCCAAGGCAGCCGCGAGGCTCACGCCCACCGCCGCCAGGACCATGATACGCGTTTTGCGGTGAATCGCCCGGTGGCGCGCCTCCTCCCGCTGCCAGCCCGCTGCGGCGGACACTCCCGCCACGGCGTCGGCGATCGCGTCCTGCGGCGCGGCGTGTACCTTCTGACCATCGCGGACGATCATCAGATTCTCCGGTTTGGCAAAATTCTCGATGAGATAGCCTTGGGCGTCGCGGCCCGCGCCGTGGCGCGGATCGGCGGTGATCCGCCGCGCGAGGTCGCGGGTGTCGTTGGACCACAGGAATATCGGCAGACCCAGCGCCTCGGCATAGCCGATCTCGAAAGCGGTTCCGGGATCCATATGGTCGCCGCGAAACGGGCTGATATTGGCGACCACCGCATCGGCGCGGCGGATCAGCGCGATGCAATGGGCGCGAATCTCATCGGCATTCGCCGGCGCCTGCCCCGGCTGAAGCGGGTAGAGCCCGATGGCGCCGCGATCAGCACAGATCGCCTCGAGCCGCTCGCCCTCGGCCAATGCGTCGGGGCGGAAGACGTCGGGGCCGGCGAGGTAGAGGCTCGGCCGCCACGGATCGGGCATGAAAGCTCCTCGCATTGACACTTCCACGAAACCGGACCGTCCTATACGCCGTCCGCCCGCCAGGCAATCTTGCTGCGGCCCATCCGGTTGCGACCACCGCCCTCCCCTGTGGCAGTAATGCTTACTCCACACAGCCAATTCGGGTACATGCAGGAGATGCCGACGCAAGGTCGGTCGGGTCCCAGCCGGGCCACTCCGCTCACGGGAGACTGGAGAATGACAGACAAACGCGAGCCCTCCTTCGAAAACGGCAATGGCAATGGCACGCCGCCGGCCGAGACGGCACGCCCTGCGTCCCCCCCGGCGGCGACGCCTTCCCCGCCGCGCCCGACGCCTCCAAAGGCCGGCCGCACCCCGCCCGAGGAACCGGCGGCGTTTCACCGCTGGATCGAGATCGAGAAGCTGAAGGTCGAGCTGAAGCGTCTCGAACTGGAATCGCAGCACCTGCAGACGTCGGCCGAGCCGCCCTCGAACCTGCTCGCCTATGTGACGCTGGCATTGATCGCCGCCATTGCCGGCCTGCTGATCTATGTGGTGGCGACCCTCGTGCCCCTCCGCGAGGAGGTCACGCGGCTGCGGACGGCGCAGCTGGCGGCCCCGGCCGCCATCGCCGAGACGGTCCCTGCACCGGCGCCGCAGGTCGCCCAGGCGCCGGAACCCGATGCCGCGGCGACACCCGCTCAGCCCCCCGCGTCGCAAAGCACGGATAATGCTGCGAATTCCGGCTCGCCAGCGGCAGAGGCGCCGGCCCCGGCCGCCCCCGAGCCCGCACCGGCGGAGACCCCCACGACCGACGCCGCGCCGGCCCCGCCGCCGGCCGTCACCTATACGGTGCGGATCTTCGCCACCGCCTCGGCCGACAAGGCGAAGCTGGAGCGCTTCGCCAATGTCGCCAAGGCGGCGGGGTTCAATGTCGACGTCTCGTCGACCGAGGTGTTCCAGCCGCTGCGCAACGCCCTCTCCTACCACCCGTCGGTAGCGGACGCCGCCGGACGTCTCGCCAGGGCGCTGCAGGCGAGATATCCCGGCATCAACCTTGATTCCAAGGCCTCGCCCTCGATCAACGACATCGCCAAGAACGTATTGATTCTCAACATCATGGACGATGCCGTAAACTGATCGGCCGCAACGGATCAGGAGCGGAGCCCGCTCACGGCTTGAAGCGCTTCTTCAATGCCTCCGAGCCGCGCGCCAGCAGCCCGGCATCCGAGCCCACCGCCGTGAAGAGGCACCCGGCCTCGATGTAACGCTTCGCCAATCCCTCGTCGCCGGTGAGGATTCCGGCCCGGTTGCCCGCGGCGCCGATGCGGCCGATGAGCTGTATGATGAGATCGACGACGTACGGATTTCCCTGGTCGCCGAGATAGCCGATGGCCGAGGACAGATCGCCCGGTCCGATGAACACCCCGTCCACCCCCGGCACCGCGGCGATCGCCTCCAGATTCTCCATGCCGAGCTTCGATTCGATCTGCACCAGCACGCAGATCTCCTCATGCGCGCGGGCGTAATAGTCCTTCACCCGGCCGAAGCGGGAGGAGCGGGCGGCGGAGGCGAAGCCGCGAATGCCGTCCGGCGGATAGCGGGTGGCGGCCACAGCGGCTGCGGCCTGCTCGGGCGTGTCGACCATCGGCAGCAGGAAGCTCTGCACGCCGGCATCGAGGAAGCGCTTGATCCAGACCGGGTCGTTCACCGGCGGGCGCACGATCGGCTGCACCCGGTTCTCCATGCAGGCCTGCAGCTGGCACAGCACCATCGGCACCTCGTTCGCCGAGTGCTCGGTGTCGATGAGCAGCCAGTCATAGCCGGAGCCGGCGAGGATCTCGACGCTGATGTGGCTGGCGAGGCTGCACCACAGGCCGATCTGCTGTTCGCCGGCATAAAGGCCGCGCTTGAAGTGATTGACGGGCAGGTCCACGGAGGAAGTCCTTCTCAATAGATCGAGGGCTCGCCGACAGCGGCGCCGAACGAGGTTTCAAGGAAATCGAAGTCGCAGCCTTCATGGGCCTGCCGGATATGGTGGGAGAACATCCAGCCATAGCCGCGCTCGTAATGCGGCGGCGGCGGCACCCAGGCCGCGCGGCGGGCGGCGAGTTCCTCCTCACTCACCAGCATGTCGATGCGCCGGTTCGGCACGTCGACGCTGACGAGATCGCCGGTGCGCAGCAAGGCGAGCGGGCCACCGACATAGCTCTCCGGCGCCACATGCAGGATGCAGGCGCCGTAGCTAGTGCCGCTCATGCGCGAATCCGAGAGGCGCAGCATGTCGCGCACGCCCTGCTTGATCAGTTTCTTCGGGATCGGCAGCATCCCCCATTCCGGCATGCCCGGCCCGCCGAGCGGCCCGGCATTGCGCAGCACCAGCACATGCTCCGGCGTGACATCAAGGCTCTCGTCCTCCACCGCCGCCTTCATCGAAGGATAATCGTCGAAGACCAGCGCCGGGCCGGTATGCACCCGCAGATGCGGCGCGCAGGCGCTCGGCTTGATGACGCAGCCGTCCGGCGCGAGATTGCCGCGCAGCACCGCCAGCGCGCCCTCGGCATAGATCGGGTTGTCGACGGTGCGGATGACGTCATCATTATAGACCTGCGCGCCGGCGATGTTCTCGCCCAGCGTCCGGCCGGTGACGGTAAGCGCGTCGACATGGAGGAAATCGGTCAGCCGCCCCATCAGCGCCCGCAGGCCGCCGGCGAAGTAGAAATCCTCCATCAGATACGCATCGCCCGAGGGGCGGACATTGGCGATCACCGGCACCACCCGGCTCACCCTGTCGAAATCGTCGAGGCTGATATCAACCCCGGCCCGCCGTGCCTGCGCGATCAGATGGATGATCGCGTTGGTCGAGCAGCCCATCGCCATCGCCACGGTGATGGCGTTCTCGAAGGCCGGGCGGGTGAGGATGCGGGCGGGGGTGAGGTCCTCCCACACCATCTCGACGATGCGCCGGCCGCAGGCCGCCGACATGCGGTTGTGCCCGACATCGGCCGCCGGCACCGACGAGGCGCCCGACAGCGTCATGCCCACCGATTCGGCGATGGCGGTCATCGTCGAGGCCGTGCCCATGGTCATACAATGGCCGAAGGAGCGGGCAATGCCGCCTTCGATCTCGTTCCACGCCGTCTCGTCGATATTGCCGGCGCGGCGCTCGTCCCAGAACTTCCAGGCATCCGAGCCGGAGCCGAGCGTCTTGCCCTTCCAGTTGCCGCGCAGCATCGGCCCAGCCGGCAGATAGATCGCCGGCACGCCGGCGCTGGTGGCGCCCATGAGCAGCGCCGGGGTGGACTTGTCGCAACCGCCCATCAGCACCACGCCGTCGATGGGATGAGCGCGGATGCCCTCCTCCACCTCCATCGCCGCCATGTTGCGGTAGAGCATCGAGGTCGGCTTGAGGAAGGTCTCCGAGGCCGAATGCACCGGCAGTTCCAGCGGGAAGCCGCCGGCCTGCAGCACGCCGCGCTTCACGTCCTCCACCCGATCCTTGAAATGGCCGTGGCAGGGGTTGAAGTCCGACCAGGTGTTGAGAATGCCGATCACCGGCTTCCCCACCCAGTCCTCCGGCGCATAGCCCATCTGCCGCAGCCGCGAGCGATGGCCGAAGCTGCGCAGATCGTCATGGGCGAAATAGCGGGCGCTGCGCAGCTGGTCGGGCGTCTTGCGGGGCCAGGTGTTGCGGGGCGGCGTGGGACGGACGTTCATGAGGCACCTGTGGGGCGGAGCTTAGCGATCGGTCGGTGGGGGTGGCGAGGAAGCGATTGCGGAGCCCTGGAGCGTCGCCCCCTCACTCCACCCCTCTCCCTCTCGGGGAGAGGGAGCCGCCGCATGCCGGGGGGAACGGCGTGGGATGGGCACCTTCAAACGTCCCTCTCCCCGATGGGGAGAGGTGGCCCGCGAAGCGGGTCGGTGAGGGGGAACGATATCGAGAAGCCGTGGAGCTCCCTCACCCCACCCCTCTCCCCCTCGGGGAGAGGGAGCCGCGCAGCTCTTGCGGGAGCGGTCATGACGACCTCCAAGTATCCGTGAAGGAGACGACGTCACCGCGAGCCTCTCGCCTCACTGCGTGACGATGTTGCCGGCCTTGACCACCTCGCGCCAGCGGGCCTCTTCCGCCTTCTGGAAGGCGGCGAATTCCTCCGGCGAGTTGGCGACCACCTCGAAGCCCATCTCGTTGAACTTCGTCCGGACGTCCGGCGCGGCGAGGCCGGCGGCGAAGGCCTTTATCACCTGCGCCTTCACATCGGCGGGGAGACCCTTGGGTGCGGCGGCGGCCTGCCAGGAATAGACGTCGAGCCCGTCGACGCCGGCTTCCTTCATGGTCGGCACGTCCGGCAGCACCGGGTTGCGCGCCGCGGCGGTAACGCCCAGCACCTTCAGCTTGCCGGCCTTGATGTGGTTGGCGACGGCGCCGAGATTCTGGAACGACACGTCGGCATGGCCGGCAATGAGATCGCCAATGGCCGGCCCGCCGCCCTTATAGGGCACATGGATGCCGGAGGTGCCGGTCTTCTGCCAGAACAGCGCCGCGGTGAGATGGTCGGAAGAGCCGACGCCGGAGGAGGCGAATGTCACCTTGTCCGGGTTCTTCTTCAGGTAGTCGACCAGCTCCTTCACCGAATTGGCCGGGAAGTTCGGCGTCGCCACCAAAACATTGGGGGTGCGCACCGCCACGGTGATCAGGTCGAGATCAGTCTTGGGATCATAGCCGAGCGCCGGGTTGAGCGCCGGATTGATGGCGAAGACGCCGATGGAGCCGACCAGCAGCGTGTAGCCGTCGGCCGGCGCATTCTTCACGTGCTGCGCGCCGGTGGCGCCATTGGCGCCCGGGCGGTTGTCGATGACCACCGACTGGCCGAGGACCTCCGGCATCTTGGAGGCGACGAGGCGGGCGGTGGAATCCGAAGCGCCGCCGGGCGGGAACGGCACCACGATGGTGACCGGCCGGTCGGGATAGGCCTGCGCCGGCTGCACCAGCGGGCCGGCGGCCAACGCCGCCAGCACCGAGAGCGAGGCAAGCGTGCGGCGACGGTTCACCAAGCGGGAAAGAATCGCGCGGGACATGTTTCCTCCTGTTCGTCCGATTGGACCGGGTGGAGGCGGACCGTTGGCGCGGCCTCGTGCCTCCCCTCGAACTCCCGTCTGCGCGGGCTGGGCTCGGTTAGAGCGCGACCAAACTAAAGCGCTAATGCATTAGTGAAGTCAAGCCGGGAGTGGTGTAGGATGGCGGGCATGAACGTGACCGCGATTCCTCGTCCCTCCCGCGATCCCCATCGCCATGCCGCGCCGCAGGTTTTCGACTATCTGCGCGAGCGCATCGTCAATCTTCAGCTGCCGCCGGGCACCGTGATCGCCCGCGCCGAATTGCAGCAGCTGTTCGGCTTCTCCTCGACGCCGGTGCGCGACGCGCTGCTGCGCCTGCAGGAGGAATCCCTCGTCGAGATTTTCCCGCAGCACGCCACCGTGGTGAGCCCCATCGACCTGAAGCTGGCCCGGCAGGCGCAGTTTCTCCGCCGCTCCATCGAGCAGGAAGCGGTGCGCACGCTCGCCCTGCTGCCGGAGGCCGAGCGCCGTCCGGTGGTGGCGCGGCTGGAGACCGCCATCGACATTCAGGGGGCGTTGCTGGGCCGGGGCGACCTTGAGGCCTTCCATGTGGCCGACCGGGACTTCCATCGCTTGTTCTTCGAGGCGGTGGGCGTGCCGGATCTGTGGGTGCTGGCGCGGCGCCATGCCGGCCATATCGACCGTATCCGCCGGCTGCACCTGCCGATTCCCGGCAAGGCGGAACAGGTGATCGCCGATCACCGCGCCATTGTCGCCGGCATCGCGTCGGGCGATGTGGCGGAGGCCGAGGCGGCGCTGCGCAACCATCTGTCGAAGTCGCTCGCCTTTACCCCGGACCTGCGCGCGCGCTGGCCGGCCTATTTCCGCGACTGACGCCCGGGGCGCCCAGCGGCGCCGGCACCGGAGCGCTTTCGGTCGGCGCCTGTCATGCCCACATTATCCGCGAGGTTCATCTTTGCCGCGAGAGCGGGAGCAGGACCATGCAGGATCCGAGGCACGATCGATACGAGGGGAATGCCGGGCCGGCACCGGGCGAGGTGCTGGTGTGCCAGCCCGGGGCGGCCGCCAGCTACTGGCAGCCCATGCCGGCCAATGGACATGTCGAGGTGATCTTCACGCCGGATCTGGTGGCGATGGAGCAGCCGCTGGGATTCGGCACCCAGACATTGCCGCCCGGCGGCCATGTCCGCGAGCAGGCCCACGCTCATGGCGCGACGGTGATCTACGTGCTGCGGGGACGCGGACGCGCGGTGATCGAAGGGGTGGAGCACCCGATGCGGCCGGGCACGGCCTTCTATCTCGGCCGCCACCGCCGCCACATCTTCGTCAATGAAGGCGACGAGAACCTCGTCTTCACCTGGGTGACGGTGCCGGATGGGCTCGACGCCGCGTTCCAGGACGTCGGCCGCCGGCGCCAGCCGGGAGAGCGGGCGCCAGGGCCGTTCGCGCGCCCCGCCGGCCTATCCGCCGGCGAACGCCAAACCAGTTTTTCGCCGCCGGAGGCAACCTCACCGCAGCGCTGAAGCAGGCCATGCGCAATGCGCAGGGCTAAAACCCGTTCAGATGGCGGTCACGAGGCGCAGGCGGCGCTCCAACGCGGCCTGCGGCACGCTATCGGCGGCCTGGCGGGCGATGTCGTGAATGTCGGCTCGGCTGAAGCCGAGCTCGCCGAGTTCGCGGTCGCTATAGGCCTCGAGCTCGCGCTGCGTCTGGCGATACTGGCGGCGACGCGCAAAGGCCGTCCGCAAGGCGATGCTGATCTGATCGATCTGCATGATGATTTCTCCTCTTGATCCATGCTGCAGGGCAGCACGGTTAAGGACAAGATAGTGTGCGCCGCACCATGGCAGAAGCGTAAATTCCGCGTCTCAGCACTGCGTTTCATGCAGGACAGCATGTCCTATGTACGGATCATGATACCTCAATCTGCCGGCGTGTCCGCCCGATGGCGGCAAACCCGCATGGCCGAGATCCTGGCGAGCCGCAGCGGCTCGGTTATAAGGCGACGATGATCGATCTTGCCGCCTATGCCGGGCTGTTCTTCTCCGCCCTCGTCGCCGCCACCATCCTGCCGATGCAGTCGGAAGCCGTGCTCGCCGGCCTGCTCGTCGCCGGTGCGCAGCCGGCCGTGCTGCTGATCGCCATCGCCAGCGCCGGCAACGTGTTGGGCTCGGTGGTGAATTGGTGGCTCGGCCGCTTTGTCGAGCGCTATGCCGACCGGTCGTGGTTTCCCGCCAGCCCGGTCAGGCTCGCCCGCGCCCAGGATTGGTACCGGCGCTACGGAAAATGGTCGCTGCTGCTGAGCTGGGCGCCGGTGATCGGCGATCCGCTCACCCTCGTCGCCGGCGTGATGCGCGAGCCGTTCCCGGTCTTCCTGCTGCTGGTGACCCTCGCCAAGCTCGGGCGGTATCTCGTCCTGGCGGCAATCGTGCTGAATGTCATGTGACCGGCGGCCGCCCTCACGCCGCCCGATTGCCTCCCCGCCGCCGCAACGGCGATCAGCGAGCGCCCGTGCCGGTCACGAGGCGTTGCGCCATTGCGGCATGACGCGGTCGCTGACCGCCTCGACATAATCCTGCGCCGTCATCTGCCCCACCACATCGCCCAATTCGTCGTCGACGACGACGTCCGGCCGCAGAAAGGCGACCGTCTGGCGGCTGACGCGGCCAATCGATTGTCCCGCGGCGGACATGACATGGACCGGATTGAAGGCGTTCATCATTTCCACCAGCGCCACCCGCATCGAGAGCGGCGCCAGCGAAAGGTCTTGCCGCTCCACGACGACATCCAGGGCGATGCGCTCAATCGCCAGCCTCAGGCGCGGCTCGATCTCGCCGGCGTCCTGTTCGACTTTCTGGAGTTGACTTCGCGTCATGGAGAGTAATTCGGCCAGCTGGGGAACCGTCATTTCCCAACGGTCACGGAGTTCAGCCAACTCATTACCAGTCAAGCACCGTGCTCCTCGACACTTTTAACGTATTGCGGCGCCCAACAAACACGCACCACCTCAGATTGTCGCAGCATGATAGCATAGAGAACGAACGCCGGTAAATATTACCAAGGGTAATCCTGACCACGCCTGTGGCAGGACACGGCGACGATGGCGCCACGACTGCAGTCTGCGGTATTCCGCTAAGCGTTACTGAGGTAGAGGGGTAGGCAGCTGCAGGTGACGGCCATCCCGGGCGCGTGAGTGCCAATCGCCGCATCGCCCCGCATAGTGATGGAGCGGTGCAGGGGCGCAGGAACCGGGCCCGCGCCGGCACCACGGCCCCCATCCCTGGCGCCGGACACCCGGACGCGCCGCATCTCGCGACATCGAGCGTCAGCCGTAACGGCCGCAGCCGGTCGCCGGAAACATCAGGTCGGCGTGCGGAAATTATAGGGCGCGACTTCCATCAACGGCACGGGATCCCAGGCCGACATGAAGCGGTCGGGCCGCACCTGTTCGAAAAGCCGCATGCCCTCGGCCAGCGACGGGGCGAAGGGCAAGGTGAAGCCGAGCCCGCTGGCGAAGTCCTGCCATTTGAACGGGACATCCACATATTTTCCGTCCCAGAACGCAAAGGGCACGCCATAGGCCAAGGCCACGACGGCAGCATGCATGGCATTCGCCATGACGAAGCGGGCGGAGGCGATGGCGTCGATAAACTCTTCGCAGGCCGCGACGGTATTGGGAATCCCCGGCCGCATCACCACCGAATCCATGCCGGTGTCGAGGGTGTCCAGCTTCACCTTGGGATGGTGGACATGCGGCACCCACAGCACCTTGCCGAGCGTCCGCGCATGCGTTCCCGGCGTGTAGAACTTCGGCAGCAGCAGCGCGGTATCGCCGCGCGGCGTATTCCTCGGCAGGCCGAGGGCGAGGCGCGAATGCTCGCCCCGGATCCCCAGAAAGATCGCCCGCCGTTCGGCGAGCGGGGAAAGAGGCCTCGCATCGCGCTTGCCGCAGCCCCAGAAGATCGCCCGGCCCAGGCCACCGCTCGCCTGGCCTCCCCTGCTGCTGGTCGCCGCAATCTGGCGCTCGGAAACAACGCTACCGACCAGATGGACCGTGCCCGTCCGAAACAGGCACGGCCCTTCGAACATGCGCGCCAGATACAGCAGCGTCAGTGCGTCGCCAAAATTGCCGATTGCGTCCTTCGAACGCCAGTGAAAGACGGAAAAGCTCATAAAATCTCGAAACGAAATGAGGAATGCAGTCGGCGCGCCGGCTCCCTCCCTTCATAATGACGATTCCCGCGCCGATCATCCAAATACGACGTCAGCGACGAAGTGTTCCCGCCGACACCAAGCGGGCCGGGATTCTGCCAATGCCGAGCTTGAAGCGTCGCACCGTGTCCGGCCGGCTTCGCCCCGCGACGCCAATGAGGGTCCTCGACACGGACGGATCCGCGGCACCGCCGGGCGATGGCAGCGCGTGTCCGCACTTACACCAGCCTGAACGCCATCACGTCGGCATCTCGATGGCGGGTCCCAGCACAAGATCCACGGCCCTGTACCGTTCGACCCGCCCAGGGAGGTAGAACACGTCCGCCACCAGGTCATGCTCCGCCACCGTCCATTCCGGCTCGCCCTTGCGCCGCACCCAGAGAAAGCGGGCGACCACCTCGGGTTCGACCTTCCGGCGCTGCTCCACCAGTTCAACGGGCACGCCACCGGCCGCCACCATTGCCGAGACCTGCGCCGCTACGGTGTCGGGGATCGGCTTCCCGCCCGTCGCCCACCGGCGGGCGGTCCTGACATCGACGCCGAGCAGCTTGGCGAGGGCGGCGGGCGATAGGTCCAGCGTGGCCAGGGCGGCCTGCATTTCGGCGGGGGTCATAGGGGCCGGGCTCCGACCATGGGTGGACGGATCCGAAATAGCAGCCCCGGCGAGCGATGGCCACGGTGGAGGGTTCTCCAAGCCGCCGGCGCCGTGATTGTCCCGGTCGCCGCCGCCGGTCTTGCATGCGGCTCCCGGACCCGGCAGGAAAAGCCCGCTCCGGTGCATTTCGCATCGTAGCGGGCCGTGCTGCGGCTTCAGGGGGTGCCGCAGGTGGGACTGCCGCAAACGGCCCTGCAGATTGCCGGATTCATGCAGGTATAGGTCTTGCCGGCGGCGGGCTTGCCCGGCGATGCCGCGAGCTTCGCCGCGGGGCCGTCGAGGGCGCGCATGTCGGCATCGCGTGCGGTGATCTGACCGCAGGTCGGTGCGCCGCAAACCGCGCGGCAGATGGCGGGGTTCATGCAGGTGTAGGCCGCGAACGATTGCGACGGGAGAAGTATCGAAAGGCACAGGCTGGCAGCGCAGAACGTCAAGATGTTAATTTTACGCATATTTTCCTCCGAATTTTGTAGTAATTAAACTGATTTGGCGAATGCTCGCGCTGTCAATCCTGACTCAGAGGCAAAAATCCCGTGTCATGCCAACGGAACAAATATATCGCGGAGGCGGAACTCCTCGCCTTATCTGCAGGCTGATTTCATGACATAAAATGCCTTTATAGAAAGGCTTCCGGGGTTCCTGCATGGCAGCCAGTGGCGAGCGGATCGAAGTCTCGACGGAGGCTCTGGACCGGCACGACCGACAGGAAATGATCCGCGATTACTATGGCCGCATATGCATGCGGCTGGATCTTCTGCCGCGTGATGGCAACGAGCTGCGTTTCCGTTCCGTCACCACGCTATTGCCGGGCATGAGCGTGACCGGCGGAGCGGTGGCGCCCATGGCATGGGAACGAACGCAGGCGCTGATGGCTGACGGTAACGACGATCTGGCGGTTTCCTGGATCGCCGGGGGCTGGCGCTTCGACAGTCGGGGCCGATGCACCACCGAGACCGCCCGCGGCGCGCCCTGCATCATGCCCCTCGATACCCGGTGGCGAGCCGAGGCGCGTGACGGCGACTGGACGATCTGCGTCCAACTCTCCCGGCGTCTTCTGGAGCCGCTGGTCCGGCATCTCGGCGACCTCGCGCCCGACGCGCTTCGCCCCGAGGCACCGGAGACGCGATTGCTGTTCGACTACCTCCAGGCGGTGAACCGCACGCCGATCACGCCGCGCTTGGCGCCGCTGATCTCGCAGCATGTCGCCGATCTGCTGGCGGCGGCACTGGGCACCACGCGGGAGGTGGAGGAGATCGTCGCCGGACGCGGCGTGCGCGCCGCGCGCTTTCGGCAGATCAAGCAATATGTCGACGAAAATGTGAGCAATGCCCGCCTCTCGGCGGAACTGGTCGGCCGCCATATGGGCGTCAGTCCCCGCTATATCCGCCGATTATTCGCCGCGGCGGGCAGCAGCCTGTCGGACTACGTCGCCGAGCGGCGCCTGACGCTCATCCATGACCGGCTCGGCGACCCCCGCTTCGCGACCCAGACCATCGCCGACATTGCCTTCGGGCTGGGCCTGGTCGAGCCATCGACATTTTATCGGCGGTTCAAGGAGCGCTATGGCGTGACGCCGTCGGATGTCAGGGCCACCTCGCGGGAAACTGAAGGCAAGGATGAAATTCGCCTACAGCACCGGAGCGTTTGACCCTATCAACAGGCTCCGCATTTCCCGCGACCCCGTCGAGCGGAAAAATAGAGGGCCGCCTTTGGGCGCCACACCTAAGACATCGATTTTTCTTGGAAAAATGGTCGGAGCGAGAGGATTTGAACCTCCGACCCCTAGTCCCCCAGACGTAGCCAATTCGTTTCCCGGCGATAGCTTGAATTTCCGATAGCGTCAACATATCAATGCTCTAGCGGCAGAATCGAGCATGATATGTTGTATCAAACATCCTGCCCCTTCCCGTCTTTTCCCTGCACGGTGGCGACTCGGTGGCGACTCCGATATAAGACTAGTAGGTCGGAGGTTCCGCTATGCCCACCACGAAACTCACACGCCGCAACGTGTCCGGACTGCTTCCGGCAGCGAAACCTGTGACCTTTTTCGACACCGACCTGAGGGGCTTCGGGCTGCGGATAATGCCCTCGGGCGCGCGATCGTGGATCTTGGAATATCGCCCTGGCGCGGGCGGGCGTGGCGTGGCGAAAAAGCGGGTGAAGATCGGCGGCGAGGAAATGACGCCCGAAGCCGCTCGCGACGCCGCGGCCGACATTCTCGCGGGCATCCGCAAGGGTGCAGATCCGGCCGCCGAACGCCGCACCGAACGCGCCGCCGAGACCATCGACGAGATCGCCGCAGCTTATATGGCGCGCCACATCGAGACGAAGCGGAAGGCGTCAACGGCAGGGTACTATCGCATTCTGCTTAACACCCACATCTCCCCCGCACTGGGCTCGAAGCGGGCTGTACTCGTCACTCGGGCTGATGTCGAGCGATGGCACTCCAAGCTTGCCACCCGCCCCGACGGCAAAGGCGGGAAGACAACCGCCAATCGGGCGCTGACGCTGCTGTCAGCCATGTTCAACTGGGCCGGCACTGCAGGGTTGATCCCCGACGGGACAAATCCATGCTCAAAGATTGAGAAGTTCGCCGAGCAGGCGAAGGAAAGGTTTTTGACGCAAGAAGAGCTCGCCCGGCTCGGCGCAGCACTGCAGGAGGCTGAAACTGTCGGCCTGCCGCACGCTCCATCAGAGTCGAAGCACGCCCCAAAGGGAAAGAACCGCACAATCTTCTCCCCGCATGTGACCGGCGCCATCCGACTCTTGATGCTCTCCGGGTGCCGCCTGCGCGAAGTGTTGCATCTCCGCTGGTCGGAATATGATGCCCAGCGCGGCGTGCTGTTCCTCCCCGACAGCAAGACCGGGAAAAAGACGGTGGTGCTGTCCGCAGCGGCGCAGGAGGTACTCTCCGCCCTCCCCCGCGTCGGCACCTATGTCATTGCGTCGAACGACCCCGACCGGCCGCGCCACGACCTAAAGAAGCCCTGGGCAGCCTTATCGAAACACGCCGGCCTTGAGGACGTGCGCCTTCACGACCTGCGGCACACGTTCGCCAGCGTGGGCGCAGCGGCGGGCATGAGCCTGCCGGTGATCGGCGGGCTGCTCGGTCATGCCGACGCCGGCACGACGCTGCGCTACGCGCACCTGCAGACGGACCCTGTCCGCGCCGCGGCTGACGTCATTGCAGGCCGTATCTCCGAGGCCATGAACGGGAAACGAACGGAACCCGGCGGCACCGTGCGCTAATTTCTTGTGGCCTCCTCGGGGGTGCCCAAACTGAAATCGGGTTCGGTCGAATCGGAATCGCTACCTTCCTATGCATGAAGCCGGCGGCGTGGTGCCGCTGGCAAGGAGGTGCCGAGATGTTGAAGGTTCGCGACGCCGCGGCGCGGCTGGGATTGTCAATTTCGACGTTGAACAAATGGAGGGTGTATGGCACCGGGCCGACTTACCTGAAGTTGGGTTCCGCGGTCTTCTACGATCCTGCCGACCTCGACGCCTGGCTGGCCGAGCGGCGGCGGACGTCGACGTGGTCGGCCGGTAACGACAACCAGCAGAAGGCGGCGGCGTGACCATGAACGCCCTTGTTCCCATCGATACGCTCGGCGCCGAGATCCGCGCCCGGCTTGAGGCCGGCGATAAGGCGATCGGGAAAGCCGAAGACCACTATCTCGCTGCCGGCCTCCGTCTCATCGAGGCGCGCCAGCGTGTCGAGGCCGAGGGCGGGTCGTTCCGCGAATTCCTGGCCACGCACCAGATAGGGAAATCGCGGGCCTATGAGGTGATGGCCGTCGCCGGGGGCACGAAGACTTTCTCGGGCATCCGGGCGAAGACAGCCGAGCGTGTGGCCCGGCATGCCGAAAAGAGTCGGGAAGCAGTGTCCGTTAGTAACGGACGCAATGGCGAGGCTGAGCAGCCGTCTCCAGGTGGTGACGACGAGGTCGATCGGCTCCGAAAAGAGGTGGAGAGGCTCAAGAAAGAACTGGAAAAGGCTAAGGCAACTGCAGCCGAGCAAGAGGAAATGGCATCCCTGCGCCTCGGTAGGGCGCAGCAGGCTGAGCAGCAGCGAGATGCCGCGCAGACCGAGCTTGTCTATGCCAAATCTGACAAGGACCGCCTCGCCACCGAGCTCTCCGAAGCCCGCGACGAACTCGCGCGCTGGCGGGAGTGGATCAGGAAAGGCGGCAAACAAGATACCATCCTCGATGAGGAGGGGGAGCCAATATGTACCGAAGTCATCCCGCTTTCGTATGCCCATCAATGCGAACGAGACGCGATGATGATGCAGCCGTTCTGGCCCTTGGACGATTTCGACAAGGACAAGCCGGATCGCGGTCTGCCCTCCTTCCTCGGAAAGAACCGCTGCGACTGGATCAAGGAGCCGGATGAACTTCTCCAACTGGTGGGGATGAAGGAGGTCGTAGCGCTGTGGCGTATTGAAAGTGAGCGAGATCTTCACTCGGCCGCACGTCACACGCTGGTGTGGCCAGACGATCCATATGATTGCCTGATGGAACGTTATCGCCGTGCGGGCTTCTCTCAGCCGGACGCTGCGGACGTAGCGCCGGCCCCCTCCATCATGCCCGCCGACGACGATGACGTGCCCTACGACTTCAGCAAGCCCATAGGCGCCCAGGCCACTTAAGCCCTACCTACCACCCAGCAGCCGCCCGCCTGTGCGGGCACCACTCACCCCCTAGGGGACTCCACCATGCAAATAATTTCGGCCCGCCGCGCTGCGGCGGGATCGCGCGCGCTCGCCGTCGTCGATGTCGATGCCGGCGGCCTTCGCGTATTCAACATAGAGATCTGCCGCGGCTCGGACGGCCGGCTGCGAGCTTGGGCGCCCCGCCACCGCGGCGAGCACGTCGCTGCGTTCACCGCGGTCGTCGCAGAAAAGATCGGTCGCGCTGCCTTGGCGGCGCTGAATGGCGGTGCCGCGCATGCAGGCTAATTCCGCAGAAGCCGAGGTCATTCACCTCCCGCCGCGAGCCGCCATCTTCGGCCGGGTGCGCCAGATGCGGACCCAGCTGTATGGCGACGTAGCGCTATTCCCTATCACTGCGGCCGGTGACTTTGATCACGAGGCGTTCGCGGTCGATGGCTTCGACTGGTACACAGGCGACCTAGACCGCCTGCCAGCCGGGGAAGAGCGCCGTTTGGGCGTGTTCGTCGATTCGTTCAAGCGGTTCATCCCCGATGCTCCTGTCGGCGTTAAAGTTGCTATTCTTGATCGAGGCGGTGACGTTCAGGTGGAGCAGGTAGATGTCCTCGCTCCGTACCAGCCGGCTCTTGATCTGGTGCGCAAGGCGATCGCCACTGGCCAGCCGCTCCGTGATCGAGCGAGTGGCTCGGGCTCGCTGGCCGATGCTCTCACCTCGGCGGCACCGGCCTTTGCGCGGCGGGCTCCCGAGACCTTCGATGAGATTTGCGCGCGACTGGAACAGCAGTTCCCCAACTTATCGGAGAAGGTGATCGAGCGGATGGCGCATCGTGAAATACGCATCCGCGAGATCGGGGAGCGCATGACCGAGCCGCACGGCGGTGCTCTGCAGATGCCCCGCGAAGCCGCTGACGACATCCTGCATCGCCTGCCGACGATCGACCCAGCCGCCTGGGCCGGACAGCCTGTGCCAGAGCGGGAATGGTTCCTGCCGGGCCTCATCCCGGCCAAACAGGTCACCTTGCTCTCCGGCGACGGCGGCACGGGCAAGTCGCTTCTGGCTTTGCAGCTGGGAATTGCCTCGGCGCTTGGCGTCTCTACCGCGAGGCTCAAGCCCACCGAAGGCAAGGTGCTGTATCTGGCCGCGGAAGACGATGAACCTGAGCTGCAGCGACGTACGGTCGACATCGCCCGGATGCTGGGCGGCGACCTCGCCGACCTCTCAGGCCGGATGCTGATCGCGCCCCTCGCCGATCAGGACGCCACCCTGGCCACCGCCGGCCGGGACGGGGTGCTGATGTTCACCCGGCTGTTCGCAGCCCTTGAACGGAAGGTGACGGAGTTCCAGCCCGGATTGCTGATCCTCGACACCGCGGCGGACCTGTTTGCCGGGGATGAGATAAAGCGCAACCAAGTGAGGAATTTCATCGCGGCGCTGCGCAAGCTGGCGCTGTCTGGCCCGGCTGTGCTGCTGCTGGCGCATCCGTCGGTCAGCGGCATGCAGTCGGGCACCGGGACGTCGGGCAGTACGGCTTGGTCGAACAGCGTGCGGAGCAGGCTCTATCTGACCAGGCCGACGGGCGACGGCGAAGATCCGAACGCACGTGAGCTCTCGGTGATGAAAACCAACTACAGCGCCATTGGCGAGAAGGTGCGCGTGCGTTGGGAGGCTGGGGCGTTCGTCGAGGACTCGCCGCTCGAGCCGGCCATGATAGGCGCGGTGCACCGGAAGCACGACGATAAATTCGTCGAGTTGCTGTCGAAGTTCAATCGGCAAGGACGCACTGTCAGCCCGAATCCGAGTTCGTCTTATGGTCCAAAGCTCTTTTCGGAGCATGCCGACGGCAGGGGCATCAGCAAGCAACAGTTCGCTGCCGCGATGTCTCGCCTCCTTGACGCGGGCGCCATCAAAACCGTCGTGGAGGGACGCAAAGGGCGCGAACACAAACGCTTGTATGTGACGGCAGAGATGTTTGGCGGGGGCGTGTCGGACTAGGTGTCGAACTGGTGTCGAACTCGTGTCGGAGTGTGTCGGACTAGGTGGGGGGACATACCCCCTATAACCCCCGTGTGCGTCCGACACACGCACACCGGTTCGACACCGGTATGCAAGGTCGGTACGCCAAGAGGAGTGGTATGGATGCCGTCAGACCTTCTTCTTGCGCTGCCACTCCTCTGCCGCCTGTTCAAGCTGACTTTCCCAGACGTCGGGACGGGCAAGAACGTGCCTCGGCTTCCAGCCTCGATATCTGATGGCGAACTCGGCTTGGCGGCATACAAGCCTTGTGGAGCGGAGGGGGTTTCCAAACCCGTCCCGAAAATCAAGGCCGAGCATCAAAAGGACTTCAACCCGTTCCTCATCGAGGTATGTCCGAGACACCTCAAGCTTCGCCTCATGATCTCGGCGAGCCTGAAGAAATTTCTGATACTGGTGGTGTGTAATATCGTCGGACGGCTCTCGTCCCTCGGCGTACAGAGTATCGGCAAGCGTGAGACCGAAGGTATCAAAAGAAATTCTGTCTGCCATGTCTTGGTCTAGATCGGACGGACGGCGGCCCGTCAGAAAGTCTTCCAGTCTCTGAAACCCAGGCAAACTCAGAGCGCTAACACTGGGTCCCGAGATTGTTTCCCGACTGGTGGTGTAGCCACTCCACAGTGCCGCATGTCGCGCGCGGGCATTCGCCAATTCTGCACCTCCATGAATCGGTGAAGATTAACCTCAATGACTACTACCATATGTGCAAGAAGAACAAAACACGAAAACTGATGCCGTCCTTGTCATCCACCGCTTCAGCTATTTGTGCCACCTCGGCATCACGTATTTGGCGGGCTTCGTGGATGTCCCGCGGGCTGACCATGTCCTTCGCGGACCAAGTTTCGGAACCGGAAACTTGGTCGCGCTTGCCGCCGTGCTTGGGGATTTCCCCCCTCGCCTGGGCCGCATCGTACTCGTCGGCGAGTGGGCAAATCAGGCGTGATCTGCGCCACCTGCTCCACCTTTGCGCCACTTTGCGCCACCTTGAAATCCCAAGGTGGCGCACCGTTCAAATCATTGGCTTTGCGCCACTGCGCCACTTGCGCCACCACCCCTTATAGGGGTGGCGCAAGTGGAGCGGGCAGCAATGATGGGAAGTGGCGCAGGTGGAGCGGCTGCAGACGCTTAGAAATAAGCCTGCTCAGCAATCTTAACTTTCAGTTCCGCAGTCCACGTTTGGGGTTTCCCATCGTTTCCCAGGTGATAGTCCACCGTCACGCGAACGGTCGTGTCGACAGCGCCACCTCCAGCGCGGGAAACGTAATAGTCGAACTGTTCTTCAGAGGGAGTAGACAAGTTGTAGCCAGGGATGGTCAGCCCCTTCGCATCTTCAATATGTACGGAAACGCCAGGCTGTCTTGCAGAACGGATTAGGAGCTTTAAGTTATCCTCATTGCTGAAATGATGATCTGGGCCCGGCGTCAGCGTGATGTCATCTACAAAGAGACGCCGTCGATTAAAATTCCGAACATCAAGTCTAACGCGAACTGGGGGGTCGCCATCGTCGGGATCCGTCACATAGATCGTAAATTCTGGCTTCAGATTCCCAACCGCGGCATCAACCTGCTTCTTGGCATGATGGGCTGAACGCCAAGCCCAAAATCCAGCTGTGCCAGCGACGGCTGCGGATATGATTGCGATCCATTCCGAAGGCTGCATCTGTGCGATCCTCACCTTGGGGTAGAAGGTATCATGAGAGGACGTCGACGCAACACCGCCGCGCAATCTCGCGATAGCTCAACCGCCCCTACTCCCCATCCTGCAGAAGCGTCAGGACGCCAGGACTTGCCACTTCGGCGTCGCGGATCTGGCGGGCTTCGAAGATCTCCTTACGGGTTAGGCCGGCTTCCGCCGCGGTAAAACCGTTTCCGTCTGGAACGGTTTTCGGACGCCCCCCCGTTCGGCGCCTTCGGGCTGCGCAGCATCGTACTCGTCAGCGAGGCGGCGGGAGGCCATGGCCGTCCGCAAAGATTGTACACGCTGAAAGTCGCCGTATCCTTGCAATCTAGCGACTATGGGAGGCGCCCATGGACCGGGACGAAATGTCGTTAGGTCACGCATACATGGAGGAAGTGTTCCGCATCGAGAGTAAGCGATGGCCGGGTTACTTGCTCTTGGGCGGTCTCGGTTGGGTATTGGTTTCGTGCTGGCGTCTGTGGGCGGACGGAGCATCGATGACTTATCTGATGACGCTGCCCATTGCGGCAATCGCATTGGTGGCAGGAGCGGCAGTCACGATTAACGACCACTATGAGAGGCGGTATTTCCTCAACCGCGCCGTGGGAAGGCATCGAAGGGGCCAGACCTGACAAGGCCGCCTAGCCCCCCCCCCCTGGGTTAGGTACTGGGAATTTATAGGGCATGAGCGGGGACGCGCCATCGCGGGCTTTCCGTCGGTATAAAGTTGCTCTAGGGGGTTCCGCGCCTTTAATAAAATTACCAAGAATGGCCACTTTGGCGCAATTTTATTGCGTTTTCGGCTATCTACGCCGGCCACACGTACATTGTCATAATTTTGGGGTCGGTCGATTTTGTGCATCCCGGCGAGGTTCTCGGCGCCAGGCACAGGCGGGCGGCGGGCGAGAACGCTATATTCCTAGAGCGCCCGCGAAGACGGGCTTCCCTTACATCAGGACCGCGCCATGCATCTCGCCCTCGACGGCCGGACACCCGGCCGCACGCCTGCCGAACATCGTGCCATCGTTGACCACTGGCGGCTTCGAGCCCCGGCGAACGACAGCGACATCCTACCTCGCGACCGCCCGGGGAAGGGGCGCCACGCCGACCTCGCCGACCTTGCTCCCGCGCTGCGCTCCTGGCGGAGCCTGTGCCAGGCAGCCGAGCCATTGAGCACGAACTGGATGCTCGCCGCGGCCAATGACAACGCGTCGGATGAGCCGTTCGACTGCTACGAAGACGAATGGACGCAAGCTCCTCCGCCGCCCTCCATCGATAGCGCGATGGAGATGCGTCCCCGCCCCGAGGAGATCGTGCGCGCCATGGGTGATGTAGAGGTTGCCTATTCGGAGTATGGCGGTCCGGCCGTGCCCGTGGGCGGCGATGTCGAGGTTCACCCGACAGCGGAGCCAGCCGTTATTGGGGGCACTCCCTGCGCCCCGCTGGCCCGTCTAGGCGCGCTCCGGTTCGCGACCGGCGAGGCTTATGAGCGCGTGCTCGTGCGTCGCGAGGATGGTGCCATCAAGAAGGCGGACCGCCGCATCCCGAAGGGCGCACTCACGCACTGCGGGGCATTCCCGGTACGTGATCGGCTCACGGCCTGGCGGGGCTCGGCGGGCGGTGCCGTGGATCCGCAAGCGATGGTGCCGCCGCCCTGCATGGACGACCGCATAGATGCGGGCCGCTTGGCGTGCCGGGTGCGGGAGCGGCTGAGTGCCAACGACGTCGCGGTGCTCGACGCTGCGCTCGAGGCGCAGAACTTCGCGGACATCGGAAGGTTGTTCGGCTTCACCGGGAGGACCGCCCGGCGTCGCGGGAAGATGTTTCTGCGGCACGCTGCGACCCACCTTCAGGAATTTCTGCAGGCAGCGTAGTCCCTTTTTGCCACCTCGCGCGGAATAATAGTGAGGCCCCACATGCGGTCGGTCTTCGGAACTTGTCTCCCCGCTGTTCTCCTCCGGCGGGGAGACATTTTATGTTTCATCAACATTGCCGCCCGCGCGGCAGGTGGTCCCCATGAACAATACTACACTAAGGGACCTCGCAACGAGCGAGGTGGCGACGCTCGCCGGGCTGGCGCCCAGCACCGTGCGCGACTGGCTGGCCAGCGGATGCGCCTCGACGATCAGCCGGAGGGCGCACGGTCGTCGGTGGCATAGCCCGCGCGATGCCGCCGTGGTGCGGCTCGCTACGGAATTGACCCGCATCGGGTGGGCGCCGCACCTGGCCGTTGTGGCGGTGGCGGAGATGCTGCCCGCCGTCGAGGCAGGCCGTCGATACCTGGCGATGCCGCCGCGGCCAGATGGGCGAGTGGGAATGGCCTTGGATGATCCGCCGGCCGACCTGCGTGGTGCCGGCTGGCTTGTGCTGCCGGCTGGCGAGATGCTGGCGGAAGTTTACCGGCGGGCCGCCAAACTGCGGGGCGCTGCATGACATGGGTGCGCCGCGCATGCTGCGCTGCCTCGCCGGCCAAACGAGAGATCGTGGCGCCTGCCGAGGCGGTGATATTCGACGGCCCGATCCTCGCTACGGCCGCCGCGCCCATTGAGCGCGATCGGCGAGTTGCCGTGCACGAAGCCAGCCACGCAGTGGTCGCCGTCGCCGTCGGTGGCCGTGTCGTCTCGGTGACCATCGACGGGCAGCCGCGGGCGACGCATGCGGGCGGGCTTCCGCGCCTCGACGGTGTCGTGATCACCATGGCCGGCCCCCTCGGCGAGGGCGTCTTACATCATCGCTCGGTCTACCGCCCGCCCGACACCGAGGTGGCAATCTGGAGCGACGCCGCCCGTCGCTGCGCGGTCTCCGGCCAATGCGACGATTGCAGGATCGCTATCTTTCTCGCAGCGTCCACACCTGACGGCGGCGCTTTTGTCGCCACCTACCGCCGGGCTGAAGATCGAACTCTGGCGTTACTCGATCAGCCCCATATCCGCTCCGCCATCCGAGAGGTGGCGGCCGAACTGCTGACCCACGGCACGCTCACCGGCGACGCCGTCCACCAGATAGCGGCCCGCCACGGCGTCGCATAACAGTAGGAATATCAATGTTTCATAAGCTTTTCGGCGCTGGCGCGAAGCCGGCGGCCGACGATCTGCGCGCGGCTATCAGCCAGATCGACATGAATGCCTTGCAGCGCACCCTGGCAGATGCCGAGGCGGCGTACCGCGAAGTACTCCTGACCGGTACCGACGCGGAAGCCGCGGCTGCCGAGGCCGCCCGCGACACCGCGCGCCGCGAAATCGAACGTGCGCACGTGCGGCGTGACGAACTCGAGCGACGCCTTTCCGATGCGGAAGTCGCAGAGCGGAAAGCCGCCGCGGAGAAGCGGGTGGCCGAAGTCGTAGCCAGGCGGGATGAGTTGGTGAAGCGCCTTCATCGCGACATCGCGAAGGCTCACGCAATATTGGCGCCGCTTGTCGCTGACCTGGAGGCGCTCCACGCGGAGCTCGTACCGATGAATCGTGCCATCGGAACTGGAGATGACCCGGAATTAGCGGCGGCTGCCGGCGGATACATCATCGATCCTGAGAAAATCATCTGGGGCAACTATTTCTTCGCGCCGGATGCATTTATCTCGGCGAGCCAACTTATTGCCCTGCCGCCCAGCCGGAACAGCGAGCCCCTGGGTTGGCTTTCGAAGTCTGAGCGATTGTCGCCCCCCGTGCTGGGAGGCTGAAAATGCCCCGCGATCCATACTGGTACAAACGGTGGGCAGAGCCTGATGACGAAGCACCCACCATCCCCACCGCGGCCCTCGCCGCGCTCGATCGCGCATGCCGCGCGCTTGAACCTGCACGGCGCTTCGCCGCCCGTATCGACGCCATGCCCGCCACCCGCATCTGCCGCGCCGTAGCGGCCCGTATCAAGGAGATCACCCCCAATGTCTGACCCCGTGACCGTCGAACTGTCGCGCCCGCTCGAACATGACGGCAAGACCTACTCGCAATTCACCTTCCGCGAGCCGGTGACGGGCGACTACGCGGCGTCCGATCTGGTGAACGGTGAGTTCAATAAAACCCTTGCGGTGCTTGCCCTGATGGCCGGCTCGTCCCTGCCGGTATTCCAGAAGATTCCCATGCGAGATTTCAAGAAGATCAGCGCGGCGACGCAGGGTTTTTTGTCCGACCTGGCGTCGGAAATCTGACCGACGCCGTCGTGTTCGTATCATCGGAAACCTCCACGGCGATTGATGTCGTGGAGGCCTGGCCGATGAACAAGTTCAATCGCTATTTCGACGCCGCCATTCGCCTGCGTCGTCTCAAGAACGGTGCGGAATAATGGCGACTTTGGAATCAAAGCTCATCGTCTCGCTGATCGACAAGATCAGCGGGCCGATCAAAGGCGTCAACGCTGCCGTCGGCAAGATGAACGCCGCCATCGCGGCGAACAACCAGAAGCTGTCCGTTGCCCGCGGGCAGATGGTGGACGCCGCAGCGGCGGGGTGGGTGCTGTACGAGGCGATCAAGGCTCCGGCCGAGGCGGCGATCGCCTGGAACGACGCGCTCTCCGACATCGCGAAGGTCGTCGACTTCCAGACGCCCACCGGCCTCATCGAGATGGGCGCCGTCATCCGCGACATGTCGCTTCGGATCCCGATGGCGGCGAACGATCTGGCCAAGCTGGCGGCGGCGGGCGGCCAGGGCGGTATCGCGACAGCGGACCTGACCAGGTTCACCGAGATGGCCTCGAAGGTCGGCGTGGCGTGGGATCTCTCCGGCCAGGAAGCGGGTCAGGCGCTCGCCGAGCTGAAGACGTCCACCGGTCGGACGCTCGACGGCACGATCAGGCTCGCTGACGCGATCAATCATCTCGGCAACAACGCCGCTGCCAGCGCCAGCCGCATCTTAGATTTCACCTTACGCGCCGCCCCGATGGCGCAGCAGTTCGGCTTCACCACCGAGCAGGCAGCGGCCTTCGGCACCGGCATGATGTCCGCCGGCTTCCAGGCTGATGTCGCCAGTACGTCGTTCACGAACATGGGGGCCGCCCTGACGGCGGGAGCCTCGGCGACGAAGGGCCAACGAGCGGCGTACAAACAGCTCGGCCTGGACAGCCGCAAAGTTGCAAGGGGGATGCAGAAGGACGCCGTCGCGACCACCCGCGACGTGTTCGCCCGCATAAACAAGGTGAAGCCCGAGGAACGCGCTGCTCTAATTAGGTCGCTGTTCGGCGCGGAGGCTCGAGCACTTACCCCGCTCATTACGAATGGCAAACTCCTCGAGGAAGTGCTCGGCTACATCGCCGACGAGTCGAAGTATGCCGGCTCGGCTCAACGCGAATTCGAGATTGCCTCGCAGCGTTCTAAGAGCGCCTAACAAAACCTCGTGCGGGCCCTGAAAGCGATGATGGCGGCGGCGATTGTGAGGAAAGCGCGATAGAGGTCGGCGTGGCGTTCG